>CAZADH010000157.1:10896-13775 GCA_964483805.1 uncultured bacterium
TCGCCCAGCTCGACAAACCGCCGCGCATGCTGACCTATGCGATCGAACACGTCGGCAACCGCAGTCAGCAAGAGGTGCAGGCGTTGCTGCGCGTGCGGCAGGCCGAGAGCGAGAATGGGCGGCCGGCGCCGATTTCGCTGTCACCCGATGTCCAGTCGCGGCAGTCGTCGGCGAACGTGCGGGCCTCGCGCACCGTGAGCGGGATCGAGGGCCAGAAGGTGTCGCTGACCGACACCGTCACGCGCGTCGAAACACTGCCGTCGCCGTGGGGTCCGACCGGCGTGGTGCTGCAACAGACGACGGGTCTGTGGGTGCGCGGCAACTTGAGCGGCGACGACATGGTGACGCTGACGCTCGGGTACGGTGAGGGCGACACCAATATCTCGTCGGTGGTGAGCGGTCGGCTGGGCACCTGGATTCCGGTCGGTGGCATGAACACCGGTCGCGGCGGCATGTCGAGCCAGGGCGGCGTCACCGGTCAGAACGGCACGGTCGGGCGCAACTGGCAGTCGAGCGGCGGGGTTGATTCATACCTGATCAGGGTCGATGTGAACCCGTAGGCCGGGGTGTCATTCATTTCTGCTGTGGCGTGATGGCTAGTGCTTCTGCTCTTGTTGTTTGGCATGCTGTACGCCTTTGAAAAGTCGTTTGTCGACTTGCGGCCGCCCTTGCCCCCGGGTCCGGAGTGGGCCTCGAAGGCCGCCATGCAGAACGTCAAAACTGCGTTGGTGAACTTTCGTGCCGACATGGGGCAGGTCGTGCGCAACCTGGCGACCCAATCGGACGACATCGTCATGTCGGTCACCCGCCTGGTCGGACCTGGCTTCGCGACCAACACCCTCGCCTGCCCCCCGGACTGGGATTACGTCGCGCCCCGCAACGTCGATCAACCCATGGTAGGGGAAACCGGTGGCAGCGCTGCCCGATAAGCCAACCTCCCCCGGTTGACCAGGGGAGGTTGTGAGACAGGTTCGTGGTGAAGAAGAAATACGTTGTATTACTTTGTCGTCGGCTCGTTGAGCTTGCTGTGCCAGTAACCGTAGGCAAAGTAGACGATGAAACCGAGCGCCATCCAGACGAGCAGTCGCATCCAGGTGTCGAACGGCAACGCGACCATCTGGGCAACCGCGCTGAGAATGCCGAGAATCGGGACGAGTGGCACCAGCGGACAGTGGAACGGCCGGGGCAGATCGGGGCGCGTGTAGCGCAGGATCCAGACGCCGCCGCACACGAGCGCGAAGGCGAGCAGGGTGCCGATCGAGACGAGTTCACCGAGGATGCTGATGGGCAGGACCCCGGCAATGATCATCGCGACGACGCCGGTCAGGATGGTCGAGACATACGGTGTTTGGAACTTCGGATGGACCTTGGCGAAGATCTGCGGCAGCAGGCCATCGTTGGCCATCGAGAAGAAGATGCGGGGTTGGCCGAGCAACATGACGAGGATGACCGAACTGAGGCCGGCGATGGCGCCGAGCTTGATGATGGGCCGCAACCAGGCAAGGTCGGGGCCGGCGGTGTTGATCCCCACGGCCATCGGGTCGGCGACGTTGAGCTGCGTGTATTTCACGATGCCGGTGAGCACCAGGGCCACGAGAATGTAGAGGATGGTGCAGACGACCAGCGAGCCGAGAATGCCGATCGGCATGTCCCGTTCGGGGTTTTTCGCTTCCTGCGCCGCCGTCGAGACGGCATCGAAACCGATGTAGGCGAAGAACACCACCGCGGCACCGCGCATGATGCCGCTGAACCCGTAGGTGCCAAACTCGCCGGTGTTTTCGGGGATGAACGGGGTCCAGTTGGCGGGTTGCACGTACTTGTAGCCGAAGCCGATGAACAACAGCACGACACCCACCTTGATGAAGACGATCAAGCTGTTGAAGTTTGCCGATTCCTTGATGCCGACGACGAGCAGAATCGTCACCAGGGCGCAGATGAACACGGCGGGCGCATTGAACAGCGCGGTGGTCGTCTGCAATCCGGCCAACGGGTCGACCTGCGGCAACAGGCCCGAGGCGAGGCCGGCGGCGCCCGAAGCGAGACTGGCCGCACCGCTCGCGAGTGCACTTACGCCGGCTTGCAGGTCTTTGAGCAGTTCGGGCGTTACCGGGGTCCAGCCTTTTTCGGGCAGCAGCACGAGCTTGGTGCCGGTGGCCTGCGTCAGTTCAGGTGGAATGGCGACGCCAAAATCTTTGAGAAAACTGACGACATAGCCAGACCACCCGACGGCGACCGTCGACGAGGCGAACAGATACTCGAGAATGAGGTCCCAGCCGATGATCCAGGCCATCAGCTCACCCATGGTCGCGTAGGCGTAGGTGTAGGCGCTGCCCGCGATCGGAATCATCGAAGCAAACTCGGCATAACAGAGACCCGCGAACGCGCAGGCGAAACCCGACACGATGAACGACAGCACGATGGCGGGGCCCGCGTGCTGCGCGGCCGCTTTGCCGGTGATGACAAAAATGCCGGCGCCGATGATGGCGCCGATGCCAAGCAGGGTCAGATGCCAGGCGCCGAGTGTACGGCGCAGTTTGTGTTCGCCTCCCTCCGCCTCGGCAAGAATGCGGTCGATTGGTTTCGTGGACAACAGGCGATGACTCATGGGGCCTCCAGAGGCGATTCAGGCGGTGGAATGTAGAGAAACTGCCGGAGGTGTCTTTGGTTCGGGTCCGGTTCGATGGCCCGTCGTTCGCGGAATGGCGAGCAACAACGGCACTGAACGGACACCGGCCAATCGTGGCGCGTGACGGGTCAGTCTAGCGAACGCAAACGAGCTTTGTCAACCGCCATACGTCGTGTTGGCTGTGATGTCACCCGGTGTGACGTCACCTGTGGGCGTGAAGGTCGGGCGCGATCGGCCTGTGCCCTTAGCCGTG
>CAZADH010000158.1:0-6483 GCA_964483805.1 uncultured bacterium
AGCCATGGCTTATACCTCGAGATGTCACCGGCCGGCGGGCGCTGGTGGCGGTTCAAGTTCACCTTCGGTGGCAAGCACAAACGGCTGTCGCTGGGCACCTACCCCGAGGTGAGTTTGGCCGCTGCCCGCCTGAAGCGCGACGAGATGAAGCGCTTGTTACGGGAAGGCATCGACCCGTCGGCGCACCGGAAGCACGGCAAGGCGGTGGCTGCGTCGCGACTCGTCAACTCGTTCGAGGCCGTGGCCCGCGAGTGGCACGCGAAGATGGCAACCGCCTGGACCCGGGCATCGGCGACCAATGCAATCAGGCGCCTTGAACTGGACGCATTCCCGGCGATCGGCGCGCGGCCGGTTGACGAGATCGAGGCGCCCGAACTGCTGCAGGCGTTGCGCGGGATCGAGGCCAGAGGGGCGTTGCCGACGGCGCGCATGGTGCTGGGCACGTGCGGCCAGGTGTTCCAATATGCCATGGCCACGGGCAGGGCCAGACGGAACCCGGCACGGGATCTGCGCGGGGCGCTGACCCCATACCGCGGTTCCCACCGAGCGGCGATCCTGTCCGAGGGCAGAATCCGCGAACTGTTGCGCGCGATCGACGCCTACCGCGGCTCGTTCATCGTGACCAGCGCAATGAAGTTGTTGCCGCTCACGTTCGTGAGACCTGGCGAACTGCGATCGGCACGGTGGGCTGATATCGACCTCGACGCCGGCACCTGGTCATACCGCGTCACCAAGACCCGAACTGATCACATCGTGCCACTGTCGCGCCAGGCCGTGGCCATTCTGCGAGCCCTGCACCCGCTCACCGGATCCGGCGAGATGGTGTTCCCCAGCCGGCACACTCTCGGCGCGGGCATCTCATCGTCGACGCTCCTGGTTGCCCTTCGAAGCATGGGGTTCACGAAGGACGAGATGAGCGCGCATGGCTGGCGATCTGTGGCAAGAACATGGCTCGATGAAGTTCTCGGGTTCCGCGCCGACCTCATCGAGCACCAGTTGGCCCACACGGTTCGTGGTCCTCTGGGCGCCACCTATAACCGGGCCCAGCATCTGCCCGAGCGGCGGCGAATGATGCAGGCGTGGGCCGATCACCTGGACGGCGTGAAGGCGGGTGTGGGCGCATGACTTGATGAGTCGGTGTTGCGCCAGTGCATCGGATGCACTATAGTTGACCCATGCGAACCGTTCACATGATAGGCCGGATGCGGCTTGTGGTCGGTGGTCGCGAGCACGGTATACCGCACTTTCACATCAAGATTCCCGGCGGTGGCGACTGCGCCGTCAGTATCGCAACGCTCGAAATACTCGCCGGTCGTGCGTTACCTCGAACAATTCAACCGGCCCTTGATTGGGCGCGCAAGAACAAAGAGAAGCTCTTGCGAATCTGGCAGGAGATGAACCCAAGATGACCAAGAAAATCACCGCGCTCGAAGTCGTCAGGCATGGCGTTCTACGGCTGACGTTCGGTGCGCGCGAAGTCCTTGACGTCGATCTTTCGGCCGCGTTCGCCGACCAGGGGCCGATGGGCCGACTGCGCGAACCGAGACACTTTTCAAAGGCCGCGATCGGCGACGATGGGACATCCGTAGACTGGCCCGGCGACATCGGCATCGGTGCGGATACTCTCTACTGCGACGCGAAGACGCAGGCCGGCGAGGCGTGGAGCCCTGGCGAGTTCAACGCGTGGATGGAGCGCAACGGGTTGACGTTCGATGGGGCGGCCGCCGCGCTGGGCATGTCGCGCCGCATGGTGGCCTACTACAACATCGGCGCAAAGCCGGTGCCGATCATGGTCAAACTGGCCTGCCGTGGCTGGGAAGTCGACAACGGGCCGGCAGCAAAGAAGCGGCGCAAGCGGGCCGCGTGATCACCGATGAGCCGAGCAAAGTGAGCACGAAAGAGAATCCATGAAACTGAATATCATAATCGAGAAACACCCCGACGGTTACGTGGCCTACCCAATCGGCATGAATGGCGTTGTCGTCGGCCAGGGGAGCAACTACGACGAAGCCCTTGCCGACCTGAAATCGGCCATCAGGTTTCACGTCGAGACGTTCGGCCCGGATTCCACACCAGTTAGGTAATCCATGCCAACGATCATTTTTCTATTTGGGTGGCGGTTCTTCTTCTATGCGAACGAGTGAGCAGAGCCTATTCACATTCATTGCATCAACTGAGAAAAGGAAGCGAAGTACTGGCTGGACCGCGAAGCGTTTTCGCTCGAGGAAGCATTCTCACGCGGCATGTCTCCGCGTGACGGCAGACTGGTGAAGCGGATCATCTTCGACAATTTCGAGTTCATTGAAGAAAACTGGGACGAGTTCCAGAGGAGGAAGCAATGAGCCGCCGTTTTCACACCGTTGGCCCCGTGACGTTTTCGGGAGACACGATGACAATAGAGATCGACGGCACCGAAAATCGTTTCGAACTGTCGAAGGTGTCGTCACCGCTGGCCGGGGCGTCAGCGATCGAGCGCGAACGCTATGAAGTATCTCCGTCCGGTTACGGCATCCACTGGCCCCTGCTTGACGAAGACCTGTCGATCGACGGTTTGCTCGGGATCAAACACGCCCCGACGCAGAGGGGCCGGGTTGCGTGACTCCGAAGAAGACCGCAAAGGCGCGAATCATCGAGGCCGCGCGAAGACTTCCCGACGACACGACGGTTGAAGCGCTTGCCGAGGTCGAGAAGGCAAAGGCGATGTGGCTGGCATCGGCGCGCGACCTGGGCAAGCCGATCCCGGCGCCGCTGTATCGGCCGGCGAGCTACCGAATTGCCTTGTGACGACGCGCGCACCTGACAAGTTCGTCCGGGTAGATGCGGCGACATACGACAAGATCAAGGCGGAAGCGGTTCGGCGCGGTGTCACCATGAAAGACATGATGTCGGTCATCAGCCAAATGGCTGTGGATGAAGATCGCTTTCTCAGGCAAGTTGGCGCTGGGATTCGCGAACTCGACGCCGGCAAGGGTATCCACCACAAAGAGGCTAAGAGGCGGTTCGCCAAGTGCCTGCACGGCGCCCCGCGGTCCCGGATTTCGCGATGACCAAACCGACCAGGCCGGCCGCCGCGACCGGGAAGAAGAGGGCGGCGAAGCCGGCGCCGAACGCGAATACTCGGTGGTTGCTCGAAAAGGTGCTACCTTTCATCGATGTCTTTGCCGAAACAAGCGACGACGAGATTAGAGAGGTCGCTTTGGTGATGGGTCTGGACATCGAATCGAACCGTGTCGATCCATGGCGGGAACAAGCCGCTCTACTGCGTAGCTCAATCGCATGGGGCCGCGATGACTTGGCGTCTCTGGGTGGCTTGGATTATGGGTTTGCTTGATCGTCACTCGATTGGAGCAAGTTCGCCGAGACTGCTTCGTCGCGCGCCCTCACCGCGCAATAGCGCAGCCAAAACAGGGCAACGACAATGATGGCCAATGAAATGAGCTGGGACGGCGACAGCGCGAGGGGTGTAAAGAAGCCCCCGCGATTGTCGTCCCGCAGATACTCGAGCAGGAAACGGAAGCAACCGTAAGCAATCAAATACAAACCGCCGATGCGACCGCGCACCAACCACGAGCCCGCCGGCACAGCGGATGACCCGTCAGATTGTTGCGAACCCGACCGCGTGTGGAGCATTCGCAGGGTCCAAAAGCTGAGAAAGAGCAAGAAGAAGGCTTCGTAAAGCTGCGTGGGATGGCGCGGTTGGGTATGAAAAGGAAAGAGCACTCCCCAGGGAACCGTGGTCGGTTTGCCGTAACAGCACCCGGCGCAAAAACAGCCGAGGCGACCAAGGCAATGAGCCAGGCCGAGAGACGGAGCGGTAAGATCGGCAAAATCGCGAACGCTCAACCGGTGGTAACGCAAATAGAGGACCACGGTAATCGTCCCGCCAAGAAACCCGCCAAAGAAGACTTGGCCGCTGTGAAAGGGAAAAATGTCTTTCAGATCCGAATACCGGTGAAGAAACAAGATGATGTACAGGAGGCGAGAGCCCAGAAG
Source organism: uncultured bacterium (assembly GCA_964483805.1). Lineage (GTDB taxonomy): Bacteria > Muiribacteriota > Ozemobacteria > Ozemobacterales > Ozemobacteraceae > CAZADH01. The sequence goes on from CAZADH010000158.1 coordinate 3,994, forward strand.
CCCAAAGATCGTTAGCCAGACGGAAACCTCGAGTGTCCTGGCTCGCGAAAACCCGGCTTTGGGCGCATTGTACAAACCGAGAAGAACCCCAAACAAAAAGCCCAGGGCCTTGAACAGGCTGTAATTGTCGAAGGGGGAAACATATCCCCAGAGCGATATATACGGATACATGGCGTGGTCTTCCCTCTGTTGGCTGTCGATCCTATCGTGCTCAAACCATCACTGTCAAGAGATGCTGAGTTCAGAGATGTTCAGAGATGTTAACGCCCTTCCTCACGAAAGATATCGACCGGAGAGCAGATTCATCGTGGCAGAGGAATCAAGGCGAGGGGGATTGGGGGATTTGTGTCATTGACTAATGTCTGAAGGTTACTTTATAATGACCGTCTACGTTGAGAAGAGACAATAAAATGCCATCCAGAAATTCAGGAGCTTTCCCAAGATGAGCTTCCTGCGAACTTTCGTGAACAGCGTTCTTATGGTCAGTCTGGTTTTCCTCATTGCGTGTCGGTTCCAGCCCCTCGGCAACTTGAGTGAAGACTTACCACAGGCGGTGCAGACGGGGGCCACGGTGAATCTGTCTCCCGATGTGATCAACTCGGTAATTGAGGCCGTCAGAACCGGACAAGCAAATCTGCGGCTCCCCGTCAACGTGCCTGCCTACAGTTTTTACCGGTTCGACTACGCGAACGCTGCCGGCGGGCGGCGCATTTCTACGATTGTCAGCCACGCACAGGCAATTGCCTCCCCTCCCTACGGCGTCGAAACAACGGCTCGGGTGCTGGTCTACGAAGCGGCGAAGGCAAAGGCTGGATACTCCATTGATTTCTTCGCTCTTTCCGACAGCCTACCCACTGCGCGGATCATGCCGATCATCAATGCCATGGCGGGGCTCTATTCAGACAGCAGCTATCTCCTCGAGTCAAGCCAAGACATTGCTTCGGCCCCCTTGATTGCGCAAACCGTCAGAGAGTTGGTCGAAACCTTGCCAATGCAACCGCAGGCCGATTTCACTGCGGTTCCCATCGCTTCGCCATCGGTGAACCTCGAATTGAAACCTGATTTTTCCGTTCTTCCCGCCACCACGATCACAGCGCTTATTCTCAATCCGCAGATGCATGAACTGTATGCCTCGATGAGCGCAATGGGATTGGCCAATTCGAGGCTCTTCACGAGTAACGTTCCTGCACTGTCCACGCCAATCGAGCCTCCGCCGAATCCGTCTATCCGAATGTGCTGGACACGTCCCGAGCACGACATCGAGTGTGACTATCTCATCCCGTTGGTTGGATCCAGGGCACTCGGCTCGGTCACGGCAACTCTTACTCCCATCATCGGAACCCCCCCCGGCTTCGGCAAGTCTGTCTTTGACAGCCACCGGAGCGCAGCTCGTATTCAGTCATACCGTAAGCGGCCAGTTTGTCACGCAGTATAGTTGGCTGATCAACCAGGTGGCCGTGCAATTCCACCACACAGACAAACTGTACCACTGCCCCAGGTGCGACGATCCAGATCGTATGGAAGCGGTTGGTCCGGCGTGGGACATCAACGGTTGGGGCACCACGACAGCCAAGGTTTCGCGAACGCTTTCGCCTCCACCGACTTCGGATCTTCTCTGTTCGGTTGTGATCAACAACGCAGCGGTTGCCACGTTTTCTGCCGCTGCAAATGCTCGGTTCGCAACGACAGTTCCGCTCGCACCTGGCCAAGTCGCAACGCTCGTTTGCTACATCGAGCCACCGAGCACATCGGTCATCGAGTCTCTCGGCAAAGACCTCGCTCAGACACTGCTGGCCTCCGGAATCCGCTCTCTTGACGCCCAAGAGAGGTTTTCGTGGGATGATCATATCTTGAGGTATACTGCTGCATTGGGGGGAGTCGCGCGGGAAGCCCCCTTATGGTTCAGGAATTTGTGGAAGCCAATGGGCAGTTACTGGCCTGTGGCCTCCGCGACCGAATTCACCCCAGAGGTCCTCATACGCCTCACGGCGCCGGCATCGCCGACAATCTCCCTCAATCTTAGCCGGTATTCAACGAAGCCGGTGCGTGTCTTTTCTCTTCCCTTGTTTTTGGAGGCAAGAGCAGGAAGCGTTTCGGGAACCGTCTCGAACGCCAAGACCAACGCCGCTGTTTCCGGTTGTGTAGTCAATGCTCGTACTGGTACCAACGTGCAAACCGGAGCCATCGTTCGAACGGCGACTTCAGATGCATCAGGGAAATACACGCTTAGTCTCGATGCAGGAAGCTATACACTCGAGTTTCAGAAAACGGGATACCCAACCCGTTTTCTCAACACGACGGTCACCGCAAATCAGACCCAGACGCTCGATGCTTCACTTTCCGAATTCTTTGAGGTCACGTTCAACTCGCAAGGGGGCTCCGACGTCGCTGCCCAAAGTATTGTTTTCAACGCAACCGCGACCGCCCCGACGGCCCCGACCCGCACGGGTTATGCCTTCGGCGGCTGGTACAAAGAAGCGGCCTGCACGA
>CAZADH010000158.1:6583-13672 GCA_964483805.1 uncultured bacterium
GGTCTTCGCGACCGACGTGGTGACGCAGGCGACGACGCTCTATGCGAAGTGGACGATCAATTCGTTCACCGTCACTTTCGACGCCCAGGGCGGCAGTGCAGTCACCGAGCAGACCGTCAACTCGGGCGGCAAGCCCACCGAACCGACGGCGCCGACCCGCACGGGTTATGCCTTCGGCGGCTGGTACAAAGAAGCGGCCTGCACGAACGCGTGGGTCTTCGCGACCGACGTGGTGACGCAGGCGACGACGCTCTATGCGAAGTGGACGGCGGTTTATTCCGTGACCTACTCTGGAAACGGCCAGACGTCCGGGGATGTGCCCACCGACAGTGTTGAATACCTCGTCGGCTCGACGGTCACGGTCAAGAGCAATTCGGGCAATTTGGCCAAAACCGGCAATGACTTCGCCGGCTGGAACACCGCGGCCGACGGCACCGGCACATCGTATGCCCCCGGAGCGACCTTCGTCATCGGCACCGCCAACGTCACTCTCTATGCCCGCTGGCAGCCCAAACCCAATGGCGTGAGCGGCACCGTCAAAGACTCACAGAACAATGCCGTCATTGCCGATTGCACAGTCAATGTCCGGACCGGCACAGATGCAAAAACGGGCGCGATCCTTCTGACAACGACCACGAGCGCGGCCGGCCTCTTCTCTGCGCTCGTCGATCCAGGAGCCTACACCCTCGAAATTCAGAAAGCCACGTATGAGACGCGCTATGTTAACGTCACCGTGGTCGCCGGCGAGGTTCAGACCCAGACTCTCTTGCTGTCGAAACTCCTGGCACTCGGCACTCTGCGCATGGCTCTGACCTGGGGGGCAACGCCCGGTGATTTCGAGTTGAGCATGAAGGGGCCCACCAGTGCTGCGGGTCGTTTCTTTATTGGCTATACAAACGCCAGTTCCTATAACTATTCGGATGCCGGGATCACCGCTGCCAAGGATCGTGATTCCTCGGCGGGATATGGCCCGGAAACCATCAGTATCGACAAATACACGAACGCCGGAACGTATCGTGTTTACGTCGTCCTCTGGCAAAGCGGCGCCCCGTATGCCCAACAACTTCCAACCAACTCGAAGGCCAAAATCACCCTCTATCTGCCGGGTGGAGAAACCCGTGAATACGTGATGCCCGACAACCCAGGCACCGGCAATCTGTACTGGACGCCGTTCGAGTTCACCCAGTATCCCGGTTCCGGCAATTACGGAACCATCACCGACCTCAACACCTGCACGGCGGTGGCGCCGAACTGATCGCCGCCGTTTTCTCCCTTCGGAGTCCGTTGTGCAAATCGGATTTCGCGCCTTGGTGGGCTGATGGCGTGACTTGTATCGGGCCGATGAGACTGTTTCATTGGACGGGCGGCGGCATGAAACGGGTTGTTTCTTGCCGCATTCGCCTTGCTCATTCACCTTGCTCCCAGCACTTTTGATTTCTTGCGTCGCGTGATTGCAAAGATCTTGCACAGGTTGTGAACCGCGCCCATGAATCGCCACTCTGCCCGGCACGTCAAGCAGCACTTGCGCATCGAGACGCCCCAGTCCTGGCAATGGCAAGGCCAGGGTCCTGAACGCGTCGCGCTTATCGAGTATTTCACGTACGGCATCGTCTGGACATGGTTCATCCGAAATGGCGAGCACTGTCGAATTTCCGAAAGTGTCCCCGATGGGGATGAGTCCTCGAAACTCGCGGAAACCTTTGTCGAATCACTGTTTCGGGCTGCATAACGTACGAAAGTCCCCAAGGGTCTGGCCCCGACTCGCCCCGGCTCGTCGACTCCAGGTTTGCCCGGGGCAGGGGCGGCTGTTATAATCGCGCCGGGTCGGTGGGTCGACCGCCGGCCCGAACAAGCAATACCAACAATTCATAAGGAGTTTCCCAACAATGAAGTACATGCTGTTGATGCTCGCGTTCTCGTTGCCCGTTTTGCTCGCGGCCCAGGTGCCGGCCGATGTCAAGCTCGAGAAAGCCACGAACCCGGTGGTCAAGCTCACGGTTGGCGGCGGCGAGATGATCATCGAGCTGTATCCCGATGTGGCCCCCAAACACGTCGAGTCGTTCCTGACCCTGATCAAGAAGGGCTTCTACAACGGACTGCGCTTCCACCGCGTGGTGCCGGGCTTCGTCATTCAGGGCGGCGACCCGCTGTCGAAGAACCCCAACGACCCGGCCGTCGGCACCGGAGGCCCGGGCTACAATATCAAGGCCGAGTTCAGCAGCCGCAAGCACGTCAAGGGCACGCTGGCGATGGCCCGCTCGCAGGATCCCGATTCGGCCGGCAGCCAGTTCTACATCTGCCTCAATGCCATCCCGCACCTCGACGGTCAATACACGGTATTCGGACAGGTCGTGAAGGGTTACGAACTCGCCGAGAAGGTCAAGGGCAACGACGTGTTCGAGCTGGCGATCCTGCAAGACGCCGCCGGCGCTGCTCCGGCCCCGGCCGCGAAGTAAGCGACTGCCAACACGCTCCGCCTCCTTTCCTCACGCGCAGTACGGCCGGGGACGGGTGCAGAGCACGTTGTCGATTCCGTTTTCCCGCGACCCGGCCGGATCTGTCGGCCGGGTCGTTTGCACTGCGCGAAACTGGCGTTTCACGCTGCCATCCATGGCAGCAAACGCCCACTACGCACATCGTGTGCGGGCGGGTCGCGTCGATTCAAGCAAACCTCAGCAAATGCCGATGGATGTCGGAGACAGAAGTGCGCGGCGTCCATCGCGCATTCGAGGAGGCAAACCATGACCCTGAACGATCGTCTGACGGCCGGCAAGATCCAACGCGGCGTGACGCTGGCGCCGTTCACGACCTTTCACATCGGCGGCCGCGCCGAACTCTTCGTCGAGGCCGAGTCCGAGACCGAGGTCGCCGATGCCATCACCTACGCGCGCAACCAGGGCATCCCGTGGCTGCTGCTCGGCGGCGGCTCGAACGTGCTGATTGCCGACGAAGGCGTGCGCGGCCTGGTGATTCGCAATGTGTCGCACGACGGCGACCTCGTCGATCCGGTCACCAAGACGATCACGGTCAGCTCCGGCCGCCCGTTGGCCTATCTCGTTGGCCTGGCGTATCGCGCCGGCATGGCGGGGTTCGAGTGGGCAACCGGGATTCCCGGCACGGTCGGGGGTGCCATCTGCGGCAATGCCGGAGCGTATGGCAGTTGTATTGCCGACAGTCTCGTGCAGGCCGACCTGCTTTCGCCGACCGGTGAGATCATGCAGGTCAACCGTGATTTCCTCCGGTTCACCTACCGCGACAGCCGGCTCAAACACGAGCAATATGTCGTATTGAATGCAACGTTTCGCGTGGAACCAGGAAACCGTGACGAGATCCGCGCCAAGATGAAAGAGATCTTTGTGCAACGCTCGGCCAAGCATCCGCCGCCCCAGGTGGGTTCGGCCGGATCGTATTTCAAGAACCTCGACCCGGCTCCGGGCGAGACGCGTCGCCGCCCTGCCGGTGCGGTTCTCGAGCAAGCCGGCGCCAAGAAAGTCGCTGTCGGCGGAGCCTCGGTCTATGAGAAGCATGCCAACTTCATCATCAACTGCGGCCGCGCCACGGCCCGTGACGTGAAAGCGCTCGCCCGGGAACTGAAGACCCGGGTGGCCGAGTTGTTCGGCATCCAACTCGAAGAAGAGGTCATCTACATCGGCAACTGACGCCGCCGGCGTCGTGCCGCGCCTCGCCCCCATCCGGACCATCGGGCCGGGTGGGGGCGAACTGTTTTCGGGAAACGGCGCCCGAACGACCGGACGGCGCCGTCGCCTCGACCGCGACTCCAGTGATTACGCGAGGAAGGTCCCGTTGGCCCTCGATCTGCCGGTTGCACCCAAGCGAGTTGTGGTCGAAAATGGGCGTTGTGAAAAATCTGCGGGCGACCTGTAACCGAACCCAACCGAAGGCGACACACAGTTGACGATGGCGACCGACGAACGAGAACTGATCGCTGCGGCGGTACGCGGTGACGCGAAAGCGTACCGCGAGCTCTACAACCGCTACGCCGGGTTCGTCTACAACGTGGCCCTGCGAACCCTGCGCGACCCGCATCTTGCCGAAGACGCCCTCCAGGAAACGTTCGCCGCCGCATTTGCGGCACTGGGCCGGTTTCGCGGCGAGTCACGGTTCAAGACCTGGTTGTATACCATTCAATACCGCATGGTGGGCCGGTTGCTGGCAACCCGGGGCCGCGAGATCTCGATCGACACATTGCCTGACGAACCGCCGGCGAACCATCCGGGCCGCGAGTTCGAGCGGGCCGATCAAAGAATGTGGGTCGAGAAGGTGCTCGCGGGACTCCCCGAGCGCGATCGCATGGTGCTTTTGCTGGCGTATTTCGACGATCTGAGCATGGCCGAGGTCGCCCAGGTGCTCGAGGTGACCGAGAACCACGCCAAGGTGTTGTTGTTCCGGGCGCGCGATCGGTTCCGCCGCCACATGGCGAGCCTCACGGAAGGAAGAGAGCATGGATTGCAGGCAGTTCAAACAGTGGCTTCATGAACACGACGCCCGCATGGGCGCCGCGGACCCGGCTCACGTCGCCGACCACGTCGATCGGTGCCCCGCGTGCCGGCAACTGCTGACCGAGGTTTTGGGCAGCGGGGTCACGAACGACCGCAACGCTTTCTCGGCCCTTCCCCTGGTCGCCCCGCCGGCGCACGTTCTCGAGCGCGTACTCGCCGATCTGCCCACGCACGGCGGTGACGCAGTGCCGACGCCATCCCTGTTCGAGAAGGTGCTGGCCTGGTGCTCTCGAAGTCTCGTCCCGGTGGGCGTGGCAACCCTCGTCGTTCTGCTGTCGGCGTCGGTCCTCTGGCACGCGGGGTCGTTGTCGACTCTATCGATGCCGCAGGCCACTCCAGACACGGCATTGCCGACCTTTCTCGCCATGAATGCCCCCGAATCGCCCGACATGTGGCGCACCACGACGCACACCAGCGTGACCTTCCTCACCGAGACCGCCGAACCGATGGTAGGCAGCTTTCTGGTCGACGGGGCGCTGCACCTCGCCGATCTGATCACCGACAAGTCCGAACACGGTACCGAACCCGGAGTAGGGGTGACCTTCGTTGAACCCGAGAGTCTACCGACGTTTTTCAACCAATCTGACGAGGAGGATAAATACAATGGATAGACGACGTATTGCTGTGTCCCTGTGCGTGTTTGCGCTTGCCGTTTTCGTTCTGGCCGGAGCGGTGTGGGCCCAGGATCAAGAGAAGCGGGCCCGCGGCCCGGGGATGGGGCAGGGCGGCCCGGGGATGATGGATGACGACGGTCCCCGCGGTCCGGGAGGCCCTGGTGGTCCGGGCGGCCCCGGTCATCGCGGCCCCCGTCCGAGCAAGGAGCAGATGGAACGGATGGGCGCCATTCAGGCCACGGCTGAGGCTTACAAGAATATGGCCGAAATGTTCGAAAAAGACGGCAAGATCGATGAGGCGATCGGCCAGCTCAAGAAGATTCTCGATCTGCGTGATGCACTGAAAGACGATCCGACGTTGCCCGAGCCGGTGCGCGAAATGTCCGAGAAGGCGATCCACATCAGCATCAAGATCGCCAAGCTCTATCTGAAGCAGAACAAGCTCGAAGACGCCAAGAAGACGCTCCTCGATGCATCGACCAAGGCCACCGAGGCGCAAACCAAGTCACGTTTGATGCTCGAACTGGCCAACATCTACCGCGATCAGGGCAACGCCGCCGAGGCCCAAAAATACTACCAGCAGGTCATCGACGCGAACGCGGCTCTGCTGAAAGGTAAATAAGACGTATTGCTTTGGCAAGACCCCTCACTGACCCTCCCCACGCGGCCGCCGCGGGGGAGGGCTTGTTTTTGCGCCGGGTTTGCCCTGCCGGGTCGCCTGGTCTACAATCGCGGGGTACACCCCATGGCAGACACAAGGAGCACCCGATGAAATCCGTTCGCATCGAATTCACCGGCCCGGGTTCTGAAAAGATCGCCCAGAAATTCTACTCGTATCTTGTCGATGGCGGCCTCGAAGACCATCTGATCGAGACCCTCGCCACCAAAGACACGACCCTCGAAATCGCCGACTGCAACAACGATGAGCTGGCGGTGTTGTTCCAGTGCCGCGAGATCCGCGCCAAGAAGTAGCACCAACGACCGGTGCCGGATGACCGTAGCGCCCGGGTTTCGGGGTCTTGAACCAGCACGCCGATTCCTGGGCGCGACATCCCGGTGCGCGGTGACTTCCCCCCGCCGAACGGCAACGCACAACCTCGGGTTCAAGAGAAATCGGGCAGATCCTTTGGTCTGCGATTACCCTGGGTTCGCGATCTTCTCGTGTACGCTTGCCCCCACAAGCCTGTCGAGGGGCACACAGACAGACGCTCTCGCGCCCGACCCCAGGGGCACGGCATACCTGACCCGACCCCGCGGAAACAGCCCAACGAATGCTGCCACGAAACGGTCGCCTTGAATCGAGACCGGATGCGGGTTAGAATACACTCATTATGAAACGCATCGGCGACACACTGACCGACCTGGGGTGGGTCACGCCCGATCAGCTCGACGACGCGCTCAAGCGCGTCAAAGAACGTGGCGGTCGACTCGGCGAAGCCCTGATCGACATGAACCTGATCACCGAGTCGAATCTGCTCGAGGTGCTGACCCGACAGCTCGGCATCCCGAACATCCCCGACGACGAGCTTCTCGTCGACCCCACGGTGATTCACGAGATCCCCTACGCGCTGGCCAAGAAGTACAATCTCATGCCGTTGCATCTCGATCATGGCCGCCTCGTGGTCGCCACCTCCGACCCGCTCAACGTATCGGTGATCGACGACCTCGAGAATCGCATCCAGAAGCCGATTTCGCTGGTGCTCGCCAGTTCGCGTCGCATCGCCGCGATCATCGAGCAGTATTATTCCGGCGCCGAGTCGGTGCAAGAAACCCTGCAGCAGGTGCAGGAGGTCGAGGGCGAGAAGCTGCTCGCCAGCATCGAATCCGACGATGCCTCGGTGCAAGACACCCCGGTGGTCAAGTTCACCAACCTGATCATCCAAAAGGCCGTCAAAGAGGGCGCCTCCGACATCCACATCGAGGTCGACACCGTCGATTTCCAGGTGCGATCTCGT
>CAZADH010000159.1:0-13652 GCA_964483805.1 uncultured bacterium
CAGCGCCGGCAGCAAGGTCGTGAAGGTCTCGTTGAGCGGGTAGTTGAAGGGCCCCATGCACAGGACCACACCCAACGGCGCCCGGCGGATCTGCCCGATGATCTGCTGTTGGATGGTGAACCGGGAGGCGGTCCGATCGAGTTCTTTCAATGCCTCGATGGTATCCCTGACATAGTCGACGGTGCGATCGAACTCCTTCTGTGCATCTGCGAGGGTCTTGCAGATTTCCCACATCAGCAGCGTCACCACCCGCTCCCGGCACGCCTTCATCCGGTCCATGAACTTCTCGACGTGGGCGATCCGGTCACCGACAGACATGGTTGGCCAGACACCACGGCCGTTGTCGTAGGCTCTGACAGCCGCATCCAGGGCGGTGAGGGCTGCCGCCTCGGACATCTTCGGCACAGCACCCAGGACCGTCGGCACCGGCGTGCCGCCCCGCATGACCAGGATCGGCGAGCGAATCTCCTGCATCGGTCCATCCCACTGGGAAAGAGCGCCGTCGACGAGATACTCCCGCTGCATGATGTTCGGGGCCGCAAACGACGCGGGAACCGCCGATTCCTCGGGAAACAATGTGGCGAGTGAAGCGGACGTCGGCATGGCCAATCTCCTTTATATGTACAACGTATTTATTCCTTAGCCATGAACGGATACTCGACCGCTCGCGGCGGAACAAACGTTTCCTTGATGGTGCGCGGACTGACCCAGCGCCACAGATTGAGTGGACTGCCCGCTTTGTCGTTGGTGCCACTGGCCCGGCCGCCACCAAAAGGTTGTTGGCCGACAACTGCACCGGTGGGCTTGTCGTTGATGTAGAAGTTGCCGGCCGCGTATCGCAACCGGTGGCAGACCCGATCGAGGCTGGCCCGATCGCGGCCAAACACCGCTCCGGTCAATGCATAGGGCGTGGTCGCGTCGACCAACGCCAGCGTCTCGGTGAACGCCTCGTCCGCATAGACATAGATCGTCAGGACCGGTCCGAAAATCTCTTCGGTCATGAGGGTGTGGTGCGGGTTGTCGGTCACGACCACGGTCGGCTGGATGAACCAGCCGGCGCCCTTGTCATACCCGCCCCCAAAAACGATCTGCGCATCGGCCGAGGTCCGCGCCATCTCGATGTAGCGCACGATGTTGTGGAAGGATGCGGCATCGATGACCGCCCCCATGAAGTTCGAAAAGTCGCCGACATCACCCACCTTCAGCGGACTCAGCAGATCACCGAGGCGCGACTTCAGCGCGGGCCACAGACTCCTGGGAATGTACGCACGACTGGCCGCCGAGCACTTCTGACCCTGGTATTCGAACGCACCACGAACGAGGGCCACGGCCAGGGTGTCGGGATCCGCGTCGGGGCAGGCCAGCACGAAGTCCTTGCCGCCGGTCTCGCCAACGAGGCGCGGATAGTTGCGATACCGGCCGCGACCGACGGCGTCCCCGACCTGGCGCCACATCGTATTGAACGTCGCCGTCGAACCGGTGAAGTGCAGACCCGCGAAGTCGGGTTGGTCCAACAACAATCCACCGATCGTCGAACCCTTGCCGGGCAGAAACGCGAGGACACCTGGCGGCAGACCTGCGTCCAGCAGGATCTTCATCAGCACGTAGTTGCTCAGCACGGCCGTACTGGCGGGCTTCCAGATGACGACGTTGCCCGCCATCGCTGGCGCCGTCGGCAGGTTGCCACCGATGGCCGTGAAGTTGAACGGTGACACCGCGAGGACGAAGCCTTCCAGAGGGCGGTATTCGAGCCGGTTCCAGGCATCACCCGACCGCGGATGCGCGGGTTGTTCGGCGAAGATCCGATTCCAGAAGTGCACGTTGAAACGCCAGAAGTCGGTCATTTCGCAGGCCGCGTCGATCTCCGCCTGGTGCGCAGTTTTGCTTTGTCCGAGCATGGTTGCGGCGTTCGCCACCATGCGCATCGGCCCGGCCAGCACGTCGGCCGCCTTCTGAAAGACGGCCGCGCGCTGCGTCCAGGGCAGACCGGCCCAATCCGCCGCCGCGTCGCGCGCCGCGCGAATGGCGAGCTTGACCTCCTCGGGTCCGGCCTGATGAAATCGTGCCAACAACAACCCATGATCGTGCGGCGCCCGTATTTCTACAGTATTGCCGGTCCTGATCTCCCTGCCCCCGATCAGCAGCGGGATGTCGAGAACCTCGCGGGACTGACGCGCGAGCTCCTGCTCGAGGCGACGACGCGCCTCGGTCTGCGGTGCGTAGGACAGAATTGGCTCGTTGGCCGGCAACGACAGGGATGTATGGTGGTCGTTCATCGGGCGCGTCCGGTTACCGTCCGTCCAGATCGAACCTGATGCCTTGCGCCAACGCCAACTTGCCGCTGGCGTTGATCACCGATGATTGGCGGCGCATGTAGGCTTTCCACGAGTCGCTGCCGCTTTCGCGCCCGCCACCGGTTTCCTTCTCGCCGCCGAAGGCTCCACCGATCTCGGCACCGCTGGTCCCGGTGTTCACATTGGCGAGACCGCAGTCGCTGCCCACGGCACTGAGGAAGGTCTCGGCCTCCTGCAGATTGTCGGTGAAGATCGCGCTGCTCAGACCCTGTGGCACACCGTTCTGCAGGGCAATCGCCTGGTCGAGCGTTTGATACTTCATGCAATACAAAATAGGCGCAAAGGTCTCTTCCTGCACCATGGGCAAGGTGGGTTCGACCTCGACCAGGCACGGCGTGACATAGCACGCACCGAGGTTCGACAGACGTTCGCCACCACAGCGCACCTTGCCACCCTGGGCGCGCACGGTCTCGAGCGCCTTCATCATCGTGGCCACGGCATCGGCATCGACGAGCGGCCCGAGGTGAATGCCCGCTTTGAACGGATCACCGATAACCGCCTTCTGGTAGGCATTCTCGAGCCGACCGATGAAGCGATCGTAGACCGACGCGTGGATGATGACACGGCGCGTCGAGGTACATCGTTGCCCGGCCGTGCCGACCGCCCCGAAGTAGACCGACTGCAGAGCCAGATCGAGGTTGCCGTGCTGACTGACGATGACCGCGTTGTTGCCTCCCAACTCGAGGATCGTCTTGCCGAAGCGCTGCTGCACGAGCGTGCCAACGTGCCGCCCCCCCTTGACCGAACCGGTGTATGAGATCAGCGGGATGCGCGGATCGGCGTTGATCGCATCGCCGATGTCGGCCCCACGCCCCACGACCAGCGAGCAGACGGCCGGAGAGTGCCCATTGCGCGACAGTACCTCGGCGACGATGCGGGTGCAGGCGATCGCCGTCAACGGTGTTTTCGACGAAGGCTTCCACAGAACCGTGTCACCACACACCAACGCGATGGCTGCATTCCAGCTCCAGACCGCGACAGGGAAGTTGAACGCCGAGATGACCCCGACCACACCGAGGGGGTGCCACTGCTCCATGATCCGGTGCTGCGCGCGCTCGCTGGGCAGAACCTGACCGGCAAACATGCGTGACAACCCGACCGCATAGTCGCAAATGTCGATCATCTCCTGGACCTCGCCCAGGCCTTCCTGGAGCGGCTTGCCCATTTCGAGCGACACGAGCCGGCCCAGCGGCTCTTTCTCGCGCCGCAGCGCTTCACCGAGTTGTCGGACCACCTCACCCCGCTGGGGCGCTGGAACCTTGCGCCACTGGGCAAACGCCTCGACCGCCGCCGAGGCAATCTTCTCATATCCCGCGCGATCGACCATTTCGACGTCGGCCAGGTGCTGGTCGGCCGCGGGCGAGACCACCCGCAGCGACCGTCCGCCGCCGATCCAGGTACCGTTGAATCCGCCAGGAAGGTGACCCGTCAGGTGAAAGTGCTGCAACACGTCGTTCATGATTCCGTTCTCCGTTGTTGAGTTGATTTGGTGCCGACACCGCCCCGGGCGCCACTGCGCCTGGGATGGCGACGGCCTCCCCAGCATCATGCCGCGTTCATGCCATGATTGAAAATGAATTGATTTTTATGTAATCATGAACACAATTCATGTCAGAGGAACAGCATGGCCTCCATCGACCCCACCGGCTCGCTCGATCTGCGCTGGTGCGAGGAGGTGCTGCGACCGCTTCTCGGCCTACTGCAAACGGTTGCGCCGCGACGCCCCGAAGATCCGGCGGTTCGTCGAGTTCATGGCACGACTGGCCCCCGAGGAACTGGGGGCGGTGGAAGGCTAGTCGGCGAGAAACGGGTTGCCGGCCTGTTCGGCGGCCAGGGTCGTGATCGGCCCGTGCCCCGGATAGACGGGACGGTCGCTCAGGGTCAGCAAGCGCTCGCGGATCACCTTCACCAACAGGCGGCCGTCGCCGCCCGGCAGGTCGCTGCGACCGATGCCCCCTGAAAACAGGGTGTCGCCGGCAATCACCGCCGTCGGAAATACAAAAGCAATACCCCCTGGAGTGTGCCCGGGAACATGGACGACCTCGGCTTCGAGCTGGCCGCAGCGGATCTTGTCGCCGTGCGACAGCAGCCGGTCGGCCGGCGGCAAGGTGAAGGGAACGCCCAGCCACGAACTGAGGTTGAGATCGGCATCGTCGAGCATCGGCGCATCACCCGCACCGATGGCAATCGGACAACCGAGGCGATTCCTGAACCAGTCGACCCCAGCGAGGTGGTCGGCGTGCCCGTGGGTGAGCATGATGCCGCGCGGCAGCAACTTGTGCTTCTCGACCACGTGCATGACCTCGGGGGCATCGAGGGCCGGATCGAAGAGCAGTGCCTCGCGGGTCTCGTCGCACCACGCAAGAATCGTATTGGTGGCGAACGGCCCCAGGCCGAAGATCTCGAGTTGCAACGTCATGGGGAGGTTCGACCAGGCATTGTTGACACTGTATTACTTGTGGTTCTCGTGTGCGTAGATTTCAGGTTTGAGCACACCGACGCAGGTGAGATTGCGATAGTGGTCTTTGTAGTCGAGTCCGTAGCCGACCACGAACTTGTCGGGAATGACGAAACCGCAGTAGTCGACGGGCACCTCTTTGATGCGGCAACTGGGCTTGTTCAACAACGAGCAGATCTTGAGACTCGCGGGTTGGCGCCCCTGCAGTATCGAGAGCAGGTAACTGACGGTGAGCCCGGTGTCGACGATGTCTTCGACGACGATGCAGTGCTTACCTTGTATTGATGCATCGAGGTCTTTGATGATGCGCACCACGCCCGACGTCTTCGTCGAGTCGCCGTAGCTGCCGATCGCCATAAAACCGTAGGACACGGGCACGTCGATGTGGCGGCACAGGTCGGCGGTGAAGACAAACGACCCTTTGAGAATGCAGATCAACGTAATTTCGCGGCCGGCGTATTCGCGGGTGATCTGGGCGCCCATCTCAGCGACGCGGCCCGCGATCTGTTCGGCCGATACGAGGACCTCGGCAAGATCGTTGTGCATGGCGCTGATGATCACGACTTCACCACCCCTTTGGCCCACTCGTAGGTCGAACGCAACCCGGTCTCGAGGTCGACCTTCGGTTCCCAACCGAGCTTGGTGCGGGCCTTGGTGATATCGGGCCGCCGCCGCTTCGGATCATCGACCGGCAGCGGTTTCTCGACAATCGGCGCCACCGTGCCGGTGATCTTCTTGATGCGCTCGGCGAACTCGCGAATAGTGATCTCAGCGGGGTTGCCAACGTTGGTCGGCTCGTTGTCACCCTTTTCCATCAGTGCCATCATCCCGGCCACCAGGTCGGACACGTAACAGAAACTCCGGGTCTGCTGACCGTCGCCGAACACGGTCAACGGCTCGTTGTGCAACGCCTGCGTGAACAATTGCGGGACGACGCGACCGTCGTCGAGTCGCATGCGCGGCCCGTATGTATTAAAGATGCGGATGATGCGGATATCGACATTATGAAACCGGTGATACGCCATCATCAGGGCTTCGGCGAAGCGCTTGGCCTCATCGTAACAGCCACGCGGCCCGACCGGGTTCACATTGCCCCAGTAATCCTCGCGCTGCGGGTGCACCAGGGGATCGCCATACACCTCCGAAGTCGAGGCGAGCAATACTTTAGCATTATGCAACTTGGCCATGCCCAGAATGTTGTGCGTGCCGAGCGCACCCACCTTGAGCGTCGGAATCGGCAATTTCTGGTAATCGATCGGGCTGGCCGGCGATGCCAGATGATAGATGCGATCGACCTTCTCGGCGACATAGATCGGCTTGGAGATATCGTGCTCGACCAGCGAGATGCGTTCGGCCTCGAGATGCTGGGCCAGGTTGTCGCGGCGACCGGTGACGAAGTTGTCGATGACGACGACCTGATGGCCTTCTTTGACCAGGGTGTCGACCAGATGACTGCCGATGAATCCGGCCCCGCCGGTAACCACGATACGCATGTCCTGCCTCCGAGCGAAATTTGAATGCGATCACCTTATCGCAACGCGTGCACTCATGCAAGTCGTCGACACCTGACAAAGACCGTCTCGGAGCGGTTTTGCCAACATTCGCCACAATTGTTGGAACTTTTCGGCGACATGACCCGTCAGAAGTAACCGAACGCAAGGATTCACAAGGAGGCAACCATGCGAAGACTGACCACTCTCATCGCGATCGCCACGGTGGTCGCGGTGATGGCGACGGCCGTGCCGGTGATGGCGCAGGACGCGCACTCACTGCAACAAACGTTCATCTCGATTGCCAAGAAACTGAAACCCAGCGTGGTAAACATTCGCGTCACCCGCGAAGAAAAGGCCCGCGTGCAGGGCCAGGATCCGTTTGGCGGCCCGGACGGCACGCCGTTCGACGACCTGTTCGAAAAGTTCTTCCGCGGACCGCGGGGCCGCCAGTTCAAAGCGCCGCATCGCTCGTTCAAGAGCGAGGCCGCGGGTTCCGGGATCATCGTCGATGCGGCCGGGCATATCCTGACCAACAACCATGTGGTGAAGGGTGCGACCAAGATTGCCGTCAAGCTGTCGACGGGCAAAGAGGTCGACGCCACCATCGTCGGCCGCGATCCGCAGACCGACCTGGCCGTCATCAAACTGAAGGGCGGCGAGACCGTGCATCCGGCCGAGTTTGCCGACACCAGCAAACTCGAGGTCGGGCAGTGGGTCATGGCCATCGGCAATCCATTCGGGCTCGAACAGACGGTCACCGTGGGCGTGCTCTCGGCCATCGGCCGCTCCGGGCTCGGCGCTGCACCGATCGAGGATTTTCTGCAAACCGACGCCTCGATCAACCCGGGCAACAGTGGTGGTCCACTCTGCGATCTCGACGGCAAGGTCATTGGCGTGAACACGCTGATCTTCGCCGCCCCGGGGTCCGGCATCGGCTTCGCGATTCCGGCCAACATGGCGCAACGTATCACCCAGCAGATCATCAAGGGCGGTTCGGTCGATCGGCCTTACATCGGCATCTCGATGCAACCGGTGACCCCCGACCTCCAAGAGCACCTCGGATTGAGTGACCGCGCCGGTGCCGTGGTCATGGACGTCCAGGCCGATTCACCGGGCGGCAAGGCCGGGCTGAAACAGATGGACATCATCCGCTCGATCGACGGCAAAGAGATGAAGGACACCAACGACGTGCAGAAGTACGTGCTGCAACAGAACGTCGGCGCCACCATCAACCTCGATGTCATGCGCAACGGCAAGAACGAAAAGGTCGTGGTCAAACTCGAGCAAATGCCCAAGACCTACGGCCTGGCCGACTTCGAAGATCAGGCCGATGCGAGCGAGTCTGATTCGCCGGCCGACGGCAAGAAAGACAAAGACGGTTCGGCCGTCGCCGAGCAACTCGGTCTGTCACTCCAACCGCTGACGAAGGAACTCGCCGAGCAACTGGGCACCAAACAGAGCAGCGGTCTCGTGGTGACCGGTGTGACCAACGACGGCCCGGCCGATGAAGCCGGGGTCACCGAACGCGACGTCATCACCCAGGTCAACGCCAAGCCCGTGGCAAATCTCAAGGACCTCGTGCCCGCCTTCGAACTGGGCAAAGCGAAGAAGAGTCACCTGCTCGTCGTGCAACGCGGCAACTCGCCGTTGTTCCTGGTTGTAAAGACAAAGTAAGACTTTCTCATCCCACCTCCCAATCCCCCCCACCCCTTGCACCGGCAGCAGTTTTCGAGCTGCCGGTGCTCCCCCCCGGGATCCCCGCGTCACGTGACGCGACTTCCATGAACCTCCCCGACCCCCCTCCACCGGGCTCGCGGCGGCCCGAGGTCGGGCCGCCGCATTTTGTCTTCGGGGGGCACCTGTTGTATGTAGAACAGGTCGCTTGCACAACACACGTTTTCTTTTCGCGACATCAACGAGACAAGAAACGAGGCCATGACAATGATGACTGCACCCCGATTTAGCTTGGTCGTCGCGTTTCTGGCCATGTTAGCTGGTAGTCTCGCCGCAGCCCAGGCCGTGCCATGGCAACCCGGACCGGGATTGACCCAGATCCCGCTGTGGCCCGACGAAGCGCCCGGCGCACCGCACACCGACGCCGACGAAACCGCGTCGCCGGCAAAAATGCTGATCGCGTCCCGATCGGTCGTGTTTGTCGAGAATGTCAGTGTGCCGACGATGACGGTCTTCCCGGCACAAGGCAAGAACACCGGCGTCGCCGTCGTCGTCTTTCCCGGCGGTGGTTACCGGGTGTTGGCGATCGATCTCGAAGGCACCGAGATCTGCGAGTGGCTGGCGGCCCACGGGATCACGGGCGTATTGCTGAAATACCGGGTGCCGTACACGGGTCCGTGCTGGCATGACAAAATGCGGCGGCACTATGAACCGAAGGTGCCCATGGCGCTGCAGGACGCGCAACGCGCCCTGGGGATCCTGCGGGCCCGGGCGACCGAGTGGGGCATCGACCAGCACAAGATCGGCGTGCTGGGGTTCTCGGCCGGCGGTCACCTGGTAGCCGACGTCGCCACACACTTCGACAAACGCGCCTACTCGCCTGTCGATGCGGCCGACGAACAGAGCTGCCGCCCCGACTTCGGCGTGCCGATCTACCCGGGGCACATGCTCGAGAACACGACGCGCGCATTCCAGCTCAACCCGAAAGTGCCGGTCACGAAAGATACTCCGCCGATGCTGATCATCCAGGCCGGCGACGACCCAGTCGACCCGGTGAAGAACTCGCTGGTGCTTTACATTGCACTACAGAAGGCCGGCGTGCCGACCGAGTTGCATTTGTATGCACACGGCGGCCACGCTTTCGGTCTGCGCCCGTCGCCGAACCCGGTGACCGAGTGGCCGCAACTGCTGGAGCGGTGGTTGCGAACGATTGGAATGCTCGCGAGATAACGGCGAGGCTACACTGCCGGTCCGGGGTCGTCCGATTGGGTTCACTGTTTGCCTCGCAGAGTCAGCAAGCGGACCGCGTTCGACTGGCCAATGCGCGCAGATCGGAGCGTACGGCGCACGCCGTTCCGACCGGCGATTACTCGTCTTCGCCTCGTTCGGCCGGCCCGATCACCTCGGGTATCCGGCTGGGGGGAACGATAACGACGTGGCCATCCTGCCAGATCGCGATGGGGTTGCCCGCGCGCTGATGCTCGAGCAGCGCCTCGCGGACGGCACGGCGCATCTTGCGGAAGAGGTCGAGGGCCCATGCGGGGACTTCTTCTGCCTTACGTTTTCGAGCCATCGGTCTTACCTCCCCGAACAATCTCGGCCCACGCGGACGAATCGACGACCCGAGGTCTGCCCGCTGTGCTTCCAATCGCAACAAGGCGCATTGCGCCGCTGGAGTTGTCGACCATCAACCACGAATCGACGATATCACAATACATCGTAAAGAAGTTCATGAGTCCGGTTCGATACCGGCGACGGATGACCTCGGCCGGCACCGAGTGCCCGCCAGCGCGAACCCGCTCCATGACCCGATCGATGGCAAGATCGACCGAACCCAACCAGAGAAAGATCAGCGTCACGTTGTAACCCAACTGCCTGAGACGCTCGATCCTCCTGGACCAGGCACGGTTGGCAAGATTGGTCTCAATCGCGAAACTCTGCCGCCGATTCTCGAAAACGGCAACCCGTTCGAGCAGGATCCGACTCGCCCTTACGTCCCGAGCGACGCCCTCAAAGCCAACCAAACCCTTGGCGATTTCGTCGGCATTGATGAAGGGCACGTCTGGCGGGATCAACAATTGCGCGCACGTCGTCTTGCCGGCGCCGTTTGGGCCGGCAAGGATGAACAGTGATGGCTTTGTTCTGTTTGTTTTCGGCATTCGGATAAGAAGAACTTCTGCGACGGCGTTGCCTCAGAGCCACCTTCTCAGGCGCTTCGTGGCTGCCTCATGACTGATCGTTCGACCCTCTTCCGCGTCCTTCAACCCCTTCTGGACTTGAGCGACGAAATAGACTTCATAGAGTATCTCGTCGACGGTCGCGTCATCGGGCAATCTCTTGATGGCCTTGATCGCGGTGTCTTTCAGTTTCTCCACGTCATTTTCTCCGTTACCTGGTCGCTACTGGTTTCCTGGTCGGCCTCCAGGCTCCCGAGCCATGATACTACACATTCTGGCCCGTGCTGCCGGCGTGGATGTGCGTGGCAACGTCGCGAGTTACATATCGCCTATTTCAGCAACTGAAACCGCCCGGTCTTCACCATGCCGGCCAGCAGGCGGCCGAGCACCTTCAGCTTCCCAAGCGGGCCGCGCTTGTCGCGCCGCAGGATCGCAAGCAACTCGTCGCGCGTGGCGGGCGGTTGGGTTTCGACCGACTTCTTCGCCAGCGACAACGCCTTCTTCAGACACGTCGGCACACATAGGCCGCAGCCGAGACAGCGGGTGCGATCGATTGCAATTGTATTGCTGACCTCTTTACCACTGTTTCTTCCACCTTTGATTGCGCCGGCTTGGCACCGTTGCCGACAGATGCCACAGCCAACACAGGCCGACGTATCGACCTCAGCGTAGTAGTTCGACGACCAGAACTCGACGGGAATCGGCAACTGCCGGTGCACGTCGAGCATGCCGCAACAGCAAGCGCAACACGAACATAGGAACTCGGGCGCCCGCGAGTTCGACGGTTGCAGCACGAGGCCGTCGTCCTGGTTCTGCTCGACGATCGCCAGGGCCTCGTCGCGGGTGATGCGCCGCCCCTGACCGCTGCCGAGAAACGACTCGGCCATGCGGCCCATGCCCAAGCAGGTTTCCTCGCGCGTAGTGACCCGGCACGGTTGCCCCTGCATCGCGTGCTTCTTGCGACAGATGCACGGGACGACGATGAACGGCTCGGCCGCCGCGCGCAACAGCGCGGTCGCTTCGTCGAAGGTGCTGACATGATGATGCACCGGAATGCTCTTCCTGATCGGAATTGTGCGCATCTGCGGCAGGGCCGTGCTGAGAAACGAGAGCCCGAACCGCGCATCTGACAGATACTCGCCGACATCGGTAATGAACTGCGGGGTCAGTCGCGCCAGTTGCATTTCGTAGAAACCGACCACGAGCGGCGTGTTGCGATACCACGGCGTGCCGTCGCGTTCGATCGCTTCGATGCCGCCTTTGGCGTGAATACCCGCCAACTCGGCGCGCAACTGTTCGGGCGTCGCCACCAGGTGCCGGGCCCGGTCGAAGACTGTGGCCAGAGGTTCATGCACGTCGGTGAGGCAGCATGCGAGGTCCGCCTCGCGTGGCGTGAAGATGTGCTCGAGCACCCGAATGTCGGCCCCGCTCGGGGTCGCGGGGAACCCGACCGGTTGCCGGTCGAGGTGGCGCTGCAGGGCGCGGTAGGAACGAACGGAGTCGGCGCGGGAGGTCATGACAGTGATTATGACGCCGGAAGGTTCACTTTCAGAAGAAAATTGTAAAGGCCGCACGATTTGCCCGCACACGATGTGCTCAGGGGGCGGCCCGAAACGGAGTTTCGCGCGGTGCAAACAACCCGCCGGCCACGCCCTCCCGATCAAGCGAACCATGGTGACCTGGCCATCACACCCTGTCGGTTCGATCCCTCGGCCCAATTGGTGCTATCTTGTCGGCACGCTGTTCGACAAGCAACGAGGTGGTACGCATGAATTCCTTTCGCACGCACCCAGACCGTTCCGACCACCGGCGCGTGTCTTCTTTCGGGCGGGAATCTTCTTTCGCACAGATGCCGGCCTTCGTCTGGGTGTTCGCTATTGTCTTTACATCGTGCATGTGTTCACCCGCCCACGCCCGCTCCTGGTTCGCATTCGACCCGCCAACCCCCGACAGCCGCACGGCGCTGGCAACCCTTATCGAGGGCGACGAGACCTGGGTCGGTTACGCGTATTCGGGGCTCGTGCAATACGACTACTATGGCCAGATCAAGACGCGCCTGACCAAGCACGAGGGGCTGCCAGGCGACACGATCACCGACCTGGCCCGCTGCGGCAAAGATCTGTGGATCGGCACCTCGGACGGGCTCGCCTGCCGGAACGAAGCCGGCGCCATCGAGGTGTTCAACAACAAGAACGGCCTGCCCGACAACGGCGTGACCTGTCTATTGACGATCGGGGAGAACCTCTACGTCGGCACGATGAAAGGACTGGCCTGCCGGCGGGGCGGTGACTTCGACGTCATCGCCGAGGCACAGGGGTTGCCGTCGCCACACATCACCGCGCTGGCGCGGGCCGCGAACGACGAGGTATTGATCGGCACGACCAAGGGCTGGGCGCGTATGCGCGGACGCGCAATCGAGGCGCACACCCAGGTCTCGGATGGTCTGCCGTTCGAGTGGATCACGGCCACTGCTTACTATCGCTACAAGGCCGCCAACTTGAGCGCCAACAGCAGTCCGGATGAAGACTGGGTCGTCCTGGGCAGTGCCGGCGGCGGCCTGATCTATTTTCACGGAAGTAAATATACCGTATTGCGAAAAGAAGACGAGGGTCCCGGCGCCGACTGGATCACGGCGCTCGCGTTCGAGCGCGAAAACATGAACCTGTGGGTCGGCACCCAGGACGGACTGGCGATCCACGGCATCGAAGACAACAAGTGGCAGCGGTTCACGACGCAGAACTCGGGACTGCTCAACAACGTCATCAAAGACATCAGCCTCGAGGTGGTCGACGACCCGATCAAAGATTACGAAATCCTGAAGGGCAAGGGGCAGGCTTGTGCCTGCGCGTCCTGCACCTATGAAATCAAGCAACCGAAGCCAAAACCGTGCAAAGAATGCTGGAAGATCCCGGCTAATCCGACGCCGCGCATCCTGCACAAGTTGCAAACCTGGTCGTGCATCGGCACCCAGGGCGGTGCGAACCTCTACTACGACCGCAAACTCGACCACGTCGGCCAGGGCACCTTCTTCAGCTACCTGGCCAACAACGGCAACGTCGTGCGCGGCTTTGGCGTCGGCGACCTGTTGTTCGTCGGCGTGTATCCACCGCTCGCGGGCGGTGACATGCCGGGGTTTCTCGGGTATTTCAATGCGCCGGCGCTCAAATTCTATGGCGGATGGAAGGACCCTCCCGATTCCCAGTTCTCGATGGAGATCAACGCCTTCGGGGTCAGTCCCGACGGCAAGCCGATGGCCGGCGGCTACAAGGTCGGGCGTGGCGGGTTGGCAATACTCGATACGCACAACGACAACTGGACGATCTTTGCCGAGCGGCAGGGATTGGCCGATCCGAACGTCACCTGTTTCCTGCGCGACCAGGGCACGGTGCTGATCGGCACCGGCGGCATGGGCAACGCGGGGTCGCTGTTCCGATTGCGTGACGGCAAGATCGCCACCGTCCCCACGCTGGGGTTGGCGGGTTCCGGCTCGCTGGGC
>CAZADH010000160.1:0-13636 GCA_964483805.1 uncultured bacterium
CCCTGCAGTTTCAGGTTGGTGAGCGTCAGCGTCTTGCCGGCCGCGTTGTGATTGAACACCCGCCACGCCGACGTGCCAGGCGTCGTGACCTTCACTGTCACCAACACGCCACTGCCGGCCGTGTTGGCGCCGTCGATAGTCAGCGTCTTGGTTGTCACCAGTTGGGTTGCCACGGTGATTGTCTCGTTGCCAGTCGACAGATTGAACGCAATCGTGTCGCCATCCGCGGCATCGGTAATCGCCTGCCGCAGCGTGCCGGCACCAGAGTCGGCATTGCTCGTAACTGTCAAAGTCGCCGCCATCGCGGCCGGCCCCGAAATGAACAACCCGGCGATCGCCAGGAACAAAAACAACTTCAATGAAAACTTGCTCATAAATACCTGCCTTGCCTGCCCGGTCGCAGAAACGCCGCCACAACGATCGTTGGTCAAATGATTTATGTTGTATTTCATATCATTGCACCAACGCCTGCGTGTTGCTGTTGCCGGCCGTGTCTTGGAAGGTGGCCGTGACCGACGCGTAGGTATTGCCGCCGGTTGCGCCGGTGATGCTCAGAATCTCGCGGAAGGTGCCGGTCCAGGCAAAGCTTGGCGCCGGGCTCTGCCCCGCGCTGAACGCCTGCTCGAGCGCGCCCTTGCCCGGCGCACCGTCTTTCAGCTCTTTGCTGAACGCGAGATTCAATACTCCACCCGCGTCGACGACGATGTTCGGCAACTCGGGCCCCAGGGGGGCCGAATTGTCGGCCAGGATCGAGACGCCGAACGTCCAGCGCCGATCGGCGAGCAACCCGCTGCCGGTCGGATCGCGCAGATCGCGGGTGATGACCACCGCAATCGCAGTGCCCATCGGCAACGGCGCCGTCGGCGTAAACGTCACGGTCTTCTCATCGCCGCTCACGGTGTAGGTTCCGGCCAGCACCGTCGTGCCGCTGCTAACGATAAACGTGCTCGACGACACGGTGCCCGCATCGATCTTGCGATCGAAGGTCACGGCAATGGTCGTGCTCGCCGCGATCGGTGACGCACCACTCGCGGGCACCACGTTGACGATCTGCAACGGGCGGTTGTCGATCGGCGCCGGCGGGTGATCGATGCCGACCATGACCGCCACGCGCGACGAACTGAAGGCACCGTGCGTATCGGTGACCATGACCTGTACCCACGACAGCCCGGGGGTCGTCGATGCCGTCCAGGTCGCTTCGGCCGGCAACACCGAAGAGGTTGCGAGTAATCCGTTGCGCGAGGTCCAGCGGTAGCGGAGCGAATTCATGTCTTCGGGGTCGGGATCAAACGCCTCGGCGCGCACCTGCAATTGCTCGCCGGCGCGAATGACGTTCGTCGTCGTCCCCAGGTTCGTTGCCGACAACAGCACGGCCGGCGGGGTGTTGCGCGGGCCGGCGGCGGCGCGGTTGGGGACCATCGCCTCGACAAACGACGGCGTGTCGGTGGCGAGAATCGGCGCCCGGACCACGGTTGCGTCCGAGATGGTGGTCGAAGCCACGATGATCTCGGCGACAAATTCGTCGTTGGGCAACATCGGACTCTGAAAATACCCATCGGCCTGCGTGTAGAACGTCTCGCCCCACAACGACAACGGTATGTTCGCCGGAAACGTATCGCCGTTGGCATACCGCAGTACCCCGGTGAACGATTTTTCGGCCACCTTCATGATGAGGTCTTGCATGCCGACCGGTGATTCGGTGGTCAACGCCACGTGACTCGAACGCACCTTCTGTGTACGTATCGCCCCGTTCGGCGTTTTCGCCACCACCCGGTGCAATCCGGGTGCGACATTGACGAACGAGTAGTCGCCATTGGCGTTGGTGGTCTTCACGTCGGTCGGGTTGCTCTCGAGCCAGACGAGTGCGCCCGGCACGGGTGCGCCAAACGCTTCGCCACGCACCAGACCGCGCGGAGCAGTCGCGAGCAGCGACGGATTCACACCGGCGGCCGAGTACACCCGGCCGTACACCGACATCGTGGCCGGTCCCGCAGCACCGATCGGGTCGGTTCTCTCGTAACCGAAGAAACGACAACCGATGAGCGTGGCCATGAAACAACCGGCCAACACCAACAAGAACAAGAATCCGCTCGCACGAAAACGACGCATGGCAACCTCCAGAGGGTACATCAAGACGACATAGAACGCCGAGGGTCGAGTCAATCGACCGCTACGAGTATCGCGTACCCCTTGGAAAAAGTATAGGAGTAATTCCTGACTTCGCCGGGCAGGCCGGCCGTTCAGGCAGGGTTCGGGCGTTTGGGCGCGCACCGCGATTGCCAGAGCGCCGACAGAAAACCCACAACGGCAGCCACAGCACAACCCAGGCCGACCGCGATCAAGGCCAACGCCGCCGGCACCAACAGTTTCGCATAGATCGGGTGCAGGCTCGGACGCAACACGACAAGCCAAGCGATCATCGATGCCAGATGCCAGATCAACCAAGCCAGAAAGGCCCCAAGGGGTACCTGCGCAGGTACATAACCCACACCCGACCCTGTCAACCCGTGACCGCACTCATCGTCATGCCGCGCCGTCGAGCGACAAACCATGAGCCAGATCGCGATCGCGACGAGAGTGACCGCGACCTGTGGCCAGAACGGCGGCAACAGCGGCATCTGGGGTTGTTGATTGTGACAGGTGAAGGTGGCGAGAAGATACACCACTCCGGTGACTTTCCACAGGCGCCCCCGCTCCTGGACGGTGAAGCGCAGGTCCGCAACGGCAGGCAACCGCCGCATCCACAGCACGATGACCAGAAGGACGCCGCCCGACCCAACCAGCCCCCAGACGCTCGTTGCATCCCACCCCCGCTGGTCCATGATGCCACTGGCAAACACCGAAAAGAAAAGCGGCATCAACAACGCCACGACCAGATCGCGCCCCCACCCCGTACGTATTGCCAGTGGCAGACCCAACAACCGCCGCGCCAGGTAAGCCGGCAGGAGAAACGACATCAGCGGGTGCCACGCAAACACCAGCATCAGGCATGGCCCGACGGCAAATCCCCACACGCGCGCGTCCGTCGGCTGCAAGCCATAGAAGAGAACCTTCATGAGATACGACTCGGTGATGAGTGCCACCAGAACCCCGCACAGGTACCACGGATGAAAACGCGACTCGCGGGCCCCGATCAGCGTATCGAGAAAGAGCGCAAACAACAGGCCGTACACCACGAAGATCAGCGGGTTGAACAACGCAGTGGGGTAGTTGAACCCGGACGCTTCCGTAATGAATGCGGCCAACGCCGTGAAACCCAGATACACCCTGATCTTGTGCCACCCTGGCGTGGGTCCTGCTTGCAACGTGGCAGCGTCTGCCGGCGAAACCTCGCCGGGAACGCCGGCAGACTCGCGCACCGTCACTCGGCCTCGCCGCCCGCGACCACGCCCTCCGGGTCCTCCCCGGCGATCACCGCCAGAAACGCCCGCCCGTAGCGGGCAAGCTTGCTCTCGCCCAATCCCTTCAACTGGCCCAGCGCGGCGAGGTCGCGCGGGCGCAAAGCCGCCATCGACAACAAAGTCGAGTCGTGAAATACAACGTATGGCGGAACACCCTGTTTTTTCGCCAGCAGCAGGCGCAACCGCCGCAGTTTCTCGTAGAGGGGCGAACCGGCGGCATCGCCCGCACCCGCGGCATCCTCGCCAACCCCGGCGCTCCCACCGGCCACACTGATGCGACCGCCCCGGCGACGTCCTTTGGGCAGGGCCGGTGCCGGGTGACCCAGGCGCACCGTCCCCTGGCCCTTGCACAACGCCAGACCAGCCGGCGTCGTCTGCAACAGCGGGTATTCGCCATCGGTCACCGCCAGGTGACCCTGAACCACCAACTGGTCGATCCAGGCCCGCACCGTCGGCTCGGCGTGGTCGCGCAACAACCCGAACACCCGCAAACTGTCATGCCCGTTGGCGGTCATGCGCGGGTCGGCATGACCGCGCAATACTTTGGCAACATATCCGGCGCCAAACCGGTTGCCGGTGCGGTACGCAGCACTGATGATCTTCTGCGCCGTCAGCAGTGCCTCGTCGGCCGGCAGGGCCCGCGTCTCTTCGAGACAGACATCGCAAGCACAGCAGCCATTGGTCTCGCTGTCATCGGCCGGCGCCGGGGTTGGCGCGTCGCGCCCCGGACTTGCGGGTCCACTCGAAGCCTGGCGCTGGGCAAAGGCGTCGTTCACTGGCGGATACGGCTGTCCGAAATGTTCGGTGAGCAACCGGTGCCGGCACACCGGGGCACCGGCGTACCGACCGATGTCGTGCAACTGGCGCTCGAGCACCCGCTTGCGTTCGCCCGTCAGCGTCTCGTCGCGGTTCGCCAATACCCGATGCATCACCAGGTCGGCGACCGAGAACAACAGCACACATTCGGCTGGGGCGCCGTCCCGGCCGGCCCGGCCCGACTCCTGTTGATAGTGCTCGATCGAGCGCGGCGTGTTCGCATGCACCACGTAGCGCACGTTCGACCGGTCGATGCCCATGCCGAACGCGATCGTGGCCACGACCACATCGAGTCGCTCGTTGACGAAATCGTCTTGCACCTTCGCCCGCACGGCGGCATCGAGGCCGGCATGGTACGGCGCGCACGCCACACCTTTCTGGGCCAGGGTCTTGGCCAAGCGCTCGACCTCGCGCCGGGTCTGCGCGTAGACGATGCCACCCTCGCCGCGATGGCGCCGAATGACCTCGAGCACCTGGCCGCTCTGATCGTGTCGCGGAAATGCCCGATACGTCAGGTTCGGCCGATCGGGATGACCGATCAGGCACGCCGGTTGCCGCAACCCGAGCTGCTCGCGGATATCGGCCTGCACCGCCGGCGTGGCCGTCGCCGTCAAGGCCAGGCGCGGCACCGCCGGACTGCCGGCAAACAGCGCGCCCAGTTGCCGGTACTCGGGCCGAAACTCGTGGCCCCAATGCGACACGCAGTGCGCCTCATCGATGGCAAACAGACCCACCCGACCGCTCACCAGCTCGAGCAGATCGCCGGCCACCAGGCGTTCGGGGCTCACGTAGAGCAGCGACAATCGCCCTGACTGCAGCTCGGCCCAGGTGCGCCGGCGCTTCTCGGCCGTCGTCTGCGAATGCAGCGCCCCCGCCGCGAGTCCGTTCTCGCGCGCCGCCGCCACCTGGTCGTCCATCAATGCGATCAACGGTGAAATGACCAGCACCAGCCCGATGCCGCACGCCGCCGGCAACTGATAGCACAGACTCTTGCCGCCACCAGTGGGCAGAATGACCAGGGCGTCACGCTGTGCCAACACTGCCGCGACCGCCTCGCGTTGCAGCGGCCGGAACTCGGTGTAACCCCAATACCGCGCCAGTGCCTGCTCCGGGGTCAACCGCACCGTCGCGCCTCGCCCATCAGTAATCTGCTGGTTCACGACAACTCCCCAAATTTAAAAGGCGAGGCCAGGATACCCGGCCCGCCCCGCCGCCACAAGCCGGGCTGTTTGCACCCACGGCCAACCCTGTGCCATTATCAGGCCATGTTGCGCGGCCCCGTGACCCCCGACCATCCCGACTTCCCGTGGTCGGCCCACGTCTTCCCTGACCCGTGTGAAGCCGAACCCGACGGCCTGTTGGTCATCGGCGGCGATCTGCAACCCGACACCATGTTGTCGGGTTATGCCCAAGGCATCTTCGCCTGGACGGTCAACCCGATCACCTGGTGGTCGCCCGACCCGCGCGCCGTTTTCGCCGTCGACCTTTTTCACGTGCCGCGCCGCCTCGAGCGCACGATCCGCCAGAACCGTTTCAAGATCACCTTCGATCGAGACTTTGCCGGCGTCGTTCGGGGTTGCGCCGAGCCAGCCCCTGGCCGCGACGACACCTGGATCACTCCGGAGTTCGTCGAGGCCTATCAGCGTCTGCACCGCCTCGGCTGGGCCCACAGCGCCGAAGCATGGTACGACGACCAGCTCGTCGGCGGCGTGTTCGGCATTGCCATCGGCGGCTTTTTCTCGGGTGAATCGATGTTTCACCGCATGGGCGACGCAACCAAGGTCGCCCTTGCCACCCTCATGCGCCATCTGCAACGGCAGGGGTTCGTGCTCTTCGACTCGCAGGTCATGTCGCCGGCCGCCGAACGACTCGGCGCCGCCAACATCCCACGCGACGTCTACCTGCACCAGTTGCGCCTGGCCACCCGCCTGCCCCGCGTCTTCCTGCCGACGCTATAAATACTTCGTATTACTATTGGCAGACGCCCGCCACGGGCAACCGCGGCTCGTCGCCACCCGCCTACTGCCCGTTCATCCAGGGCGGCGGCGGTTCGTCGTCCGACCCCATGCCGAACGGGGGCGGCACGGGCATCCCGTCGGGGCCCGATGCCGGCGGAAATTCGCCCGGCCCCGAAGCGTTACTGCCGCAGTCGTGGCGACGGCGATGTTTCAGCATCGTCGAAAAATGCTGCGTCATCTTCTTGCGTTGATCGGCGGTCAGAATCTCGCGGATCTTGAGAATGCCCTCGAGGTGGATGTCGAACATCTGATTCATCAGGGCCTTGGTTTCGTCGTGAATGACCTGGATGCGGGCCCGATCGAAGGTGTCGTTTTCGAGTTCTTTTTGCATCTGGGCGCGTTTCTCGCGCATCGCTTTCATCAACGCCCGCACCTGCTCGCGATGCGATGCCTTGTTGGCCGCCAGTTGCTTCTGCTGGTCGGCACTCAGGCCCAACCGTTGCGCCATTTCCGCGTGAAACTGTGCGTGCCCGGGCCTGGCTCCCGCCGAATCGGTCGCCACGCCCCGCTCGGCCGCGACCGCCCCCGACACGGCCCAGCCACAAACCACTATCAATACGTAGTATTTCACCTGGCGCCACACCGTCTCCACCTCCGTCATGCCGAACCGTCCCGATCCCGCGCACGCAGGCGCGCAAGCGTTACAGGAAACAAGCTTCCATGGCCGTGCCGAAGTTGGTATTCGTCACCGCCGCGTTTTCGAAATTCGTGTCACCGGTATACCACGACACATCGTCCTGGCCGTCCGGATTCGCAATCAGGCCGGGCGCCACGGTCGATGCCGCTGCCTGACGCTCGGTTTCGGGCAGTCGACCGGCCCTGCCATCGAACCACAGGGTGCCCAAGACGATGCAGGCGCCAAGGGCCAGTCCCGCCAGAGCGGGTCGGCACAGCAGCGCGAGCGCGCGACGCCATGCGGCCAACCACGGCCCGAACCCCATTGGCGCGACCTCGGGCCGATCGTGCTCCGTAGCCCGAATTCCCGCCTGCACCCGCATCCACAGGGCAAGACCGGGTTCGCTCCGGGATGCGGCCCGCAGCGGCATCACCGTCTCGGCCGTGACCCGATCGGCCAGGACCCGACACGCCGCGCAGGTGGCAAGGTGCCGTGCCAACAGCGAAGCCTCGTCGGCCGGCAGCTCCCCGTCCGCCCAGTCGGTGAGGATCAAATCGCGCGCACGTTCACAGTCCATTCGGAGCCTCCCGCTTGGCGAGCAGTGCCTCGCGGCCCCGGCGGATGCGGGACCGCACCGTATTGAGGTTGATACCCAGCAAATCGGCGATTTCCTGATAACTCAGGCACTCGACGCTGCGCAACACCAGACAGACCCGTTGTTCGTCGGGGAGGGTCGCGAGCAACCGGTCGACCATGTCGCTCGTCTCGACCACCGTTGCCGGCCCCGGGACCGAAGACTGCAACCGCCGGGCTTTGAGATCGTGCTCGAACGCGGCCCGGTGATCGCGCTCCCGCGCCCGCTGCTTGCCGTGGTTGATCGCGCAGTTCACGGCGATGCGATAGATCCAGGTTTTCAACGACGAACGCTGGGCGAACTCGGGCAGTCCGCGATGCACCGCCAAAAACGCCTGCTGCACCACTTCCTCGGCGTCCTCACGCGAACCAACGATGCGCCACGCCACGTTGAAGACCATGCGCACGTGCGCGTGGTAGATCTGCGCAAAGGCCTCTTCACTGCCGCGCGCCGCTGCCTGCACCACCACCGGGTCGACCCCTTCGGCAACCGAATGCGGCCGACCACCGCCATGGAATGCGGTGAGCTCCGGCATTTGCATTTCTTTCAGCACACCAGACACAGACATCTCTCCTTGCTCGAAAGTTTCCTCCGATGGCAAGGAAAATGCAAACCGCCGGGTTCCGAAGAGCCCGGCGGTTTTGTCAGCGGTTTGTCGGCGGTGCAAACGACCCGCAGTCCGTCAGTTGCCGCCACCGCCGCCGGCACCCGGTGTGCGCGGATAGATGGCATCGGTGCGCGAGATCATGAGGTGGGCCGTGAAGGTTGCGTTCGCCGCCTCCGCCACACTGTTCACCCGCACCGGCTCGATGTAGTAGTAGTTCGTCGTCGTGAACCACCCCCGGGCAGCGACACTGTTGATGAAGTCCCAGCCGATCGAGAAGGTGTGCACGTCAAACGGAATCACGTAGCCACACGGCAGGTTGTTGATCTGCAGCTCCACGTTCTGCAGCGTATCCGGACCCCACGTCACGTCGAGCGCGCGGACCCACGTCTGGTCGGTCCAGGCCAACTGGATCTGCGAACTGGCGTTGGCAGCCTCTTCGAGCTTGGCATACACGTCGAGGCGCACCGGCACCTTGATCTGGTGAGCCTTCACGTACGTCCCGGACATATCGATGTTGAGTTCGATCACGCCCTGCAGGTTGGGCTGGGTCGGAATCTGGAAGTTCATCGTCGTATAACCGGACAGTTGCATCTTCAGCGTCGACGGCAGCGAGATGCCCTCCAGGGTCACCTGCGGCACATAGCTCTGCAGACTCAACACGCCGGTTGCCAGGATCTTGTCGGGCGTATTGGCGATCGTCGAACTGGCAATCACGGTCAGCAGGCACTTGTCGGCCCGATTGTTGACCCAACTGTAATTTCCGTTGCTGAACTCGATGACGGAATCCGTGATGTACTCGGGTTTATTGAGCAGGCTGATGCGAACCGCATACGAGATGCGCTCGAGTTCGATATTGATCAGGTTGTCGATCGAGCCGTCGATCAGCGTGTCGTTCTGATACGGTTTGTACCCGTCCACCACGATGGTCAGCCGGTAATTGCCCTGTTTTGCCGGCAGCAACAGGCCGTTCTTGAAGTCGGCATACGTTGTCTGCACAGCCGGGTTCGTCGGATCGCGATAGTAGACGCTGCCGTCGAAATACAGATTCAATACATCAGTCGGCCGCAACTCGTCACGACTCGAGCCATCGAGGATGAAGCCCTTGACGAAGACACCGCTGGTGGCCAGGGCATTGGCGATCTTGGTCATGTAGACCGGCGTGACCGACAACGTCTCGCCACCGTTGATGTAGATCTCGGGGGAGTTGGTGGCGCCCTTGATGATCGGTTCGTAATCGGGCCGGTAATAGGTCAGGAAAAACTGGCCCAGCGGCACATCCTGAAAAGTATACTGACCGCGTTCGTCGGTGCGGGCGTACAACGACGCGCCGATCTGCACCTGGGCCCCCTGGGCCGACTGCGTCTGCTTCGACTCCAGGCGCACGTCGACGTTGGCAAGCGGAACGGTCGGCGACAACGCATCAAAGACCGAGCCCACCACGATTCCCGGCTTGACGCCGAGGCCACCTTTCTCGCAACCGATGACCAGTAACAGTGCGAGCCCCACGAGGGAGCCAATCCACAGGCTATATCGCCGTTTCAGCATGTCGCGCCTCCCGCAAACTTGCATTCATCCCTATTGCTCACGCGAATCCTCCCCGCGCACCCGCGCGAGTCCGTCGGCAACCCGGCGGCCAACCGCGGCGGACGACACGGCCAGCGCCGTTCCGACGTCGAACCACCCAACGTCGTCGTCGAATCTCTTGCCACGCTTCCCATACTCGACCTCCCGTCGTCCCTTCGCTTAGCTGACCGGAATCGTCACGATCTGCGCATCGACGCCGTCGTCGTTGATCGTCGCCCCGACTTCACCACGACTACCCGTGTCGACGTTGTAACCAACAAACTGGAAACTGTATCCCGTGGGCATTTGCAGCGTCCCGAGCGTGACCACCCGGGCGACGCCCGTCGATCCCGGCGGATTGGTGAGAATCGTCTCCGGCCAACGGGTGCCGGTCTCGGCGCAGTAGGCACCCACGCGCTGACCGCCCAGAATCGCCGCGCCGCCAATCACCACCACGGTGACATCGCGCAAAATCGGCGAGAAATTGCTCTTCAATGAAATCGTCTGGTAGATTGTTCCCGCGAAATCGCTGTTGGGATTCACCAGGATCGGCCCGTTCATGCGATAACCGGGGATCTCCGCACGAATCGAGACTTCCTGCCCGACCGGAATGTTGTTGAGCCGGAACGAAGCGGTGTTCATCGGCACATCAGCCTGCGAGATCAGGCGGTTGCCGGCATAGGCAAACACCCGTGCGGTGGGGGCCTTCGTGTAGACCCACCCCGGCACATCCTGCCAGGCCCCGACGATGCTGTAGGTCTGCGGCGTCATGTAGACGACACCAAAGTCGTAATCCGTGCGGCCATCGGGAATCGTGCCCGAGGCAGTCTGGTAATTGGTCACGGCGATGCGGGCCGAAATCGGGCCATTGGCGGCCGGAATGGAGAACCCGGTCTGGAACTCGGTCGGCAACCGGTTGTTGAAGCTTGTGGTCTCGAAGGCGTAGTTGGCGACACCCAGCGTGATTGGCAGACCGGTGACGGCATCCTTGAGCGTGCCCCGGACCATGATGTAGCGGCTGTAGAAATTGGGATCCATCCGCACTTCCTGCAGTACTCTGTGTTCACTGTTGACCACGACGACCTGGTTGGTGGTACCGGAGCCGGCAGTCGTGATGGGTGCGTAACCCACCTTGTCGAACCC
Source organism: uncultured bacterium (assembly GCA_964483805.1). GTDB lineage: Bacteria > Muiribacteriota > Ozemobacteria > Ozemobacterales > Ozemobacteraceae > CAZADH01. The sequence continues at coordinate 10,799 of CAZADH010000160.1, forward strand.
GAACGTCCACTCGCCGGGCCGCAGGTCGGACAGCCAGAAACCACCCTGGTTGTCGGTCGACGTCACCCGCGAGGTCTTGGTCTCACCGGTTCCCGCCTCGGCCGTGACCGTGACACCGGCCAGACCTGCCAGCGTCTTCGCATCACGCACCAGGCCGGACACGGTGCCGCCCTGGACACCGAGTGTCCCCTTCTCGCACCCCACCAGCGCGACCATGACCGTCAGTACGACGACAACAAAAATCCAGGCACCGCCTGGGGTGATCCTGGCTGGACTCATTGCGAATTCCTCCTCCGAGGTAGGGTCAAATGAAGGTTCATCCTTACTTATCGGCGCAATCGCCGGGAAATTTAGCGTCCGGCGACGACAAATCTGCCGCCCGCGAGCCGCCCCCCCCTCCACGACCTACTCCCATCATTATTAAGGCGGCGGCGCGGCACCGCACTTCTTTACAATGTATGTTTCTCGGACTTTGCCCGGTGCTTGCCGCAATATTCGCACGGCCCCTCTCAACAATCTTCTCGAATGCGCCGATATCTTTGCGGAAGAACCATTTTTTCAGCTTCAGGTGATCGAGGGAGGCAAACATGGCGACACCGTATCGAAAAAGCCAAGGCAAGTGGCTGCTGCTCATTGGCCTGGCGATCTCCAGCTTGATGTTTACGGGCTGCGAGAAGGGCACACTGGGGATGAAGGAGTCGGCAATCGAGGGCTACGTCCTCGATGCGGCGAAGAACACGCCGGTCGCCGACGCGCTCGTTCATGCTGTGGCCGGGGACGGCACCCGCAAGGATGCCAGCACGGGCGGGGACGGCCGTTACGTGTTCGCCGGCCTGCCACAAGGCAACGACAGCCAAGGACTGGAGTGGGTCGTGTCAGCCGAAAAGTTCGGCTATGCGGTCTCCTATCCCAACGGCGATGCCACCGGTTTCCGGGTGCGTGCCGGCTACGGCAACACCGTGAGCGCTCCGATCATCACCATGACCAAGGGCGTCCAGTTGACCAAGGGCATGCTGCGCGGCTATCCGGTCGACAATGTCACCGGCAGCCCGTTGTCCAACTTCAAGGTCACCATCGGCTACAATGCCCCGACCGCGTCCCGCTACAAGGTCTTCGAGTCGGCCGACGACTTCAAGAGCAACGGTTGGACCGGACTCGACGGCGGTTCCGCCACGGTGACCATCACCTCCGACAACTACGTCGACTGGCAGAGCGCCCCGTTGGCACAGGCCGGCGGCGCCACCGGCGCCGGCCCCCAGGTCGCGATCTCGAACGTGCCCTTCGACCTCGGCGTCATCCGCATGACCCCGCTCACGGTCAACATCAACGGGACCCTGCGCAATTTGCCGGGTTACGTCATGGGCACCGGCGGCCAGGGCGGCACCACGAGCTTTGCCCAGGATACGCGCATCTGGGCCGAGGCGGCCGGCAAGGTCGTGGCCACGGGCACAGCGCAAGCAATCGAGGGCAACGCCATCTACAACATTGCCAACGTGCCGATCACCGCCGGCGCAGTGGCGGTCAAATGCAAGATCCGCGGCTACGATCTGTTGACGATCAACCCGTCGGTCACGATTCCGAAACAACGCCCGAGCGGCACCATTGCTGGCATTGATGCCAACTTCGCCAACATCGACCCGATCAAACGCGATGTCCGTGTCGTGGTGGTAAGCACGACCCCGACCCAGGACAACCTGCGCGGTACCTACTATGAAGGCGAACGGGCCCGCATCTTCATTCGCCAGGGCGGTCGCGACATGGTGCCCTACGTCGATGTCACCGCGGTGAACTTCCGCGCCGAGGCCTACTTCAGCGGCGTGGTCACCGGTTACCCGCTCGACTTCCTCGCCAACAACCTGGCCCGCGGTTACATCACCGGCACCCAGAACACCGTGACGATCCCCGAGGACGGTGGCACGATCTTCACCGTGCAGATCGTTCTGGGTTCGGGCGGCAACTGACGCCACGCCAATGCGTCGCAATCGCCGGCGACGCAGGATCCTCGAGCCGACGCCCCCGGGTGCATACCCGGGGGCGTCGGTGTCTTCAGCCGAAGATAGACTTACAACGTATTACTTCTCGGTCGTCGGCTTGTCGGGATCGCCGAGGTCTTCGTCGAGCAACTCTTCCGCATAGGTGGCCGCGTCCGACTCGGGATACTGCGTCATGATCACCTGCACATGATGCCGCACCTTGGCATGGTCGCCACGCCGATGGTAGATCTTCGCCAGGTTGTAGTGTGCGTTGTCGATCAGGTCGCTCTTGGGATACTTGTCGAGAAACTGCTGAAACACCGCAAGCGCTTCGTCGAGCGCCCCCTCGGCGTAGGCCGTGGTGCCGCGTTTGTAGCACTCGCTCGCCGTCTCGGCCGGTCCGATGCCCATCTCGCGCAGCAACTCCTCGAGTTCGTCCTTGGCAAAGTAGCAGGCGTCGCTGTCGGGAAACTCCTCGACCACGATCTGCAAGTGCGCCAGTGCTTGCTCTTTGTTGCCCATTTCCCGATACACGGTGGCCAGGTTGTAATGGGCGTTGTCGGACAGATCCGTGCGCGGATACTTCTCGAGGAACTCCTTGAACAACTGTTCCGCTTCCAACCACTGCCCGCCCCGCAAAGCCGCCATGCCCTCATCGAGCAGCCGCTTCTCCGGCTTATTGGAATTGTTGTCGCCGGGTTTCGTCATGTCTCCACCTCTCCCCACAACTCGACCACCACGCCGGGGTTCGCAGATCCGGCAATGAACGGTCGGCCTCTCGATCGTATCACGACTCACCACCGGCGCGGTAGCGGGCGAGAAACGCCGCCTTGAAGGCGGGGAAGCGCTCCGCCGCCAGCGCTGC
>CAZADH010000161.1:0-2730 GCA_964483805.1 uncultured bacterium
GCGATTGCCGACAACCGACAGCGGATCCTGCTTACGTTGGCCACTGGCACGGGCAAGACCTTCATCGCCTTCCAGATCGCCTGGAAGCTGTTTCATGCGCGCTGGAACCTGAGCCGCGAGCCCACGCGACGGCCCCGCATACTGTTCCTCGCCGATCGCAACATCCTCGCAAACCAGGCATATAACGCCTTCTCGGCCTTTCCCGAAGACGCTCTGGTTCGCATTGACCCGGCCGACATCCGCAAGAAGGGCAAGGTGCCGAAAAACGGTAGCCTGTTCTTCACCATCTTTCAAACCTTCATGAGCGGGCCGCCGAAAGATGGCCAACCCTCGCCCTACTTCGGCGATTACCCGCCCGATTTCTTCGACTTCATCGTGATCGACGAGTGTCATCGCGGCGGGGCGAATGACGAGAGCAACTGGCGTGACATCCTCGACTACTTCGCCCCGGCGGTGCAGCTCGGTCTCACGGCCACGCCCAAACGTAAAGACAACGTAGATACGTATGCATACTTCGGTGAGCCGGTCTACATCTACTCGCTGAAAGACGGCATCAACGACGGCTTTCTCACGCCGTTCAAGGTGAAGCAGATCTCGACAACGCTCGACGAGTACGTCTACACGCCCGACGACAAGGTGATCGAAGGCGAGATCGAGGCCCGCAAGGTCTACAGCGAAGCCGACTTCAATCGGATCATCGAGATCAAGGAACGGGAAGCCCTCCGCGTAAGGCTGTTCATGGAGCAGATCAACCAGAACGACAAAACGCTGGTGTTCTGCGCCACGCAGGATCATGCTCTGGCGGTGCGTGATCTGATCAATCAGATGAAGGCGAGCAAGGATCCGAACTACTGCCAGCGCGTGACCGCCAACGACGGTGCGCTGGGCGAGCAACATCTGCGCGACTTTCAGGACAACGAAAAGACGTTTCCGACGATCCTGACCACGTCACAGAAACTCTCGACCGGCGTGGATGCGCGCAACATTCGCAACATCGTGCTCATGCGCCCGATCAACTCGATCATCGAGTTCAAGCAGATTATCGGGCGCGGCACCCGCATCTACGACGGCAAGGACTACTTCACGATCTACGACTTCGTGAAGGCGCATCTTCACTTCAGTGACCCCGAGTGGGACGGCGAACCGTTGCCTCCCGAAGAGCCGACGCCGTGCTCAGTCTGCGGCAGCCGACCGTGCACCTGCGTCAAAGCACCTGGCCCGCCATGTATCGTTTGTGGCGCCAGCCCCTGCCAATGCCCCAAGGATCCGTGTCCGCAATGTGGCAAGCTCCGGTGCGTGTGCAACAAGAAGCGAAAGGCCAAGGTCAAACTCGCCGACGGCAAAGAGCGCACCATTCAGCACATGATGGCGACGACCTTCTGGCACCCGGATGGCACGCCGATGTCGGCGCAGCAGTTCATGGAACTGCTTTTCGGCAGGCTGCCCGAGTTCTTCAAAGACGAGGCCGAACTACGCCAGATCTGGAGCGCACCCGAGACGCGAAAGCAGCTCCTGCAGGGCCTCGCCGAGAAGGGCTTCGGTAGCGAACAGTTGGCCGAGATGCAGAAGATCATCGATGCCGAGCAGAGCGACGTCTTCGATGTCCTTGCACATGTTGCATATGCCATCCCGACCCTCACCCGCCAGGAACGGGCGTCGATGGCGAAGGTCGTCATCACCAAGCAGTTCGCCAGCAAGCATCAGGCGTTCCTCGACTTCGTTCTCTCGCACTACGTCACGGTCGGAGTCGAGGAGCTGGACCAGGACAAGCTCACGCCGCTGCTGAAACTGAAGTATCACGACTCCATTGCCGATGCGCTGGCTGACCTGGGGCGACCTGATGAAATCGGCAAGGTGTTTGCCGGGTTCCAGAAATACCTGTATCTGGAGTCGACCGCGGCATAGAAACCGATTGGGCAACATTCTGCTGCGTGCTCCTCCTGGGTTCGATTCCGATTTGCACGCCTGCGCCTGGGTGGGTGGACATCGAGATCGGCTCGGTCGCTTGATTGCGACGGCCTCCGCGTGATACACTTTTTTGCACACAAATGGTGTTTGTTCTTTGCAAACATGGGGGTGACCTGGTTTCGACGGGGAGTCGGGATCCAGTGTCTGCGATCCGAGGTTGGTCGAACGGCCTCGTAAAAATTCGACCACCAATACAGGCCAACGAAGATCTGGCCCTCGCCGCCTAGTGCGGTGACGTCTCGCTACCAATTCCGCCGGTAAGAGGTAGTAAAGACGCCGAACAAACTGGCTGGACATTTCCTGGGGCCCCTGGCGGGCGATGTCGAGATAACTCCAGACGGCTCGGGTGAGTAGGGGCGTGCCTGCCCGCTACGAAAGCCTCAAACAATAAATGGCAGGACATGATCGTAGATGATGCTGGTGAACCTCTTCGGACGCGGGTTCGATTCCCGCCACCTCCAGTCTTGGGTGGTTCGCCAAAGCCCGCGAACGCCCACCAGAACCCGCCGAAAGGCGGGTTTTCTCATTGGTTTGACATTCGCCGAGAACCGCCTATTATCGTCAACAGCCGAACAAACTGAGGGCATTTTGTGGGCATTCTCCTCGGTTTTCGGTGTGGGCATCGATCAGTGCCCACACTTCGACGTGGAGGTGGGCGAATGGCGACGAACAAGCTGACCGACAACAAGATCCGGGCGGCCAGATCCGAGCACGGCAAACCGGTGAAGCTGGCCGACGGCGAGGGGCTATACCTTTTCGTGA
>CAZADH010000161.1:2740-7926 GCA_964483805.1 uncultured bacterium
GACCGTGGCCGGCACCAAGTCATGGCGGTTCCGATACCGGCGCGACGGCAAGCCGCAGACGCTCGTCTTCGGACAATACCCGGCAATGTCGCTGGCCGATGCCCGGGCCATGCGCGAGGACACCCGGCGCAAGATGGCCCAGGGGATCGACCCGGCGGCCGCCAGGATGTCACGCCAGGCGGAGATCGCGGCGAAAGCCTCGACGTTCAAGGCGGTCAGCCTCGACTGGTACGAGCGCGTGAAGCCGACACTGTCGGCCGTCCACATCGAGCGAATCCGCCGGCGTCTCGAGGTCGACGTGTGGCCCTGGATCGGGGAGATCCCGGTCGGCCAACTCGAGCCGGTTCACATCCTGCAGGTGATCCGCCGCATCGAAGCCCGCGGCGTGATCGAGACCGCACACCGGGCCCTGACCAACATCGGCCAGGTCATGCGCTACGCGGTCGCATCGTGCCTGGTGAAGTCCGACCCGACCCGGGATCTGCGCGGAGCCCTGACACCGGTAACGCCGAGCCACTACGCGGCCGTCACCGAGCGCGACCAGGTCGCCGCGATCCTGAAGGCGCTGGTGGCGTACCGGGGCTCTCCGGTGGTCCGGGCGGCCCTGATGTTCGGCCCGCTGACGTTCGTGCGGCCGGGCGAACTGCGGCAGGCCCGCTGGGCTGACATCAACGAGACGGCGGCCACCTGGTCGTTCATCATGAGCAAGACCCGGGAGCCGCACATCGTGCCGTTGAGCCGGCAGGCCATGGCGATCCTGGCCGAGCTGCGGCCGCTCACCGGTGACGGCCCGTGGGTGTTCCCGTCGTCACGCGGCAACGGCCGGCCGATGTCAGAGAACACGGTGCTGGTGGCCCTGCGCACGTGCGGGATCGGTCAGGACGTCATGAGCGGTCACGGCTGGAGAGCTGTCGCTCGGACCATGCTCGACGAGATCCTCGAGTATCCGGTTCACCTGATCGAGCACCAGCTCGGCCACACGGTTCGCGACCCGTTGGGCCGGGCCTACAACCGGACGACACACCTACCGCAACGACGCGAGATGATGCAGCGGTGGGCGGACTTCCTCGACGAGCTGGCGGGAAGTTCGACCACTACTCGTTGATATCTCGAGGTGTTTCTATCCGCGGGTCCGATCACGTCGTTCAAGTGGGAAAAAAGTGGAACGGTAGTGGGAAAACACCGTGCGCAAACGCCCTGTATAAAGGTGTCTCGGTGAGTCCCACTGTGGGACTGCAGTGGGGAAAACGTGGATCTCGACACCAAATGTGCGCAATCCGCACCTATGGGCGGCAATTCGATGTTTCGGATCCCGACGCGGTTGGGGAATTTCACCCAATTCCCACTTAGCCACTATTGAATTATGGGTGTTTTGGGGCACACATTCCCACTGTGCAATTTTTGACAGCGGTTAGGGCAAAGGATTTGCAAGGAAAAAGTCCCACTTACTACGAGTGGAACTGGTGCACGGGTAGTCCCACTTTTTTGCGAGTGGGAAAACACCCTACGCAACCGGCCTGTTCATGCGGGTTTACGTTTTTGTTCCATGGGACTGGCGTGGGACTGTTCCACTTTCCCATAACCCCCCTTAAGGGGGGGTTATGGGAAAAGGTCAGTGGAACGCCGACCACGGAAAAGCTAAACGACGACGTCGTACGTAGAAAATAACCGACCGGTGGATTTTACTATTCAGGGGGAAGAATAGAGGGGAGTGGGAAAACGGACCTGAAAATCACACGGGGGCTTGCTTCAGTTGGGTGACAAAATCCCGCTCTCCGATGATTGCCGTTCTCGCACAGCGAACGTAGTCATGATTCGCGTCATGGTTCTTCTGGTTCTCAATGGCCTTGAGGATCTTGAGACCGTGCGTGGTGTGCAACCAGTCTCTGCTCGATATCTCTCCCACGATCAGGTAGTCGGTCTGCATCGTGACGCTGGTCTTCACGATCCCATAGCGCAAGGTGATCTCGTTCTCGAGCGACTTCCTCGGGCCTGACACCATCTTTCCGGTGACCACAAAAACACTCCCACGAAACCGGATCGTGGGCACCGGATTGTCCAGCGGGAGTATCGTGGTCCGATGCCCTGGAGCGGTCGAACCACCGACCATTTTTCGTAGCACGTCGAACAGTTCTTGGCGTTGATCCTCCCCGTATTCTTCGGCGTCGGAAATTCGATAGACAGATTCGAAGAGCGCGGACGCCGGCCAAACATGCTCACAATGGGCGTTGGCCTGCATCCACTCCAGCAGGAAGTTCAGTTCCTTTTTCGACAGAACCCCGTCGGCTATGAGGCCCCGTGCTACACCGACCAATTCGTCGATAGATCTATCCGCGTTTTGTTGCTGCCGGAACACCGGATCCGGTTGACCGTCCTCATCGAGAACGCAATCCTTGTTGCGACTACTCATGCGGCCTTCGCCCTTTTTCGTTTGGCTGCCTCTTTGGCGATGATCGCGCGAACTCGCTCGACGATGCTCGTCGGGATGACCATTACGGTCTGCCCTTCTTCCTTGAACGCGGCATCATCTTCGGCGGCCAGGTCCTCGTCGCTCGTGTTTTCGTAGTGGTCGATGACGCCCTGGCATCGTGCCTCGTCCCATCCTTCGGGGAACTGACTCACACGTTTTGCTTGCGCCTTCTTCTTCATCGCTTCTTGCTCCTCATGCGGCGACGGTGAGCCGCCAGCTGCTTGCCTACCAGTGGGTAGGCGGTAATCACGAAAACCGACTCGGGGTCAGTCGAGTAAATGACTTTGAGCAGAGAGCCGCCGATCCCGCGACCGATGGCAATCCGGCTGCGGTTGTCGCCACGGATGTCCTCGATAGGGCATGAAAACACCTCGAACACGTCGTCCTCAGTCACGCCATGATTCAGGCAGTGCGGCTCACCGCTGACCGGGTCGATGTAGAACCGAATGGCAATCACGTAGTATTTACCTCGTATTGCTCAAAGGTTCGACCGATGCAGCGCGATCACACGCCCGAGAATCTGGATGGCGAAGCTCTCACTCTTCGGGTCGAACACCATCGGCTCAAACTCTGGGTTGTCCGGTTGCAGGACGATGACCCCGGCCTCGGTGCGACGCCAACGCTTTAGCGTGACGGACCCCTCGAGGTCGACGCGGATCGCCGCGACGTTGCCGTTGTTGACCTCTGATTTCGTGTCGACGAGAACGACGTCGCCGTCCAGGATGGTCGGGGACATTGACGCGCCGTGAACGCGGAGCGCGAAACAGTGTTTTCGGCGGCCCTTCTTCACGAACGACTCGGCAAACGCCACGTGGCCGTCGAACTCGGTTATGGCTTCGATTGGCACCCCGGCCGGGATGTGGCCGATCACGGGCATGAAGAAAACGCCTTCACTGGGGATGCCGGCGAGTGGGTCCGGGCGTTTGGCGTCGTCATCCATCAAACGCGAGACGGGGACGTTGAGGGCGGCCGCGATGTGTTGGAGGGTGTCCAGTTTCGGCGGTCCATAGTAACCGTTCAAAATGTTCGTGATCTTCTGGGGAGACCATCCGCAATCACGCGCCAAATCCGACTTTGTCTTGCCTGATTTTTTCAACTCGGCTTCAACAACAGATTTTAGCGACATAAAACCCCCGATCTCCGCATTACCAGCCAGCATGTAACGCCATTGACGGTATTACATGAGCACTGGTAACATAGAGCCAAGAACGAACGCCGGACGGAAAAACCGCCCGACACGTAACAGAAGCCTCACATCTTCATGTTACACCCGCGTCACAGCATGTCAAACGGGAATCCTCCGGCGATCGTTCTGAGCCTTGATGCCGAAGGCAGTGAAATCGGACTTCAGGGCCTCTGGAAACCGGGGCCTGCGTCATCGGGAGTGGTTTGGGGGCGGCATCCCCTCGACCGCTCCCGATTTTCATTCTCGGTGGTCTGGTTATCGCAACCGGCCACCGGCTGTAGAGGAGGGATACGTGAAACAAATCACCATGATGGCCCTGGAGGCAAAGGTTTGCCAGGCACTGCGCGATCTGAACGTCAACGTCACCGGCGTCCGAGTCGAGTCGATCCACTTCGGCAAGGAGTCAGTCGCGTTCATGGCCGTAGCGGTCCGCGGTCACGACAAGAAAGTTCAACCCGCCAGCAAACCGGTGAATCCGGCCAAGGTCTCCTCCGAGAAGACGACGGCCGCGAAGCGCGATCGCAACGGTCGCTTCACCTCGGCCCGCAAACATCGCTGACGTCAGACGTTTTTGGAGGTTGCCATGCCAGCACCGAACGGTTTTGAAGCCTTGATCGCCGTGATCGCGAAGCCGATCGCCGAGGCCGTTCTCGAGGAGCTGCGCCCGCAGCTCGAGGATATCGTTCGCGGCCAGGTCCGAACCCAGCAGATCGTCGAGGACCGGTTGATCCGGTTGCCTGATGTGCTCGAGGTCGTGGGCGTGAAGGCCACGGCGTGGTTCGCCGGAGTGAAAGAGGGTCGCTACCCGAAGCCGGTCAAGCTGGGTCGCGCGTCGGCCTGGCGACTGTCCGAGATCCGCGCCCTGATGGGCATCAAACCCAAGGAGGCGGCATGAACGACCTCAGCGTCTTGCATGTCCGATTTGGCCGAAGCCACGAACTGAGGCCGCCGTAACGAAGTGCATACGACGTATGACGATCGTTTCCCGGTTGAGAATCAAGGGTGTCGGCCGCGAGGCCGCAAGTGTCTGGAAGCGCCGAAAGCCGACCGGCCGGCACCCTCAAACATCGCGCAGGAGGCCGAGAACATGGGGATCAAGCAGTGCATGAAGTGCGAATGGCGGCGTGGCCGGATGAACAAGACCCCGGGCAAGACGATCCCGGGCGGAACCGGCAAGTGCATCCGACCCGAGGGCCCGTGCGAGGCCTACATCCCGGCCGGCAACATCGGCGAGATCGCCGAAAAGGGCGAACGCCCCGCGGTCATCACCCCGAAAGCGTGATGGATTCGAACATGAAAGAGTTCATCGGGTCGCTGTCGATCGTGGTCGCGTGCATGCGCGTGGCGATCGATGCCCTCGATGCGAACAACATCCACCAGGCGCATCGCGCCGTTCAGGTCGCCGAGCAATCGGCCCAGACGGCTCTGATTACGCTGGCGCATTCTTCGCCGGCCAACACACCCGAGGAGGGGGTCATCAATGGCTCAGCTGCCGAAGCCCGGTTCGGCGCGTCAGGGCCGTGCTGTGCC
>CAZADH010000161.1:7944-13570 GCA_964483805.1 uncultured bacterium
GCTGGCGACCCTGATCGATATCAAAGCTCAGTTCAAGGTCACCCGCAAGAAGTTCAACAGCCCGACCGAGACCGAGATCGTTGACCTGACCTGTTTCCTGTTCGGGTTCCGCGATCAGGGTGGCAACGCTCACCGGGTCGCCACCCGGCAGCTGCTCATCAGCGGTCACGAGAAGTCGGGTCTTTACAAGATGCTGACCAGCATGCTCGGCCGCCCGCCGCAGTATGGCTGGGATTACATGGAACTGAAGGGCCGCCAGTACATCCTGAACCTCGTCCACAAGGCCAGTCGTGATGGTTCGTTCACGTTCTGCGAGATCGCCGGGATCATGCCCGCTCCCGCAGGGGGCGCGATCCACCCGCCGGCCGCTCCTGTCGCGGCACCGGCACCCGTTGCCCCGCAACCGATTCCGGTCGCTCAGCCGACACCGCAGGCGGCTCCCCCCCAGGCCGGCGCTCCGATGACTGATGGCGTGCCGAACTGGATGACCGACGAGGTGCCGTTCTGACATGGCAGTCCTGACAAACCCACAGAAGAACTCGGCACACTGGTATACCCGGGACGGCAAACCGCGGCACACCATGCCACGGGCCAACGACGAGGGCGATCGGCCCACGACTTTGCGAGACGCCCGAACTCAAGCCCTGCTGCCGTCCGTGACCGGCATCCTGTCGGTGATCGACAAGCCCCAGCTCGAGCGCTGGAAGTTGCGCCGAGTGGCGCTGGCCGCCCCAGGCGTTAACCGCGGGGTCGGTGAACCCGACGATGGGTGGGCCGATCGTGTGATCGAGGCCGCAATGGCCCCGGTTGGTGAAGCCGCATCGTTGGGGAGCAGCATCCACAAGGCTCTCGACAACGCTCTGGCCGGCTCCGCGCATGACCCAGCGTTGTCGGTCTACGTGAAGCCGGTGATCGAATGGGTCGCCAGCGTGGCGATCGTCGTCGTCGAGACTGAAGCGGTACTGACCAACGTGACCGACGGTTACGCCGGCTCGACCGATCTGCTGTTCCGCTGGGGTCGCAACGCCGACCGCGTCGGGGCGCTCGACTACAAGACCCGCAAGACCGTCCCCGACAAACCAGTCGAGGCGTATGACACCGAGGCCATGCAGCTGGTGGCGTATTGCCGCGCCAAGTGGCCCAACGTCAGCCCGGCAGACATGCTCGTGGCGAACGTGATCATCAGCACGACCGAACCCGGTCGCGTGGAGGTGGTTAAGCATGACCCGGCCAAACTCACATCGGCATGGAATGCCTTCCTCGGAGCCTGTGCCCTGTGGCGATACCTCAAGGGATACGACCCCCGAACCGCAAGCCATGAGGCTAAGCATGCGTGAGCAGCTCCTTGCCCTGGCCGACGACGGTGTTGACGAAGCCCGAAGAGATCTCTTCGTGGAGTTCGGCTAGTGATCTCGTTTCGGTAGACTTCGAAACGTTCTACACCGACAAGGTCAGCGTGAAGCGGCTCGGGTTCTGGGCCTACACACATCACCCGGAGTTCGCGGCCGAACTGGTGAGCGTGTGTGACGGACCGACGGCGATCGTCTGCAAACCGAGCGACTTCCCGTGGCACAAGATCGCGGGCCGGCAATGGGTGTCGCATGTTCGTGAATTTGACGCCCACGTGTTCGAGAAGATGGTCGAGGACGGCCAGGTCGGTGCGGAGCATCGCCCATCGATGTGGTGGTGTTCCGCATCGGCCTCGGCGTTCCTGCAGCTGCCCCGCGATCTGGCCGGCGCGGTGAATGCGGTGTTCAACATCACGCTCGACAAGGGTGTCCGGTCGCGTCAGTCCGGCAAGCACTGGGATTCCGGACTGTTCGGGCTCGATCCCGAGGTGATCCAGTATGCCGCCCTGGACGCTATCGCCTGTCGGGCATTGTGGTTGGCGATCGAGAAGTATTGGCCGCGGCAGGAGCGGCAGTTGTTCGAGATCACGGCCCAGATCGGCCGTCGTGGCATCAACGTCGAGTGGGCGTACGTCGAGGCGTCGATCGTGCAGCTGACGGCAGTCATCGAGTCATGCAAGGCGATGTTGCCGTGGGAGCCGGCCGGGTCGGTGCCGAAGTTCCGGGCGTGGTGCGTGTCCGAAGGTTTCGAGGTTCCAGAGTCAACCGCGGATGCGTCGGTCGAGTTCGACGAGTGGCTTGACCGCAATCTGCAGTCGCAGGCGGCCACCCACATCCGCACGATGCAGCGACTGCGGTCGGCGAATCGCATGGTCAAGGTCATGCAGTCGATGAAGGCCCGACGTCGGCCGGATGGCCGCATGGCGTTCTCGGTCAAGTATTTCGGGGCGAACACCGGCCGATGGTCGGCTGAAAACGGGCTGAACCTGCAGAACCAGAACCGCAAGCCGGTCGAGGGAGTAGATCAACGCCGGTCACTGATTCCGGCACCGGGCCACACGTTCGTGATCGTCGACTACGCCCAGATCGAGAGCCGGGTGTTGCTCTGGATCGTCGGCGACGAGGCGACCCTCGAGCTGATCAGGCCCGGCAAGATCGATCTCTACGAAGCACACGCGCGGGCGACCATGGGCTACAACGACGAGCGCCCGCTCAAGAAGGTTGACCCGGGCATGCGGCAGTTGGCGAAGGCCAGGGTGTTGGGTCTCGGGTTTGGCTGCGGTGCTGAGAAGTTCGCGGCGGTGGCCAAGGTCATGGCCGACCTGGATCTGACGCCCGAGGAGTGCAAGAAGACGGTCGACGAGTATCGGGCATCGAACCCGAAGGTGGTCCGGTTGTGGGCCCGGCTCGATGCCGAGCTGAAGAGTCATGCCGGCGGCAAGTGGTGTCTGCCGCTGCCGGCCACGTCGTTCGATCCGAAGATGGGCCGGTATCTGATCTACCGCAACATCCGCAGCAGCGGTGAGTGCACCATCGGCGGACAACGTAAATACACCTACGGCGGCAAGGTCTGCGAAAACCTCGTGCAGGGTGCGGCCCGCGATCTGTTGGCGTCTGCGACGATCCGGTGCGTGCGTGCCGGGTTCATGCCGGTGCTGACCGTTCATGACGAGCTGGTGTTCGAGATCCCGACGGGCCAGGCCGAACAGGCAAAGGCCGAGATCATCCGGATCATGGAAGAACCGCGGCCCTGGTTCGAGGGGTTGCCGCTCAAGGCCGAGGCCAGCATCAGCGACGTCTACTGCAAGTAATTCGTAAATACAAAGCATTCGTGCTGAAAGGGAGAACCATGAAGAGCAGGAAGGGTTACGAGAAACATGTGGAGTATGCGCCGGAGTTGTTCACACCGGGTCGAGGCAAGCCGGACGTCTGGCGTGTGCGTGTGGTCGGGGCGGGATTCTTCCCGATCAGCCCGTACGCGACCAAGGAGGAGGCCCAGGCCAAGTGCGACATCTTGAACGCGAACCCGCCGAAGGCCGAGAAGGACAAGCCGGCACCGGTGAATGTGTCGCGCAAGACCTCGCGACGTCTGCGGGTTGATTTCACTCCTGACGAACTGTCGGCCCGCGCCAACGAGCTGGCGATGGAACTCAAGACGCTGGGCGAGATCGACGCCGACAAGAAGAGCGCGATGGCCGAGTTCGGGGCCCGCAGCAAGGAACACAAGGCCCGGGTCGAGCGCCTGACGAACGAGATCGCCTCGAAGCACGTGATGGAAGACATCGACTGCGAGGAATACATGAACCATCCGCGCGAGGGGATGAAGCAGATGGTGCGGCTCGACACGATGGAAGTCGTCGACACGCGGCCGATGCTGCCATCCGACTACCAGCTGACGCTGGCGGATATCTGCAACGACAACGACGGCAAGACCCCGTCGGAGAAATCCGTCACCGAGGCCCCGCCCGAGAACCCGGATGAAGCCGACGTCGAGCACGGCGACGGGACCGACCAGGAGTAACCGCGACCAATGGCGATGCTTCTGCCGTTTTCGGGGGATGAGTGGCGCGTGGTCACCGAGCCACCCGGTGCGGGTTCAACGCATCGGTGGCTGGCGGCCGCGGCCTATCGGCTGGGCAAGGTCATGGCCCCGGCCGGCGTCCACGAATACTTGCGGCACCTGTGCAACACGTTCGTCAGCCATCGGACGGTGAGCGACACTGAGATTGACGAGGCGATCGACTTCGCGCTCGACATGCAGCACGAGGGGCGCAAGTCAGCGGTCGGATTGCGGTGGCCGGCTCCCAACAAAGAAGCGATTGCGTCGGCTGTGGCCACGAGGCCGTTGTTCGGTCTGTCTGGCACCGGGATGTTCACGAACCAGGTGCTGCCGTGGCTGTTCGAAGAGCGTGACCTCGTGTGTTGGGGCCCCGACAAGTTCGTGGCGCATGTCGGGCCGATCGAGGATGCGTGCGGGTTCGGGCAGGACATGCAGTTCATCGTGCCCAACCCGATGCGGTCGCAGCGTGCCGAGAACAAGCGCGGGTCTGAATCGATAAGGTGCCAGGCGAACGTGCGCGAGGTCCGGTTCGTGGTCGTCGAGTTCGACCGTGAGCCTGATCGCGCCCGCCAGGTCGCCCTGCTCTCGACACTCGCCGAGCTGGCCCGGCTGGTTCTCGTCGTCGACTCGGGCGGCAAGAGTCTGCACGGCTGGTTTGAGATGGCTGGCAAACCCCTCGCCGAGCGGGCGAAGTTCTTTGCCGCGGCGTGTCTGCTCGGCTGCGACCCGAGCCTGTGGAATCACTGCGCGTGGGTGCGCATGCCCGGTGGTCTGCGCAAGAAGGACACCGGGACCGTTCGGCAACAAATCCTTTTCTGGGGTGGACGCTCATGATGCAGGTGCCCGCGAAAGAGATCGGACCGGCCGGCCGCAAACTGCTCGACCTGTTGGCCATACACCGTATTGATGAACAGGCGGAAGCGTTGCCCGACCCGGGGCGTCTCGTTCGGTTGTCCGATATCGCGAGGGCCGAGACCGACGGACCGGATGAACTGATCCGGCACCGGTTTTTGTGCCGACAGGGGGCGATGTTGCTGGTGGGCCCAACCGGCATCGGCAAGAGTTCGTTCTCGATGCAGTGCGCCATTCTGTGGGCCGCCGGCATCAGCGCGTTCGGGATGGAGCCGACCCGACCGTTGAAAACACTGTTGTGCCAGGCCGAGAACGACTCGGGCGATCTGGCCGAGTTCCGCGACGGAGTGTGCCGCGGGTTGGGTTTGCCCGATGACGTGATCAAGCGCGGTCTCGACAACATCTTCGTGCTGTCCGAGAAGACGAAGAGCGGGGCCGAGTTGTGCGCGATGATTGCGGCCCTGACGGTCGGTCAGTCGTTCGACCTGATCATCATCGACCCGGCGCTGGCCTACCTCGGTGGCGACAGCAACAAGGCGGCCGACGTCTCGAGGTTCTTGCGCAACGAACTGAACCCGGTGCTCGAGCAGGCGAACTGTGGGTGCGTTCTGATCCACCACACGGTGAAGCCTCCACGCGAGAAGGGTGCGCAGTGGCGGGCCGGCGATCTCGCCTATCTTGGCAGCGGCAGCGCGGAGTTCGCCAACTGGGCCCGATCGGTGGTGGCCCTGCAATCGGTCGGGAGCCACGAGGTTTACAAGTTGGTGATCGGCAAGCGCGGCAAGCGTCTGCGCTGGACCGACGACGACGGCGGGCCGGTCACGCATCGCTGGATCGCTCATCACGGTGAGCCGGGCGTGATCTG
>CAZADH010000162.1:0-2945 GCA_964483805.1 uncultured bacterium
GGTCGGTGCTGACGCAGGCGCTCAGGTTGCGGCCCAGGTTGGCCTCCTGATCGGCGATCGCCCGCAGGGTGCGGGTCACCGAGGTGCCGCGGGTGGCGATCAGACCGCGGGCAGCGTAGGTCGCCATGATCGAGAAGGCGTACATCTGGTCATCTTCGGTCAGCAACGGCACGCGCACGATGACCGAGCGACCCTCGAGGATGATCTGGGGATTCTCGAGCGCCGCCTGGAAGCCCTGATTGACCGGGCGTTTCACTTCGGCGACCAGGTGCTTGACGATGCCCGCTTTGACCGCCTTCGCGGTGGCTTCACTGCGGAAGTTGAGGGTCAGCGACAGGTTCTTGCTGTCGGCGGAACCATCAATGGTGCGATCGGCTTCGAGCACGGCGTTCTCGAGGTCAGCGACAAAACCCTCGACCTGCTTGACCTTCTGCGCCGCAAAGACGTTGGTCAACCGCTGGCGGAAGCGGGCCACACCACGGCGATAGTCGAGTTTGCCGCTCGCATAGCGCTGGTAGGCGTCGTCCATGTCTTTGACCAGTTGGTCGCGTTCGGCAGCGGTCGGCGCAAAGTTGAAGGTCACCTTGCTCGTGCGGTTGGCCGGGTTCTTGACCGGGGTCTTGCCGGTGAGCACGTTGATCACGTCGAGCAACAGCTTGGTGTCGCCTTTCTTGTGCGTACCGAAAACCACGGTGTTGCCCAGATCGACGATGTGGACTTCGCGATTGCGTTGGGGCAGAACGAACATGTGGGTCGCATGGCCACCGATCGGCTCGCTCACGCGGCCGATGCCGTGCTCTTTCTGCTGATCGGCGGTCATGTGCTCCTGCACATGCTCTTCGTAATGGCGACCGATCATCTCGAGAACGACCTTCTTGTCAAACGAACCGGTCACGGCAATGACGCCGCCGGTCGCCGGGGTGTCACCACCGGGGACGACGACGGCCATTTTCGCCGCGTTGCCCGGCAAACCGGCTTGCGGTGCACCGTGCTGGCGGAACGACTGCCAGAAATCGAGGACATCCTGCTCGAGCACGGTTCTGTCTTTGAGCAGGCGAGCCTTGGTGTAGTCGATGATCTTGTCGAGATCGACAAAGGTGATCTCGGCCGGGTCGTTGGCGATAAATGCCGCCCCAACATTGATCGTGGGCTGCACCAACGCAAAAGCCGGAACCACACAGAGAAGCAGACCGAGGACAACCAAGGAGAGGAACTTGGGCGCTGCGCCGTTCTTCATTGCCATACCGTCCTCCTGTTAAATTGATTGGTTTTGTCTGAGTCTACCTGAAACCACCGACCGAAACAAGGCGGGACTGTACGTCTCGGCGGGCGGCATGCTTGCCGCGTCGAATTGGGCCGTGCTATCGTCGGATCGGCGACCCGGAGGGCCGATCGTCGATGCTGCCACCGTCGTGAGGAGCACCCCACCCACCGCATGCGCAACCCGTTGTCCGACTTGTACTGCATTTCGCTGAAAGGCCGCCTGGCCCGGTGGCTGCTGCCGCTCGTCACCATGACCCCGCAGACCATGGCCGTGCACGCCAAGAACCATACGGTTGCATACCGCACATTGTATGCACAGCACGATCCGTGGGATTTCGAAAACCTGCCCCTGATGACCAAAGCCTTCGTCAAAGACGCGACTCCCTTTGACTTTCTGAGCGATTGGTATAAAGACAAAGTATTCTATTACGGCGAAACCACCGGCTCGACCGGCCGACCCACGCCGTCGTTCATGATGAAGCGCGAGTATTACGGCGTCGCCCTGCTCGCGGCGATGACCCCGTTTTATGGGGCGCTGGCCGAGCAACTGCGCCGCAACCGCATCTGCGTCAACGGCATGTCGTTCGGGTTCACCATCGCCGGCGAAAGTTACTCGTACATGATGGTTCACAGCGGCGCGCTCGTCGCCAACGTCGGCAGCCGCTCGACCCTCGCCACGCCACCGCGCACCGCCGACGCCATCGCCCGGCTCAAACCCGGGTTCATCGTCGGCGCCCCGCTCGACCTGCTCGCCTGGCTGCGCATCGTGCGCGAAGACCACCCGCAGGCGTACGACGGGGTCGTCGACCAACTCTCGATCTTCCTGTCGTCGGCCGAGTTGTGTTCGACCCATCGGCGCCAGGCCATCGAGAAGGAATTCGGCCTGATCCAGATCGACACCTACGCCACGGTCGAGGGTTTCTTCACGGTGGCCTGCCCCTGTGGCGCCAAGCACCTGATCCCGATGCACCTGGTCGAACTGTTCGACGAGAACCTGCACAAGATCGGGGAAACCGGCCGCGGCCGGTTGGTCTTCACCAACCTGGCCAAGCGCTCGACGCCGCTGGTGCGCTATCTGCTCGACGACCTGGTCACGGTGCGGGAATCGACGGCATGCCCGTGGGGCTTCGCGCGCGAAATCGTCCCACACGGTCGCTACGAACTGAGCGTGCGCGTCGGCGACCGCCTGCTCAACGTGAGCGATTTCGAAGAGGAGATCTTTGCCGAGGGCTTGTGGGGCGACTACCGCGTGCAACTGCATGACAACAATATTGCCGATGTATTGCTCGAAGAGTACGCCGCGCCGGCGGGGGCGGCAAAACGTGTGGCCGAGCGAATCCACGCCGCCTTCGGTCTTGCCTGCCGCGCCGAGGCGAAACCGTACGGGTTCCTGACCCCCTATCGCGAACCGCGCACGGCCAAGGCCATCCTCAAGGTCGAGGACCGCCGCCGCGATTCACGTCAGAAGATTCCCGAGGTGCTGTAGCGCCCAACCTGCCGCCAGTCCGGTGGCCACCAGCACGAACAGGACATGGACCCAGACACCGCTGGGTTTGCCGATGTTCAGCCCATAGCCCGTGTAGCTCACCGCAAGCACCACCACGCCAAACAGCAGGGCCAACCAAACGCGCGCGCACGACCCGCTCACGCAGAGATCACCGGTGGCGAAAACGGCCCATCCG
>CAZADH010000162.1:2955-13459 GCA_964483805.1 uncultured bacterium
TGCCCTTGATTATCCTGAACAATCCGGACGCCAGGAGCACGAGTGCCCACGCGACGCCGCAGAAGACATGTCGTCGGACCAGCGCCGGCAGCGGATGATAAGCAAATGTGTTCTTCTGGCGAAACACGGCGGCGCCGCTGATGCCTGCGGCACACCACACCACCAGCCAACTGACGAGCAACAGATTTGCCACGAACGATTTTCCTCCACGCCGCCCAAACTATAGCACGTCGGCGCGATCCATCGCGACCATGATTGCCTGCGTCCCACGGGTGTGGTACCTTCGGAACACCCGTTTGAACAGAGACCTCGACCTGTGACCCTGCGCGCGCTCCTGCAACGGCCCCGCCTCGGTTGGGCCGTCCTTGTCGTCGTTCTGGTGATCACCGCCTTTTTCGGACGGTACGCCCGTGTCGACCGCATCGAGGACCGCCTCGAAGAAAACGTGAACCCCGGGCCGATGCTCGACGCGTACTACCGGTTTCTGAAGACGTTCGGCAACGATCGATTGCTGCTCATCGCATTTCCGCTCGAGGGTCTCGACGCCCCGATGGTGCGGATGTTGACCACCACCGAACGCAACCTGCTGGCGTTGCCGACGGTGCAGGGGGTCGTTTCACCGGTGACGGCCCTGCGCACGCAGATGGGGGTCGCGACCGCCGACGACGTCGAGACCTTTCTGACCACACCGCATCAACTCGAGCGGTACCGCCGCAACCTGAAGCGCACGGTGACCTTCGATCGCGCCATTCTGTCGCGCGACTGGCAGGTCGGCGGCATGGTGGTGCGGCTGCGACCCGAGACCGGTGACCTGGTCGGACCGGTCATTGCCGACATCAAGAAGGTGCTGCACGCTTCCATGCCGGTCGGCACGTGCATCACCGGGGTTCCCGAGATCACGCGACTGCTCCTCGAAATGACGGGCCGAGACCAGAGATTGTTCTCGCCCCTGACGATTCTGCTGACCGCGGTGGTCCTGTTTGTCCTGTTTCGCGACGCCCTCGGGCTCCTGTTGCCGCTGTTCGCCATCTGCAGCGCCTTCATCTGGACCAAGGGATTAATGGTCTGGCAGGGCCACACGATCAACTTCGTCACCTCGATTCTGCCCCCGATGATCCTGTCGATTGCGCTGACCTATTGCGTGCATATATTGACAACGTATTTCGACGATTCACAGCACGACCGCGAGTTTTCGACAGCCACTCTCGAGAAGAGCCTGCGCCACGTCGCCTATCCCATTCTGTTGTCGGCGACGACCACGATGATCGGGTTCGGTTCACTGCTCTATGCAAGCATCGATTCGATTGGCCAGTTCGGCCTGTACGCCGCCATCGGCACGGCCTTCTCAGCGGGGTTGACGCTGGTCGTGCTGGCCGCCGGACTCGCCGTCCGCCGCCGGACCGGGCGGGTCATGCCGGCCACGATCCGCGGGTTGGAACCGCGCATCGAGCGACTCGCGCGCGCGATGATCCGGCATCACCGAGGGGCGTGGCTGGTTATCGGACTGCTTCTCCTCGGTGCCCTTTATGGGTTGTCGATCCTGCCCATCGAGACCAGCCTCATCCGCTACCTTCCCCAGGATGCCGAGATCCAGCAGGCCAATCGCTACGTCGAGGAGAATCTCAGCGGCATCGTCCCCCTCGAACTGTTGCTCGAAAGCCCGACGGCACGGTTCACCACGCCCGACCTCACCCACCGCGTTCGCCGTCTGCAGGAGGCGATCGCCAGCATGCCATACATCGACAAGACATTGTCATACGTCGACCTCATTCAGGATTTCGACCGGCGGTTTTCGAAGGAACCCGACCATATTCCCGGGAGTGAAGACGAAATCTGCGACTACCTGGAATTCTATGCGCCCGCTATCGAGGAAGCCTCTTCGACAACCGGAGCAGCCGACACCGGTGCGAACCCGGCCTTTCTCGACGACCCGGAAACCCTTGCGGCGACAGCCAACATGGCGGTGACCGCGACGAGCACGCCCGGCGAAGCGGTCGGTGATGCGGCCGCTTCGGCACCTGTGCTCATCGCGTCGTTCACGCCTTTTGCCGCCGGCGGCGTGCTGGCCGAACTGCTGGCCTCCGATGCCGCCACCGCCCACATCTCGATCCGGCACCGCGACCGCACCTCACGCGAGATGGTCGAAGGGTTTCGCCGCATCGAGGCGCTGGCCGCCCGCGAGTTTGCCGGCACAGACGTGCGGGCAACAATCACGGGGCGCGCGGCATTGTGGGCCGAAGTGCACGAGAGCATCGCCTGGAACGAGATCACCAGCTTCGGGTTTTCGCTGCTGGTGATCACCGTCATCATTGCCGGGTATTTTCGCTCGGTGAAAGTCGGCTTGGTCTCGATGATTCCGAATGTCATTCCGATGGTCTACACCTACGGTCTCATGGGCTTGACCGGTACGACATTCAACGCCGTGACGGGCATGATCGCCAGCATTGCGATCGGCCTCGCGGTCGACGACACCATTCACATCATCTGCCAGTTCCAGCACGAACTGACGAAAGACGGCGACGAGGTCGAAGCGCTGGTGCGCACGATGGTGCACAAGGGGCGCGCGACCGTGTCGGCAAGCCTGATCCTGTGCAGCGGTTTCTCGGTGTTGGCGCTATCGAATTTCGCGCCCACCCGGTGTTTTGGCGTGTTTATCTCGATTGGCGTCGCCGCCGCGCTCTTGTGCGAACTGCTGATCACGCCGGTTGCGCTTTACACATTCAAGCCGCTGACGGTGCCACCGGCACCGGGCGGACACCATGGCGACCCGCAGATGCACAACACCCCTCACTTGTGATAACTTTAGACATTCATTCCAATTTCCAAGGAGCATGAACCCCATGGCCGATGATGCCCCGCAACCCGCCGAACCCCCAAAGCCTGGCAAGTCACGCAAACAAAAGAAGTTCGAAAAAGCGCTCGAAGACCGGCCCAAGATCTACGAGGGCGATCTCGAGGCGGCTCACCGCAAGTTCATGATGATCATGATCGGTCTTGGCGTCGTTGGATTTCTGCTCATGCTCTTCTTCAATCAGTACGTCGATTTCGCCGTCGACGGCGGCATGTAAGACCTCATGTCAACGAAGTCGGGCCATGTCGATCTGGCGATGTATGCCCTCAAGGTCTTCGGCAACGACGGCACCATCGACATGCATGAACTCGACGCCCTGCTCTGTATTGCCCTGGCCGACGGGCAGATCGACGACGATGAGCGCGCGACGTTGCGCAACATCTTCAAGAAGGTTCCCTACTGGGAACTGGCTCCCGAGGTGCGCACCCGCATCGACCAGTTGAAAGAGAAATACAATATATGACATCGGCGGCGTGTCGGTAGGCCCGGGCACCACGCCTCATCGTCAACGACGCCCCGGCCGCCAGGCCGGGGCGTTGCTTTCGGTGATCAGAACAGCTCGGGGATGTGGGTCTCCGCCGCTGCGGTGATCGCCTGCAACTCGGCGTCGCGCCCCAGTTGTTTGAGTGCCTTGTGGAAACGCAGCACCGCGCCGGCCGCATCGCCGGCCGCCACGAGCACGTAACCGAGCATCAAACCCGCCCGGGGATCGAGGGGGCCAACGGCTTCGGCCTGCAACAGGTGCTGCCGGGCCTGATCGAAGAGCCCGCGCATGTAGGCGAACCGGGCCAGGCGGACCAGGACCACGGCATGCCCCGGATTCAGCTTGAGGAACTCTCCGAGCACCTGACACGCCTCGGTCATGTTGTCCTGGCGTTCGAGCACGTCGGCCAGAACCAGATAGGCGTTGGCGAGCTTGGGATACAACTGAATCGCCCTGCGCAACAGGGGTCCGGCCTCATCGTATTGATTCTGGCGATGGGCAATCATACCCAGTGCATACAATGACTTTACGTGGTTACCGTCGATCTCGAGGATCTGGCGAAACCGTGCCGACGCCTGGGCCATGCGATTGTTCTTGAACTCGATGTCGCCAACTTGGGCCAGTGCCCCGACGTGTTGGGGATCGAGCGCGAGAATGGCGTCGAAGACGGCACCGGCCTGCGCCAGTTCTTTGGCAGCCAGATGGTTGATGCCGCGGTCCCAGAGGACCTTGATCTCACCCGCCTGGGCCGCGGTCTCGAGCTGGCGCAACCGCTGCGCCTGATCGCGCCGCACGTCGGCGAGCGACTTCTGAAATGTCTCGAGCATTTCGCCGCCCGCCCGCGACACCAAAGCGAAGGTTTCGCCCAGTGCATAGAGACCGAGCATGGTGTCTTCGTGATTGGCGCCGGCGATCAGACGATGCAGATCGGCCAACACCTGGACCTCGCCCCACTGCCAGAGCGACAACATGCAACTGACGCGGACGATGCGCGCAGGATGCTGCAAACGCCCACGCACACTCGCCACCATACCGGGGGTGGGCCGTTCCGGGTGAAGCTTGTGCAGGGCCGTGATCGTGGCCGCCACCACGTGCTCGTCGGCATCATCGAGCAACCGTGCCAACTCACCGATCACCCGGTTGTCACCCACATCGCTGATACATCGGACCAACTCGGCCCGCAAGCTCGCATCGGTTTCGCGACTCAGGCGGGTCACCAGGGGTTGCACCCCACGCTCACGATACAGGGCCACCAGACCGCGAATCGCCTCGAGCCTGACGATGCTCTCGGCATCGTCGAGAATCTTGATCAGATGCAGGCCCAGCTCGGCGTTGCCGAACTTGCGCAGGGCAATGACGGCGTTGCGGCGGATGTCGACATCGGCATTGTTGAGAAAACCGATGATCTGTTTCAGGAACGGCTCGAGCTTCGCCTCGCCGATGGCGTACACCGCCGAAACCCGCTGCTTTTTGTCGGCGTCGGCCAACATCTCTTTGATGGTGTCGGTGACCCCGAAATCGCCGAAGCGATAGATGGCCTTGACCGCATTGGCGCGCACCCGCTGGTGCTGATCGTACAGATACGGTTGCAAAATGCCGACGCTCGCCTTGAGATTCAGTGCCTGAATCGCTTCGATCGCGTTGGCCCGCACCCGCGGTTCGCTGTCTTTGAGCAACTGCTGCAACGTCGGCAGCATGCGTTCGTTCGCCAGGCGGGTGTACGCCGCAATCGCGGTGGCCTTGATGCGCGGATTCGCTTCCTGGGTCAGGAACTTGCGCAGCAGCGCCTGACAGATCGGCGTGCCGATGTCGCCAAGCACCTTGACCGCCACGATCAAGGCGGCCTCCGACAACACCGTGTTGTCGCCCTTCTTGCCGCCGGCCCCCGGCCGCAGGTGTTCTTCGAGACACTCGATGAGCACCGCGATCGCCCCTTCGTGACGCAACCGTGACAGCGCCTGCGCGGCCTGCAACCGCGTCTCGGCCGCGCCGTCATTGAGCGCACCCATCAAGACCCGCGTGGCAACTTCGGGCGGCAGGTTGCCCAGGGCCAGGGTCATGTAATCCTGGCTGTTGTCACTCTGATAGCGCTGCACGATGACATCGGCCGCGTCCTGGCCGGTCAGCTTTGACAACACCACGACTGCACCCCGACGCACATCGTAGTTTTCGGCGAGGATGAGTTCGAGCAAACGTCCCATCAACACACCGAGGTGCGTTCGCGCCTGCTCTACGGGCGGATGAGTGACTGCCACCGCCCCGGGATTCGTCGTGTCACCGCTCATGATTCCTCTCCTTTGTCTGCCGGTTCGGCGCCGGTTCTGCGCGCCCCGGCAAACGCCGCAATCAACAGATCATCTTCGTCGGGGCGGACCGTACGCAGGTTCACCACGACCTTGCCGTCGACCACCCGCACGATCACCGGACGCGGTTGGGCGCGCAAGGCGAGAGCCACTGCGTCGGGGTCTTTCACCAAAACCGCCAGCCCCGGATCGTCGCGTTCGGCACCGGGCAGCGACCCGCCCCCCAACGCGGACCGCACCACACAATGCACCACCCGCCATCCGTGCAGGCGGGCAATGATCCGGTCGCACCGCTGGGCCAACGAAGCCGTGGTGGCGTGCACCAGTTGCGTCAGCCCCAGGTCAGTGTCGGCCCGGTGTTCGAGATGGGCATCGAGCGCCAGTTCGAGCAGGGCAATCTCGAGTTTGCCCAGACGCATCGCGCGAGCCAACGGATGGCGCCGCAAGCGATCGATGAGGTCGGCCCGCCCGACGATCAGCCCCGCCTGCGCCCCTCCGAACAGTTTGTCACCCGAAAAGGCCACGAGATCGGTGCCGGCCGCCAGCGACGCCGACACGGTCGGCTCAGGCGCGAAACCCCAGCGGCGGGTGTCGGCAACCGCACCCGATCCCAGGTCGTGCACGAGCGGGACGCTGTATTTCGTTTTCAATACAGCAAGTTCGGTCAACGATGCCTCGGCAACGAACCCGAGCTGGCGGAAGTTGCTCGCGTGCACCTTGAGCAACATCCGGGTATCAGGACCCACCGCCGCCGCATAATCGGCCATCGTCGTCTGGTTGGTCGTGCCAACCTCGCGCAGCCGGGCGCCCCCCTCGAGCAAGACATCCGGCACGCGAAAACCGCCGCCAATCTGCACCAACTCGCCCCGCGAAACGATGACCTCGCCCCCGCGGGCAAGCCCCGCCACCACCAGCAACATCGCCGCCGCGTTGTTGTTGACCGCCAGTGCCCCTTCGACGCCAAAGAGTGCCCGCAGACGCGCTTCGATCGCCGCAGTTCGCGACCCCCGCGCACCCTGCAATACATCGTATTCTAGACTACAGTAGCCCTGCACCCGTTCGAGCAGACGGTGCGCCAACCCCGGCCCGATCGGGGCCCGCCCGAGGTTGGTGTGCAACAACACCCCGGTGGCATTGATCACCGGCATCATCGCGGGTACCGGCGGCGCCTCGCCCCACAACACCTCGACCAATCGCTCGGGACCGCAGGGTTTTCGCGTCCCGGCGCGCATTTGCGCGACGGCTGCGCGAATGGCCGGCAACATCAGCCGCGCCGGCACTTCGGGGTGCATCCGCGCACAGGCAGCCAGCACCCGCTCGACCTGCGGAATGGCCCGACGCTCGTCACCGCAGGGTGACGAGGCAGCAGCAGCCGGTCGTTTTTTCGGGGTACGCTCAGACATGATCGGGTGGGTAACCCGATCATTCTAGAACCTGCGGTGCAGCAAGGCAACCACGGCGTGAGAAGTCAGCGCAAGAGTCCGGTGGCGCGCACCCACCGCTCGCGCACCGCCGTCAAGGACGCCCTTGATGCAAACGGTCAAAACGGTGGCGGTCGCGTTCGAGGGTCTGCCCCAGCGGCCCACGGGCCGGCAACAGGTCACCCAACAACTGCAGAATCCGCCGGGCCGACAGGTCGGGCTGGACCAACGGTTCGCGACCCCGCAACCGCGCCGTGCCATCGAGGATCCAGGCGCCGTGCCCATCCGGCCCGCCAATGACGATCCAGCACACCGCCGCCAACTCGGGGTCGGCAGCCAGCCGATCGACGATGGCGCGCTCTGCCGGACTGCCCACGACCGCGAGAATCCCTGCCCGCCCGCCCGCGACTCGGGCCACGGTGGTCGATCCACCCGCCGGCAGGGCAATGCGGCACGCGCCCAGGTCATCGCCAACCCGGGCCCGCGCGAGCGCGGCGCGTGTATTTACATCGTGTGTATCCCCTCGCGGCCCGTCTTCGCCGACGCACCAGAAGACGCCGCCGGTCCGAGTGGCATGAACGGCCGACCCCATGGCCAGGCCAGGTGTGGCGAATGGTCGGAGTCACCCGAGGAGTTCACCGCGAGCACCGTCATCGTCGCCAACTCACCGGGATTCACCCAGGTGCCGCACCGCACGGCCGTCTGCGAGGCCGGCACATTGGCAACACACCACCCGTAATCGCGATAGACGCGGTACCGGGTCACGTCGGGAACCGGCGTCCAGTTGAGCACGAACGAGTGCGACGAGACCTCGGTCGCCCAGGGTCGCAGTGGGGCCGGCGGCCGCAACAACACCGCCAATGGCAACGACGGCGACGAGGTCCCACCGGCATTGATGGCAAACAGACGCACGGTGGAGGTTGCTCCTGCTGTCTGGCTGCCGATGCGGTACTCGGTGACGGTGTGAGGAACCGTGGCAATCAAAGCGCTCTGCACTTCGATCGCGTACGACGCGGCGCCGAACACCGGATCCCAGGCGAGGGTGAATGCCGACGTCCCGATATCGGTCGCACGCAGATTGATCACCGGCAACGGCTTCATCGTGACGGTGATCGAATCCGAGCGGAGTCCGTCGCCCGATGAATTGTAGGCCTTGACCGAGAAACCGTAGGTCTGGCCCGCCATCAGGCCACCGATGATGGTCCAGGTCGGCGATGCCGGCACGTCGGCCACGAGAAAATCGAGATCGCGAAATACTTTGTAACCCAACGCCGTATCCACGGCGTTCCAGCGCAGGCGAAAACTCGCGGTACCGACATCGAACGCCGCCACCCCGAGCGCCGCCGCCGGCGGCGTCAGCACCACCGTCGCCGTCGACACTCCCAAGAGCATGCCCCGTTGGTAGACCACGGCCTTCACATAGCCGACCCGCCCCGGTTCGACGCCTTTCACATGAATGTCGGGCCAGAGCGTTGAGCCTCCGTACAGCGCGCCATTGATATTCAATTGGTAGTGGGTGGTGCCATCGAAATCCGCCGGCGGGGTCAGATGGGCCCAGAACGAGTTCGCCTCGAGGTGGCTGATCCGCGGCGGCTCGATGATCACTGCGCACGGGGACGCCGCCGCGAGCACGACCACGCCGGCCAGGATCAGGCCCGCGACCACCGCGAGAGATCGTAGCGGATTCAGCATCACCAAACCTCCGTGCGCCTCCGTCCGCACGGCGGCGCCATGTCAGGATGCGCCACCGAACCACCGCGCGTTGCGAGAAGGCAGACGCCTCATCGGCACATTGTGACGAATCGTCAAGGTGCAGGAAAAAGAGTACCCCGCCCGAGGCGCCAGTCAGGATCGAACGCCCGTTTCACCGCGTGCATCTCGGCAAGAGTCGCTGATGAATACTGAATGTCCATGAGGTACCGTTTCAGCTTGCCGATGCCGTGTTCAGCCGATACCGAACCGCCACGGCGCACGACCTCGGCAGCAAAGGTTTCGTACAGCACCCGCCCACGCGTGTAGTCGTCCAGGTGGCGAGGCAGAATATTGACATGCAGATGATTGTCGCCAATGTGACCGAAGACCACATATTCGAGACCTTCGCGACTCAGGCCTTCGTAATAGATGTCGAGCAAGTCGGCCAGATGCTCGTCGGGGACAGCCATGTCGGTACCCAACTTGGTCAACTGCGGTGTGTGAGCGCGACGGGCGGCGATGACGCGATTGACCGCTTCGGGAACCGCATGCCGGAAATGTTTGAATCGCGCCAGGTCGGGCGCACCAAGAGCAACGCCGATTCTAGCGGGATCCGCGCCGGCCGCGACCACGAGATCGGCCAGTGCCTCGAGCACCGGACTCGGATCGGCAGGACAACGCAGCGTCGCGAACACCTGGCCGACATCGCCGGCCGCCGGCGCCCACAGCAGCGCATCGGCATCGACACGCCCGACCAGCGCGAGCGCCGCAGCATCGACCGATTCGAGAGCAATCAACTCACCGGGCACCGTGGCGGCCCGCCATGCCCGGCGCATTGACGCCACGACGCGCGCCATCGTCGGCCGATCGGTCACGGGAATAACTGCTTCGAGCACCCGGCCCTCGACGCGGGTGAGCGCCAGTTCGACTTCGACGATGACGCCGAGCGTGCCCTCAGAACCGATGAACAGATCGACGAGATCGAGTTCGTCAGCGGCATGATAACCCGCCGCATGCTTGGTGGCAGGCATCACGTAACGCGGCACCGACACGGCCAACACGCCATTTGCGTGCCGCCACTGCAGCACCTCGCCTCGCCTTGCCGTTGCCTGCCCACGGCGAATCTCGATTACCGACCCATCGAGCAGAACCACGGTGAGTGCCCTCACATGGCGCCGCATCGGCCCATAGCGAAACGTCGCGGCCCCGGATGCGTTGCTGGCAACCATGCCGCCAACCTGGGCGCTTGGCTCGGTCGGGTCGCACGGAAAGACCCATTGCCCGACCTCTCGGCGCAAACGCGCCAGCGCCACCTGGCCGGACTCGTCGAGCGGCCGCGCGAGTGGCAGATGGGCGGACGCTACCGCCCGCTGCAATTGCGACAGGGTGAGCGCCGGGCCACAACGAAGGCGGAACTCCTGCGCGCCCTCATCGTAGGCCAGTCCAGTGATGCCCCCGAGGCGCTCGAGAGACAGCAAAGCACCGCCCTCGGGAACGGCGCCGGCAACAACCCCGGTGCGCCCGGCGGAGATCGTCACGGGCAACCCCAGGTGCCGGGCCCGGTCGATTACCGTAATAACCCCTGCCATATCGACGGGCAGGCCGATGAGCTCGACATGCCCGGTCCGCCGGCTTTCGTCAGCCAACAGGGTTTCGGCAGCCGCAACCGCCGCTCCCTCGAGCAACTCGACCACACCGGACCGACTGCGCTCACGAGACCCCAGCGGCATGCACCCGCCTCCTGTTCGCCCAT
>CAZADH010000163.1:0-13394 GCA_964483805.1 uncultured bacterium
CTCGGACGCTTCACCGCCGTTCGCCTCGACCCCGATGATCGGCAACGCCACGTCATGCTGGCCGACCTCGAAGCCATCGTGGCCGGCGGCCGCCCGGCGTGGGCCGCCAATGACGTTCGCCGCCGCCACTTCGCCGATCGCACCAGCTTCTGCGCGCGCTGGCCCTGGACCCCCGAAACGGCAAACCGGTGGTTCGATGAGTCCCACGACGGGTTCACCCGTTTCGGCACCAATGTTCTCGCCGCCACCGCGAGTATCGCTGCCGGCGAGGCAGCACTCGATCAACGATGGGATGAACTGGCCATCGGCGAAAGCCTCGACTTGACCTCCTGGAGCCACCACGACGGGCGGCTGCCTGCAGAGGCGGTCACAGCCTGGCAGAACCGCCGCCTGACCGCCGACGCCGAGTTGGGCCGGGACCGCCTGTTCAAGAAACCGCCGGTGGCCACCGACAGCGCTGCTGGAGCGCTTCTCGTCGAACTCGAGGGCGACAATCCGCCAACGATCAAAGAGATCCAGGCCCGCGGCGCCGCCGCCCGGCAGAATCTCGATCGGGTGCTGCAAACCGGGCTGGCCATCAGCCTGGGCGCCGGTCTGGTTCTGCCCGCTGACCGCTTCAACGGCATGCGCGCCAAGGTTCTGAGCCACCTGAAAGCACACGGTCAGTTTCGCGTCACCGAGATCAAACCCGTCCTCGGCCTGTCGCGCAAATACGTGGTACCTTTCCTCGAGAAACTCGACGAACAGGGTTTCACCCGGCGCGACGGCGACCTGCGCAAGGCCGGTCCCAAAGCCACATAACCGCTTCACAACTCAACCCACGAGACGCCTATCGGCCTTTGCTCCGCCAAGCGCGGACAAGGGCTCATTGAACTGGCGTCCAGCCGTCGTTGTAAACGCCGACACGGCTGTGTTATAGTTTCGCGATTGCATTGATGAGGCAGGCGACCCTGCTGTTGCCGGTCGCCCGGTGAATCCCCGCCAGGAGGCTCAGTTCAGATGTCTGAAGAATCCAAAAAGACAGTGTTTCGCCGCGTCGTGGTTGCGCCGACCGAAAAGAAAAAGTACCTCGTCGGCAACACGCCGCCGTATCTGGGCAAGCCGTTCGAATTGGCGAAACCGCAATTCACCATCGGTCGTGAAGAGGGCCGCGATCTGCAAGTGGCCAGCGACATGGTGTCGCGCCATCACGCCTCGATCCTCGTCAAAGACAACCGCTGCTTCATCCGCGACGAAGAGAGCTCCAATGGCACGTTTCTCAATGGCGGACAGTTGACGCCTCACGAAGAGAAAGAACTCGCGCACCGCGACATCATGAAGTTCGATGCCTTCGAGTTCATTTTCGTCGACACCGCCCAAGCCGACCTGTGGGAGACGCTCAAACCTCTCGACCGAGCCGGCTCCAAAATTGTCTCGCTGTACAGCCCCAAGGGCGGAACCGGCCTGACCAGCACCGCCATCAACCTCGCCCACGAACTCGGTCGCCTGTCGAGCAAGAAGGTCGCCCTGATCGATCTCGATCTGCGCTTCGGCGACGTGTTATCGTTCCTCAGCGGCAAGCCGGGCAAATCGATTTACGAGCTGTCACAAAACGAGACCGAGATCACCGGAGATACCGTCAAGAAGTTCCTGTTGCCGGGCAACGGCTTCAACTTCCTCGCCGCGCCTCCGCAAAGCGAGTTCGCCGAATTGATCAAGGTCGATCACGTCAAGAAGGCGCTCTGGAGCCTCGAAGCCGAGCACGATTTCGTCATCGCCGATCTCAAGCACGACATCGACGACGTCACCATCCAGGTCTGGGAAATGTCCAGTGCGATCTGGCTCATCGCGAAACCCGAATTCGGCCAGCTCGTCGCCTTGCGCCGCGTCCTGGGTATCATGGACAAGCTCAAGTATCCCGAAACCAAGGTGCGCTTGCTCATTGCCGGCGTGGGTCGCGAACAGACCCTCAACGAAGAGGAACTCAAACAGATGTTCCCCAAACGCCCGGTGGTCACCCTGCCTTATTCGCCCAACGAAGCGGTGCAGACCTCGCACCTGGGCAAACTCTACGTCGTTGAGGGCTCGAGCGGCGCCTTGGCGCAAGGCATCACCAACCTCGCCCGCACCATCCTCGGCGAAGAGGTCGAGGTCAAACAAGCCAGCGTGTTCTCGAAACTGAAGTCCCTGCTGGGCTTCTGATCGCGGCTGCGCGTGGCTGATTTCAAAGACAAGCGGGCCGGCAACTACGTCGTCCTCCAGAAACTGGGGGAGGGTGGTTTTGCGTCGGTCTTTCTCGCGCAACACACGGTCCTCGACAAAAAGGCCGCCGTCAAGTTTCTGCTCGAAGACTGGGTGAATGAGCCCGACGTGGTGGCACGTTTCTTCGACGAAGCGCGCACCATGGAGAAACTCCACGGGCACCCCAACATCATCACGATCATCGACATCGCGTCGAAAGAGCAGTGCGAACGCGAGGGACTGCCGCCCTACTTCATCATGGACTACGTCGACGGCGCATCCCTCGAACAGAAGATGCATTCCGACGAGGGATTCACGCTCGATTTCATCATCAAGGTCGCTACCGATACGCTGTCGGCGCTCGGTCATTGCCACAAGCAAGGCATCATCCATCGCGACATCAAGCCGAGCAACATTCTTCTGACGCGTGACCAGCAGGTCATCTTGACCGATTTCGGCATCGCCAAGGCCAAGATGAACACCAGCAAGACCGGCGAAGGCATCGCACTGGGTTCGACCGATTATATGTCGCCCGAGCAGGCGCTGGGAAAGCGCGATCTCGACCACCGCAGCGACATCTATTCGTTCGGAATTACATTGTATGAGATGGTCGTCGGCAAGCTGCCGTTCATCGGCGACAACCCGAATCAGGTCGCCATCATGCACATTCAAGATGAACCCAAAGCGCCGATGGCCATCAATCCCGAGATTCCGGCGAAGCTCAACACGATCATCATGCGGGCGATCGCCAAGAAGCCCGATGACCGCTACCAGACCTGTGCCGACTTCATCGCGGCCCTGAACAACCTGCAAGAAGCGCCCAACGAACCCGAAAAGGTCGAGATCTCGGCGCATACCATCAAGATTGCCGTTCAGGGCGCGTCGTTGCCCGAAGACTCCTTGCGCTCCGACGACGCCACCGAGGCCCAGGCGCACAACGACTCGCCGGCCCATCTTTCGCGCATTTCCGGTTCATCCGCGCCCGCGGTCATTCGCAACGTCCTGGTGATGATTGCCCTGATCGGGGCCCTCGTCGGCATGTTCCTCGGCGGCGCGGCCCTCTACCGCAAGCTGACCGTTGGCGCCGTCATGATCGAGTCTGGCACACCCCAGGCCTCGGCCAGTTTCGACGGCAAAGCGATCGGCGCCGTACCGTGCAAGGTCGAAGAATTGAGTCCCGGCTGGCATAAGGTCGCCCTCGAAGCCGCCGGCTACCATACCCGCACCGAGATGGTCGAAATCAAGGCCGGCGAGACCCTGCTCTTCAAAAGAGAGCTGCGCAAAAACCAGCATCAACAACTGGCTCGACGTGGCCGAAAGCGACCGCACGAAAACCCGTTCGGTGCGCCTGTCGCAGGCGATATCCGCCATCGAAAAGATCCTCGCCGAGTTTCCCTATGAAGAGAAGGCTCACCAAGCCTATTTTGAGTTCTGTGAGGCCAACAAACTTCTGCCGCTGGCCGAAAACTTCTATTACGCCCAGCGGAACAAAGCGCCGACACGCCTGCTCGCACGAGCGATGTTGGGCCTGACATACTTGCGTCAAGGTAAGCTCAAGCAGGCGTCAGAAGAACTAAATTATGCGTACAATCATATCGATCGATATAATATCACCGTCCTGAATGCTCTTGGCGAGTATTACGATCGTGAAGGTAAGAACATTTTTGCCAAAGGATATTACGAAACCTCTCTGTATCTGAAGCCCGACCAGCCTGCTGTAAAAGAGCGGCTTGCCAACTGAAGAAGCCCCGTCGACTTAGATCAGGCCGAACATAGAAAGGAGCCTGCGAGCGTGGAATACGAGGTCAGTGCCCGCAGCCACCCGGGTAAGGTACGTGACAACAATGAGGACGCGTATTTCACCACGCTGCGGGAAGGGTTCTTTCTGGTTGCGGACGGCATGGGCGGTCACCGTGCCGGCGAAGTGGCCTCGGCAATGTGTCGCGACACGGTGCGTCAGGCGCTCGAGAAGGCGACATCGTTCGACAACCCCGAGGAAGTAATCCGCAAGGCGTTCGAACTTGCTCACGAACAGATTCGCGCCGAATCCGACAAGTGCGAAGAGCGCAAAGGTATGGGCTGCACCGTCGTCTTTCTCATGCTGCGCGATCAGAAGTTTTACATCGCCCATGTCGGCGACAGCCGTGTCTATTTGTGTCGCAAGGGCGAGTTCAAGCAGATGACCCGCGACCACAGCTACGTCGAGGAACTGTTCATGCGCGGCCTGATCAGCGCCGAAGAAAAGGCCAACCACCCGTACAAGAACCAGATCACCCGCTATATCGGCGCGAAACAGAAACTCGAAGTCGACATCGTTTCGGGGCCCGTCTGGAACAACGACATCTTCCTGTTGTGCACCGATGGTCTCACCGATGCCATCGACCCGAACAACATCGCCAAGATCGTCAATGATCACGGCGAGAAAATCGAACCCATGGCCGAAGGCCTGCAGCAATTGGCACTCGACAACGGCGCCCGCGACAACGTCACGCTGGTCGTCACCCGCGTCATCGCCAAGAAAACGAGCTTCTTCAAGAAGCTTCTGGGATGGTGACCTCACTCACCCGAATTCTGGGTCTGCTGGTCACGGTTCCCTTTGTCGCCTGCGCGCTGGCGCTGTCGTGGGCCTTCTTTCTTGGGCTGGCTGCCATCGTCGGTGAAACGACGGCCCTCCCCCCGATCGCCCGACACCTCGATGCGTGCGGAGGGCTCGTCCCGACCGTCTCCGCCAACTCCGTCGATCCAGCCCATGTCGGCAAGCTGGTTCACGTCGTCGGTTCGATTTCGACCGCCGAAACGATCCGCGATGACCAGTTCGGGGTCGCGGTTCCCAACGTGCTCGCCCTCTGCAGGACAGTCGAGGTCTACCAATGGGACGAGATCTGCACGTCGCTGCAGGAGGAGTGGTCGAACGGCCGGATCGTTGTAAAGAATAAAACATACACATACAACCCGATCTGGGCCCGTTTTCGCGTCCCGTCAGAACGATTTCAGAACCCGGCCTCGTTTGCGAATCCGGTCGCCTCGTTCCCGGCCTGGAACCGCCAGGTGGCCGAACTCAAACTCGGGGCTTACGCCGTCCCAACCGGTCCCTTCGCCCCCTTGCTGATCCACGAACCCATCGACCCCGGCTCCCAGGCAGTGCCCGCCGATGCCGGGTCGGCGGAGGCCTCGCCCGCCAACGGCATCTGGTGCTCTGGTTGTTACTATGTTGACGGCCGACCCCAGTCGCCCAGGATTGGCGACCGTCGCGTGCGCTACACGGCCATCCGACCGGCGACCTTTTCGATGGTGGCCTGGCAGACCACGACGGGTCTCGAAACCCACCCCGCTACGAATCAGGGCTCGATCACCATGGTAAGCCGCGGCGAAGTTCCTGCCGCCGTACTGATTGCCAACACCGCCATGGAGGGCTTCCAGGGTCACCCAGGGGACCTCTTTTTCGTGTTTCTGGCCGGCATGCCCATGGCCTGCGTCGCAATTGCTCTCCTCTATGCCACGCTGCGCGCCACCTTCGGCAGCAGTCTCGAACGCAACCCCTTCATCCCGGACCTGGTGGAAGCGGCATGGCTGACTGTCTCGTTGCTCCTCGTCGCCAGCCAGCCAACTTGGATTACGTTGTATTTACCACTCCTCATCGGCTTGTTCTTCTACTACCGAGCCGTCAGTAAGAGGCTGTATGATTCCTGAGACCAGGGTGGCAAACAAGCGACCGAACCGCCGGCCCCTCGTGGGCGTGCGCAGCAGCGTGCTGCTCCTCGGTCTGGTGTTCCTGTGGTTCTGCACGCCCGACCACCAGGCCTGGGGCCGGGCCGGCGGCGGCCACTCGTACTCCAGCAGTTCGAGCCGTTCGAGCAGTTCGAGCCGTTCCAGCAGTTCGAGCAGTTCGAGCCGATCGAGCCGTTCGAGTTCATCCAGCGGATACCGCAGTTCGAGCAGTTCCAGTTCACGAAGTTCATCGGCGTCAACGCCGCGCCGGCCTCCGCCACCCCCGACCTGCGTGACGGTCACGCGCACCTTTCCCACGGTTCGCCCAGGCCTGCAGGATGAACCCGCGCGTCAGTTCCAAGCGGGGCCGGACGCCGGGGTCACCCCAGCCGGCTTGGCGAAAGCATCGGTCGGCAAAGGCGTCTCGGGCGACTGGGTCATCGTGTCCGGCACCACGCTGTTCCTCATCATGCTTTTTCTGCTCCGCGGCGGCCTTTGCTGGGTATGCGTGCGTTTCCGGTGGGTCGACGCCACGGCGCTCGAACTGGCCATGACGCGCACCGTGGGTGGCGACGCCGCCCTGCCGATCCCCGTCGGCAGGAAAACCAAGCAACGCCTTGCCCAGGCGCTCATCGATCTGCGCAACCGCGACCCCCAGTTTGCCCTGGCGACGGTCCTTCCTCGGGCCGAAAGAGCGTTTTCGGCCATTCAGGACGCCTGGTCCAACCAGGACCTTGGGCCCGTCCAACCGTTCCTCTCCGACGCCGTGTTCGAGCGATTCTCGCTGCAGATCAGCGATCTACGCCGCCGGAAGGTTCGTGACGTCATGAAAGACCTGTCGGTCAGCGGATCGCAGGTTGTCGCCATCGACTCCGACGAGCACTACGACGTCATGCATGTCCTGATCACCGCATCCGGCATCAACTTCCGCGAACACCTCGAGACCCGCGAGTTCCTGGAAGGTTCCGACACCCAGGAAGCATTCTCGGAAGTGTGGTCGTTTGTGCGTCGAGGCAGCGCCAGAACCTCGGGAAAATCAGGTCTGATCGAAGGCTCGTGCCCGAATTGCGGTACGACAATCGGGATGCAACGCGCCGCGACTTGCCCGTCGTGCCAATCGTTTCTGCGGTCCGGCGAACATGATTGGGTGCTGGCCGAAATCACGCAGACCTGCGAGTGGAACTTCTCGATCCCCACGGGGATCGGAGGCCTCTCAGAGATGGTCGCCCGCGACCCGGGTTTTAATGTTCAACAACTCGAAGACCGCGCCTCGGTCGTGTTCTGGCGCCGACAAGATTGCTATCGCAAACGCTCGACCGAACCGTTGCTCCGCCACGCCGCACCGGAGTATCTGGCTGATTTCGCCAAGGAACTGCGCCCCGATAAGCAGGGGCACACCCCAGTGTTCATCAATCCGGCCGTCGGCTCGGTCGATGTTCGCCGGATCACTTGTGAAAGCACCTGCGAAACCGTCGCGATCGAGATCCGCTGGAGCGCCGAGCCGGCCATGCTCGACAAGAAAGGGCAGATCGTCAATCAGCAGGGGGGCACGAAGAACTCGCACGACTCATTCGTATTCATGCGCAAACCCGGCGTGAAAACCGACCTGCGCCTCGCCTTCTCGAGTTCGCACTGCCCAGGCTGCGGAGCACCCGAGACCAACGCGACCGACAATGTCTGCCCGTATTGCCAGGCGGCGGTCAACGACGGCTCGAGCGGCTGGACCCTTCTGCGCATCTTCCGAGGCTAAGAACCCGAAAGATCTCAGAACCCGAACACCTCGCGGATCATCGAGAACATGTTCCACGTTCCCTTGTCGGGTTCCTCACCGCTGATCAACCGCGCGATCTTCTCCATCGCGATGAAGATCGGGGTGCCTTCGAGATTCTGCAATACAAAAGGTTGCCCATTGTTGACCGACGGGATCACCACCTCGCCGGCCGACGGAATGAAGTGGCTGATCGCGTAGCGCAGACTGCCCTCGACTCGCGACGGCTCGAGCCCCATCGACTTGAACGCGCGATTGAGAATGACTTTGACCTTTTCGCGCGGGATCTTCAAACGCCCGAACAGGTCGAGCAGGATCTTGGTGTTCTTGATGAACGTAAGTTCCATGGTCATCATCAACAAGATCATGTCGGTGAACTCCAGAATGCGCAACTCGAGGTCGGTCATCTGGTTGTGCGTGTCGATGATGACGTAATCGTAATGCGCCCGGAGAATCTCGAGCACTTTCTCGACCTGGTCGGGAGAGATTTTGTCGGCAAGCTCGGGAAGGGGAGGGGGCAACAGGACCTTTAGCCCCGATGCATGTTCGGTCAGGTATTTCTCGACCAGCTTGATATCCCACGGCGGCCGGTTCTTCACGAGGTCAAGGATGTTCTTTTCGTGGGTCAGGTTGAGCAGAATGTGCTGGTCACCAAAGGCGAGGTTCAGATCGACAAGAACTGTCTTCTGGTGGAAGTACCGCGCCATCATGACCGCCAGGTTGGCTGACATGACCGACTTGCCGGCGCCACCCTTGACGTTGAAGAACGTGATGACCCGACCGAACGGTGATTTCGACAAACCGCGCGCCAGCAGTTCACTGGCGCGGCGTGCATACATCTGGCGGATCTCGCTGGCAAAGCCGGGGTACATGCCGACCAGCCGCAAGACGAGCTCCTTCGGAATGAACATCAACTGGAACTCTTGATAACCGACCAGGGTCGCCAACGCCGGCGTGCCGTTGAGCAACTCGACCTCGCCGTAGGTGTCTCCGGGATCAATGTTGAAGAGGGTCTTCTTTTTGCCGTCGTGCTGCTTGGTGACGGCAACCTGCCCCGAGATCACCAGCAGGATGTCGCGAACTTCCTCGCCCTCTTCGACCACCCGCGTGCCGGACGTATACTTCTGGATGCGCGCCGCCTGTGCGAGTTTGAGCACCTCATTGGTCGGCAATGTCGCAAAAAAAGGAAACGCTTTCAGGTCCATACGGTTGTCGATCCTTGCTCTTAACTGAATTCGGGACGAGACCGGCAGTCAGTATACGCGAGCGCCAAGATCGGATCAACATTGGCGGACGAGGATCTGGCAGAGCCGCCCATCTTGCCGGTTTGCGCCACAGGTGAAAACTTTGCGCCTCTTATGGTGTAATACTGTGTTAGAAACCAATCAGATTCTGAGCTTCGGGCCGGAGGGAACCATGCGACACTCGAACCTTCGTGTATTTTTCGCCACAATCGCGCTGCTCGCCATCGTCTCATTGCTCTCGGCGACCGACACTCCGTTTACCAACACGCCGGTGACCGTGGGCCAGAGCAGCAACGCCCCGGCGGTACCGTCACCGTACGCCCAACCGATTCCTGACGGCAGCAAGATCCAGGGCACGATCGACGTCGATACCACCCTCAACGTGCGTGACGCACCGTGGGGTACTATCATCGGGTCGCTCAAGGCCGGCGACAAGGTGACCATCATCGGTCAGGTCGGCGACTGGTACAAAATCAACTGGAACGGCCGCGTCGCCTACATCCACTCGGCGTACTGCCTGCGCCCGGGCGAACCCGCCAAGCCGTTCATTCGCTCCGGCTGGATCAACGCCCCGTTGGGCGTGAATGTTCGCCGGACGCCCGGCGGCGACGTCATCGGCCAACTCAAAGACCAGATGCAGGTCGAGATCCTCGGCGTCACCGGCAAATGGGTCAAGATCAAGTACAACAACAACGAAGCGTTCGTCTCGATCGATTATGTCGATGCCGGGGTACCCAAGAAACCGGAAGGCGACGGCGTGACCCCGATGACCGGCACGGGCGTGGTCACGGCCGAGGTCGGCCTCAACGTGCGCTCGTCCCCTTGGGGCGGTATTCTCAATGTATTGCCCAACGGCGCCAAGGTGCAGATCACCGGCAAGATCGACGACTGGTATCGCATCAATTACAACGGCAAGACCGCCTACGTGCACAGCAACTACATCGACCGTGGCGGCACGGGCACCACACCGCAGCCGACCGATCCGGGGCCCGCTGGTTCACAGCAACAGCGGATCGCCAAATGTGCCAAAGACCTGGTCGGCTCCACGCGTTTCCGCGGTCCCGAGGTCGACTACGGCAACCTGGCCTGTGCCCAGGTGGTCTCAACGGCCCTGAAGAACGCCGGCGTGCTCCCGGCCGCGGTGCTCAATGTGCGCTCGGTCGTCTCCCAGCTCAAAGATCGGGGTTGGGTCGAGGTCCATCCGCCGCCTTATCAAGAGGGCGACGTCATCACCTGGAAGACCTACGACTACACCGGTGACGGCGTCAAAGATCCCGACACCCACGTCGGCATCATGGTCAAAGACGGCAACACCTTCAAGGCCATGAACAACTCGAGCCGATTGCGCATGCCCCGTCTCACCGACGCCAACATTGCGCCCGTCACCCGCGTGCTGCGGAAAGTCGCTTGAGGTCGAGCATGACACCGGTGGTCACCATCAAGAGAGCAATAATATGTATTGCTATGTGCACTTTCTTTGCCACGTCCATGTCTCCTGCCGCGTCGGCATCGACCCCGGAGCCGGTAGCCCCAGGCTGGCAGATCGGTTACGGACAGGGTCCCGAGCAGGTCTCGTTCGCCAATGCATCGAACACCCCGAATTTTGAAGAGGCCGCGCCCTTCGGCCCAATGGCCTTCCGCTGCCACGACGGACGCCTCTGGCTGGCTGACAGCGTTCGCGGTCGCGTCTTGGTGTTTGACGGCGCTGGCAAGCTGACCGGCACGCTACAACTGCCGCAGAACGCGACCGACACCCTGCTCGAAGACCTCGCGGTCACCATCGACGCCGCCGGCAAAACCACGGTCACCGTGGCCGATGCGGCCACCCGCAAGATCTATCGCTTCGCGTGGCCCTCGGGCAAACTCGAGGCCGAGTTCGGCACCCCCGAGCAAGTCGTGCAGGTCCAGCAACTCGAAATCGATGCGACCGACCGCACCTGGGTCGGTGATGTTGGCCGCGGCATGCTGGTGGTCTTCGATGCCGCCGGCAAACTCGTGGGGGAGCGGCCCTGGAACCGCACCGGTTTCGTCTGGGCTGGCGGTGACCGGTATTACACGATTCTATTCGCGCCGGGTTCGGGGTGCCACCTCGTGCTCAACGACCTGGCCGGGAACGTGCTCTCCGACCGGTGTCTGGGCATGGTCCGCACGCAGAACCCACGGCTGTGGGCGGTCGATCCCGACGGCACCGCCTGGGTCACGTTCATCCCCCCGGGCGGCTTCCGAGGCGAGCTGTTCCTGTGCGGGTTCGATGCAACGGGCGGCCTGACTGCCATCGGCACCGTGCGTCCCCCGGCGATGAACAGGTTCATCGAGCGAACCGAACGGCACTCGTTCATGGTTGCCGCCGCCGATTTCGAGCGAGCCCCCGAGGGCGTGGTCCGTGTCTCCGAACTGGCTGGTCCGGCCAAACCGGGGAAGGGCACCGACGCACTGCCCACTCCGACCGTGAGTGCGACCACGCTCGCAACGTTCACCGGTCCGGTGCCGCGGTCGCTCATTGCCGAGAACGGCCGCGTCTGGGCCATTCTCGACGATCGATCGGTCGTCGCCGTTGACTGGAAAACCGGCAAGACCGAATCGCTCCCGGCGCTCAACGGCGCAGTCTCGATCGCCCCGGGTTCCGGCGGGGCAGTGTTGGCCCTCGACGCCACGGGGCGGTTGGTGACGGGATTGCCGACGGCCCTCGCACCCTCGGCCGGGGTGGTCGGCACTCGCGTCCAGGTCAGCGCCGACGGCGTCCCGCTGGTGACGGCCCCCGATCGCGCCGTCATCGTCGACCCGACAGCATCGGCGCCCACCGGTATCAGCGGCGTCGGCCTCGTCACCCCGCTGCAAAACGGCTTCTTCGCGCAACTGACCGCCGGCCGGCAGACGGTCGGCGACTGGCGGGTCGAACTGATCGATAACCTCGGCAACTGCATGAAGCAACTGCACCGGTTCGACCCGCGCTTCGATCCGTCGGGCATGATCATCGGTCCGGCCAACGCCGACGGCACCTTCCTGCTGCGCTGCGTCGACCAGGGTCGGGCCCAGGTCTATGCCTTCGGCCAGAATGGCCGCATGCTCTGGCGCATCGAACAACCAGCGACGGCCACCTGCCTACCCCCGCTGGTCTTCGGCGGCCCCGACGACGCTTTGCTGACCGCGGTTGCTGTTGCGGGCGGTTGGCAGTTGCAGGCGATCCAGATCGCCCAACCCAAGGGTTGACCACCGATGGCAACCCGGCCCAACGAGCAATAGGAGGTATTTACATGATCAATCGCCCGTATGCACGGATATCGGTCCTGGCCGTAATGCTGGGCATGGTCGCTCTCTGGACAGTGTCCGGTGGTGGCCCCCTGGCCGCCGCCGACAATACGCCGTATGACGGCGATCCGATCGCGGTCAACGCCGGTCAGGCCTACAATGCCGGCACCGCCACGCCGATCCCCAACGCCGGTGCCGGGGGCGAAGAGCGCACCTACACGGTGCAACCGGGTGACTGGCTGTGCAAGATCGCCCGGCAATTGCTCGGCGACGCCGATCGGTGGCGCGAACTCGTCGACCTCAACAAAGACAAATACCCATCGCTCGAAAAGAATCCCAACCTGATTTACGCCGGCTGGGTGCTGCGTTTGCCCGGCGGGGCCGACAGTTCGGCACCGTCCTCGAGCACCTCGGTGGCTGCCGGCGGTGAGGAAGGCACGGTCTGCGTCAACGGCAGCACCCTCAACGTACGCACCGGCCCCTGGGGCAAGATCATCGGCAGTCTCAATGACGGCGCCAAGGTCAAGGTGATCGGCACCAGCGGCGACTGGTACAAGATCGACTTCAACGGCCAGACCGCCTACGTTCATGCGAACTACGTCAGCACGGCCAGACGTCCGGCCGGTCAGGTTGGGGTTCGGGAACCCTCGAACCCCGGGACGCCGGTGACCGTCGGCAGCGG
This sequence comes from uncultured bacterium, assembly GCA_964483805.1. Lineage (GTDB taxonomy): Bacteria > Muiribacteriota > Ozemobacteria > Ozemobacterales > Ozemobacteraceae > CAZADH01. Next base: position 12,872 of record CAZADH010000163.1, read on the forward strand.
CCGATTCGGCGCCGCACCGTGTTCGCCCATGCCCGGTCGGACCTCATCGGAATACGGACCGCGCGATCTTTTCGGCCACAGCTACCATTACGGCATCGATCTGCCAGTATCGAACGGGACCCGCCTCAACGCTCTGGGTGACGGCGTCGTCGTCGCTGCCGGTTACGAGTCGGGCGGCGGCAACTACGTCAAGGTCAGATACGACAATGGGGTCGAGTCGTTCATGTGCCATCTGCGCAGTTACTCGGTGCGTACCGGGCAACGCGTCAACATGGGCCAGGAGATCGCCCGTTCCGACAATACGGGCCAATGGACGACCGGTGCCCATCTCCACCTCGGTATCAAGGTCAACGGCAAGTATGTAAACCCCCGTTCGGTGCCCGGTTTGCCCCTGCCCCCGAGGTAATACACTGTAAGGACTACTTCTCGCCGACCCGCCGCCCGCATCCGCCCGCACAGGAGGTGCGAAGTGCCCCGTTGCCCCACGGATGGGGGCGCGAAACGCCAGTTTCGCGCAGTGCAA
>CAZADH010000164.1:0-13370 GCA_964483805.1 uncultured bacterium
GGAGCGCCGGATCGGCTCGGCGCCAGGGATGGCGCGCAACGAGCCGAGCAGGCGGTCGTTACCGATGACGGTCGGTGCGTGCGGCGACTGCTCACGCGGGGACTCTGCATCTGGCGCAGGATTCGCGAAACGCACAGCCGATTTGACAAACGTTCATTCTCCTGACATCCTGCCATTCAGGAGTCCGATCTGGGGTACACTCGGAGACGGGCCCCACAAGTTTGCGAAATAAAGGAGTCAACCCCATGAAACGTTATGCAGTCCTCTTTGTTGCGGTAGTCCTGGTGCTCGGCATGGCTTCGCTCGTTCGCGCTCAGGGTGCGAACAACAATTTCACGCTGGTTAATGCGACCGGCTACCAGATCGACCAGGTTTTTGTCGCTCCTTCGGCCAGCAATAGCTGGGAAGAAGATGTTCTCGGCCAAGACGTCCTCGAAGATGGCGCGTCGGTCAACATCACCTTCCATGCGAAAGAGACCGCCACCGAATACGATCTCAAAGTCGTGTACAGCGACAAGACCGAAGCCGTCTGGACCGGCCTGAAACTGCCCGAGATCAACAAAGTCACCATCAAGTACAGCGAGAAGAAAGACCAGACCATCGCGGTCGTCGAGTAATCTCGACGCCGGTTAGCCGCGACTTCGGTCCCGGTGACCCAGGTTCTCCAAGCGCCCCCGTCGCAAGGCGGGGGCGCTTTTTCTCTATGCGTTACGAGGCGACAACGCAAACTCACCTGCGGAACGCACGATCCACTGGCCCCCAACAGGTCTGATGCTCTGGCGAAACCAACATACGGTGTATTGCGATCGCGTTGATCCCGTGGTCGAACGAGAGGCGATTCCCGAATCAACCTCCTCGACATGATACGAGGTTGGTTCCCCCCGCCTGCAGCAAATCGGGTTGTTCATGCGACTCGGTCATGTGATAAGGTCAAAATCATGAGCCACGAGCACATGCCCGAAACCGACACCGCACCGACGTGCGCAACAGCTTCGACCGCAACGTCTCCCGAGGCGCCGGTTGTGCGGAATCCCGCGGCGGTCGGATTTCTCGGGTTGCCGTTTCAGACCGCGGTTTCTCTTCTACTGGCGATGCTGCTCATCGTGCCGACCATGCTCGCGGGCGACCTGTTCTTCAAAGCGCTCGAGGCGGAACACGAGCGCATTCAGCAGGCTTTCTTCGATCGGCTCGAGCGCGCCTTGGCGACCAAGAAGTCGCGCCAGATCGAATTGGCCACGCTTCACACGACACGCTTCATCGAGTGGGTGCAACAAATTGGTAGTGACGCCACCGACCCCACCCAGTTTGCCTCGGCCGCGGCGCACCTTTTTGCGGATGCACTGACGCGCGGGGTCTACCTCGTGGCTGCCGACGGCTCGATCCTGCTCGCATCGGGCACGAGCGGGCGCGAGAGCTTCGTTGCCCAGGTTCGCAATGCGCGCTCCGGGTTCATTCAATCGAACGACGGCGTCGGCACCCGCATCACCACCGCCACTTCGGCACCGTTCCTGTGTTGGGCGGCCGACATTGCCTCGATGCAGATGCGCTTTATGCAGCAGTGGTATCAAGAACTGGCATCCGATCCGAGCACACAGATGTTCGTCGTGTCGCGCCGCAAAAACGCCGGGCGTTGGCGCATTCTCCGCGCGAACGCTGGTCGCGACGAAGCCGAGATCACCGGGATCGAACTGCCTGACGGTTTCTTGCCAAACGAACCGCGGTGCCGTCATCTGCTGCTCACCAGCGGTACGCAGCCGATCGGCGCCATTGCTGATGCGATCGTGCCGACGACGGCTCTCTTTCTGACCGCCGATGCCTCGGAAATCGGCGCAGCGTGGCAACGCTTCCAGATCATCACCTCGGTCAAACTGCTGGCGGCGGTGTTGATCGTGCTATTGGGTGGCTGGTGGTTCGCGCACACGCTGTCACGCCCGGTTACCGACCTGGTGCGCCTGTGTCGCGATGTCGAGACCGGCACGTTCAACCTCGATCCCCCGCGGTCGATGTTCTTCGAACTCAACCATCTGGGCGTCACCCTGACCCGGATGGCGAACCGCCTTGGCACCCACATCGAAGCGGTCAGCCAAGACCTGCGCGATCAGCATCGCCGCCTTTCGGCCCTTTTCGAAAGCGTTGCCGACGCGGTGTATCTCGTTGACAGCAGCGGCCGGATGACCCTGGCCAACCCGGTGGCCCGCCGACGTTTTCGCCTGCCCGCGAGTTTTCCGGCCGACGGGCTGCCGTTGCCCGAACCGCGACCAACACTGTTTTCGGGCATGCAAGAGACCGACGAGGCATTCACGGTGCAACACCACGAGCCCCTCGACAATGCGTGGGTTCAGATCGTGGTCACCCGTTTGCGCGACCAAAACGGTCAGGCCTTCGGCCTCGTGGTGGTCGAGCGCGACATCACGCTCGAGCGCGAGATCGACCGCATGAAGAGCGAGTTCGTCTCGAACGTCAGCCACGAACTGCGTACACCACTGACATCGATCCAGGCCTATACGGAGATGCTGGTCGACGGGGATGTCGAAGGCGCCGACCAGCAGAAGGAATATCTGCACATTGTATTGTCAGAAACCGAACGGCTCACCCGCCTGGTCAACGACGTGCTCGATCTCGCCCGCATCGAGTCCGGGCGCCAGGTGGTGCGCAAGGTTGCGCTCGACCCGGCAGCAAGTGCCCGCAAAACCGCGCGCACCATCGAACCCTGGATCGGGCGCAAGAAACAACAGTTCGTCGTCGATCTGCCCGACATCGGAACCGCTCTGCAGGCCGACCGCGACATGCTCGAACAGGCCCTGCTCAACCTGCTGTCGAATGCGGTCAAATACACCCCGGAGCGCGGCACGATCACGTTTTCGTGCCGACGGGTGGGCGACGAGATCGTCTTCACGGTTGCCGACACCGGCATTGGCCTGAGCGACCGCGATCGCGAACGCCTTTTCACCAAGTTCTTCCGCGCCGATCACGAGGCGGTGCGCCAGGCCGGCGGCACCGGGCTCGGTCTCGTTCTCGTCGGCGAGATCGCGCGGTTGCACGGGGGCCGCGTCGAGGTGCGCAGCCAACTCGGCGCAGGCTCACAGTTCGCCCTGCACCTACCCGTGCAACGAACGGGCGACAACTGACGCTCACCCGCACGCACACGCGGCAAACGCCGCGTTTCTGCAAGCCAAGACCAGGGGGCTCGGGCCTGAGCGGCCCAGTGCTACCCCCGCACGCGCATCGTGCGTGGGCGTGCCTGCCCCGCACTGCGTCAGTCGGTCTGGCGACCGGATTTGCGCAGATAGTAGTCGTAGTCGCCGTCGTACGCTTTCATCTGGCCGTGGTCGATTTCGAAGACGCGGTTGATCAGGTGGTGCAGGAAGTAACGATCGTGACTGACGATCAGCACGGTGCCGGCGAACTCCTGCAGGGCTTCGAGCAGCACCTGGCGACTGGCGATGTCGAGGTGGTTGGTCGGCTCATCGAGAATCAATACATTGTATGGCTCTGTAAGCAGGCACGCCAGCATGACCCGCGTCTTTTCACCTCCCGACAGGATCGACACCTTCTTGTCGGCGTCTTCGCCCGAGAACTGAAAAGCACCAAGCAGGGTCTTGATCGTGCCGTGGGTGGCCATCGGCAGACGGGCCTGCACCTCTTCGAACACGGTGCGGTCGGGCTTGAGCACGTCGCACGAATACTGGCTGAAATACCCCATATGCACACCGGCGCCCACTTTGAGCACCCCACTGGTCACCCCGGTCTGGTTGCTCAATACCTTGAGAAAGGTCGATTTGCCCGCACCGTTCACGCCGGTCACCGCGATTTTGTCGCAACGGCTGATCTTCCCGGTCACCCCCGAAAAGACCGGCAACATGCGCCCATTGGGGAGTGGCCAGGTCTTGGCCAGGTCGGTGAGTTCGGCCACCACGTCGCCGGTGCGCTTGATGTCGGGGAACCGAAACTTGATGACCTTGGGATCGGGCGGCACGACGATGCGCTCGATCTTCTCGATCTTCTTCACCCGTGACTGCACCTGAGCCGCGTGCGATGCGCGCGCCTGGAAACTGGCGATGAACGCCTCTTCTTTGGCAAGCATCGCTTCCTGCCGCTTCTGGGCGGCAACCAACTGCTCGCGCCGGATCTCGCGCTCGCGCAGGTAGAAATCGTAATCGCCGCTGTAGGTGGTGATCGCCTGCGCGGCGACCTCGACAGTGCGCGTGCAGATGCGCGTCATGAACGCGCGATCGTGGCAGGTCATGACCAGGGCGCCCTTGAACGCTTTCAGCCACTCCTCGAGCCACAGGATGGTTTCGATGTCGAGGTGGTTGGTCGGTTCGTCGATCAGCAAGACATTCGGGTTCAACAGCAGGATGCGGGCCAGCGCGATGCGCATCTTCCAACCGCCCGAGAACGTTTCGATCGGTTGGTCCCAGCGGTCGGACCCGATCCCCAGGCCGGTCAGGATGGTCTGGGCATGCGTCTCTTTCTCGTAACCGTCGAGATGCATGAACTCTTCCTGGAGCTTGCCGTATTTCGTCATCTCGGCGTCGCTCAATGGGTTCTCGGGGTCGGCCATGCGGTTTTCGAGCGCGTGCAACTGCTTGCCGATCTCGTAGACGCGGCCGGCACCAGCCAGCACCTCTTGCATGGCCGACCGCCCCGACATCTCTCCGACGGTCTGCGAAAAGTAGCCGACCACCGTGCCGGGGATGATCGCAACCTCGCCTTCGTCTGCGTGTTCCTCGCCGGTGATCAAGCGAAACACCGTGGTCTTGCCGGCGCCGTTGGGCCCCACCAGGCCGATCTTGTCGCCGGGGCGGATGAGAAAGTTGGCGTTTTCGAAGAGAACGCGTTTGCCGAAGGCCACTTTGACGTTGCTGAGCGTGATCATAGTCCGCCGAGGGTACCGCGGACGCCCGCTTTCGTCAATACGATCGTGCTTGTCGGCCGGGACGGCTCCGTGGTATGCACGACGTGACGCTGTCGCCAATCCCACCGTTCGTCGGAGGTTCGCCTGTGAAACAGTGGTTTGTATTGCTCATGGTTCTCGTCTGCTCGTCGCTGTCGGCACAGTCCGAGGTCAAACTCGATGCGGCCGAAAAGCGCAAACTGAACACGTTCTTCAGCAACTTTTCGGAGTCGGGTGTCGAGAGTTTCAAGCGCGGGGCACTCTCAGACCAGGCCATGATCGATTTCGCTCTCGACCACAACTACAAGAATCGCTTCGACAAGCTGAAGAAGAGCAAGGACGCGATGTCGGTCGAGATCACCGCCGCCCAGGTCGATACGACCTGCACCAAGTATTTCGGCCGGACGCCGGCGACCCATACGGCGGCGGTGTACCGTAAACCGTGCGCCGACGGCGAGGCGTATGTGTTTTCGCAGATCGATCGTCTGAGCAAAACCCCGACCGGTGAACTGTTTGCCGAAGGTTCGCTGTACAGCACCGGATCGGGCAACGTTGTCGACCCCCATGGCACCCCGGCCGACTGGAAGAAATCGAGTGAAGCCGTTGATGAAACCGACGTCTTCTTTGCCACCATTGCCAAAATCGATGGTCGTTATGTATTGCTCGAGTATGACGTCCGGCCGATCGCCAGGAACACGCACCGCTGAACGATCTGGTGCCGTAACCGGCGTAAGCCGGGAGGGGAGCAGCGCCCATGCCGCACACGAAGATCCGCCAGCCGTCGTATTACGCCCGTTTTGCCTGCATCGGTGCCGCCTGCCCCGACAACTGCTGTCGCGAGTGGGGCGTCGTCATCGACCGGACGACCTACCAACGGTATCAGGCCTGCAACGACCCGCTCCTGCGGACGGTCATGCAAGGCAGCGTCCGGGTGAACGAGAACGCCACCAGTGAAGAGAATCATGCCATCGTCGCGCTCAACGAGAGCCTCGCCTGCCCGTTTCTCGACGAGCGTCGGCTATGCGAAGTGCAGAAGCGCCTCGGTGAAGATTGGTTGTCGCAGACCTGTGCCTTCTACCCACGCAACCTGAACATCGTCGATGGGGTGCTCGAGGCCTCGCTCAACCTGTCGTGTCCCGAGGCCGCCCGAATGGCGCTGCTCGAGCCGACGCGCATGCGTTTGGTCGAGGTCGAGCACAGCGATATCGTCAGTCTGCGGGCCGGCGACACGCCGCTTTTCGCGAGCGACACCCCCGACACGCCGACAGCCACCCGCCATTTCCAGGCAGTCCGCCGGGTCATCATTGATCTGGTGCAGGACCGCGCCCACCCGCTGCCGGAGCGACTCGTGCACGTCGGTACCTTCTGCACCGAGTTGCAGATGCGCGACGGCACGTACAGCGACGATGAGACGGCGTCGTGGCTGTATACATACACGAGCAATATCACCCACACTGGTTCCGGGTCGGGCGAAGTGCAGTCGCCACAGTTATCGGTGCAACAACTGTTGACGCTGCTGTCGATGATCGAGCTTCGCCTGACCATCGAACCGACAACGGTGCGATTTCAGCATCTGGTCGACGAGGCCCGGCAAGGTCTGGGCTACTCCCCGGCGGCCGACCCGACGGCGCTGTGGTCCCGCTATCAGACCGCGCTGCGTCGTGACCTCGAACCGGTGTTGACCGCGGCCCCACACATTCTCGAGAACTACCTGGTGAACTACGTGTTCAAGACCCTGTTCCCATTTGCGCCTCACGAGTGCCGGTTTCGCAAGAACATCTATCGCGTCCAGAAAGACTTCATGAGCAATTATGCGCTGATGGTCGTGCACGTGGCGCTGATTCAAGTGCTGCTTGCGGGGGTCGCGGCGGCACGGCATGAGACCTTCGACGGAGCCACGACCATCGATGTGATCCAGGTGTTCGCCAAGAACGTCGAGCACAGCAGTCTCCCTTACCTGACCAACGTGCTCGAATCGATGAAGCGCTACGGTCTCGTCGATCTGCGCCCCCTGACGCAGTTGATCTGGGGTCTGTCCCTAGGGTCTGTCCCCAACCAGGGCGAAGCGAATCGGGCGTTTTAGGGGGCGCTGCGAGCCGGCAACCCGCACCTGCTCGTCGCGACCGATGAGCTCGGCGTATTTCTCGCCGTCTTTGCGGAACACCACGCGCAAGTGCCAACGCTTCGCCGCGCCACAACCAACCTTGATCGTTGAATCGGTGCCGGCCAGGATGGCGGCGGGGTTGGTGTCGAGGTCGACGTGTTGCAGACTGTAATACGTGTCTGCCGCGTTGGGCAGATGGATCGGCGGCACATCGGCACCCCTCAGGCGGATGCGCACGATCTGGCCGAGACCCAGATTCGCAGCGGAGCGGGCCGCCAGATACCGCGGGTCGACCTCGGCAATTTTGAGGACGACGCTTTTCAGCCCGGACGCCGACAACCGGATCTCGCCACGGGCCGTCGGGATCTTGCTCTGCTCATACGGTGGCAACTCGGCGGTCACCGTCGCCATGAGTGCCGCAATGGAGTCGTCGGGCATGAAATACCCGTTGTCGGGATTCGTTTTTGCCCCGCGAAACGCCGCATCGGCCTCGAAACGGGCCGACTCCACGTCGCTTCCTTCGCTACCGATCACATCGACCGTGAACCGCGCGCCCTCACGAACCAGCGTCACCCGGCCGTCCCGAGACGGTCCGCGCGACGACGTCCGCTTGAACAAGCCTTCATACCGCACATCGCTTGGGTGTTTCCATGACACTTCTTCTTTGCTGCCGCGGGTGTTCATATCGGTCCAGGCGGCCTCGACCACACGAAACTCCTTGTCGATGCTCAGCTTCACGCGGTAAGGCAGACGAAACCCGCCCGACTCGATACTGGTTTCGCCGCGGTACGAGCCCGCAATCGCGTACGGAAGGTATCCCGGAACCCGGGTGCGATCGGCAATTGCCGGTGCATTCGCGCATCGGTACAGATAGTAACCGCCGCCCGCCGTCCCCGCGACCAACAGCACCAGAATCAGAAAACATGCCCACCCGCGGCGAGCCCCGATGCCCCATCGCCCCGCGCCGAGGTCACCGGCCGTTGCGTACACGATCATGCGGAGGTCCCCTCCTTGTTGCTGCGGCAAGGTGTTCATCACCGGCCAACAAACGGCAGAGCGCAATACAATGTAAATGCTCGCCGCAAGGCATCGATGGTCACATATTCGTCGACGATGTGCGCCGTTTCCGACGTGCCCGGCCCGTATCCCAGCGTCGGGATGCCCCGTCGGCCCGCGCTGGCCACGCCGTCGGTCGAGAACGGCCAGACGATGAACTCGGGCGTCACACCGAACAGTGCCGCATGCGTTGCCGCAACATGATGGGCAAACGGGTGGTCGACCGCCAGTTCCCAGGCGGGATGATCGGTCCGCCACGCCTCACCTTCGCCGCCACCAACCGTCGACCGCAACGCCACCGTGGTCTCGATCTCGAGGTCGGCCGGCCACTCGGGGTCGCGCGCCAGAGCAGCCAACAGCGAGTCGCGGGTCACGCCACGCGCCAGACGCCCGGTGACATACGCTTCGGCCGCATCGGGAACGAACGAGCGGTGAAACGGCACCGTGCGCATTGCGGTCAAGACGAGTGTGGTGCGCTCGAGCATCGCGTCGGGCCGGGTACCACAGCGCGCGCGCTCGGCCCGCTCGAACCGGTCGATGACCTGCGCCGCTCGCGCCATCTTTGTTGCCGCGTTGTCGCCCGCTTCCGGTACCGACGTGTGCGCCCGTCGCCCGCGCGCGCGCAGATGCAGTTCGAGCTTGCCCCGCTGCCCCCGGGCAACCGCTCCCGATGAGGGTTCACCCAGAAGCACGCAGGTGGGCGCAAAGCCCTCGTCGCCGAGCAGATGCGAAAACGCGAAGCCCTCGGCCCGCTCTTCATCTGGAACGAAGCAAGCCACCACCGGCATCTGCAGCCCGTGGCCGGCCGCAAGCAGATCGCGCCCCGCCACCAGGGCCACGGCCATCGCCGCCAGCGCCCCTTTCATATCGCAGGTCCCCCGGCCGTAGATGCGATCGCCGACGGCCGTCGCTGCGAATGGAGGATGCCGCCACGCTGACACGTCGCCCGCCTCGACGACATCCATGTGGGCGTTGAACGCGAGAAGTCCACCTCCCTCGCCTGCCGAAGCTGTCTGTGTGCGCGCCGCCGTCACTGCGACCCGCGCTCGCGGCAACCAGCGCTCGTACGACCACCTTGCCGCGTCGAGAACGCCGGCCTCCTCGCCCGCCGGCACCAATAGAGCGACGACGCTGCCGTGGGGCGAACGCGCATGCGGCGCCCCATGCGTGCGAAAAAACTCCGCGAGCACTTCGGCCTGACCGCTTTCGTCACCCGACAACGACGGCACCGCGACCGAGCGCGCCAAGAGGTCGCGCAGCAACCCTTCGCGCGCAGCGCAGGCCGCGACGATGGCGGCAACGGGTGGCGGTGTTCCCGTCATCGACGCGACATCCCGCTCGCAGCTTGCCTTGCCGACTGCGCTCCCCGTGCGCGCCCGGCCACATATAAATACATCGTCAATATATCCGCGGCTATCTGGCCTTGCCTTGCACGGCCCGACGGTAGAACTCGATCATGTCGTCGCGAAACGCTTTGCGCGATGCGTCCCACGAGTAGAACATGTGGCCGCCATGGTAGTTCTTGATCGTGAGGTGCCGGCGCTGCTCGGGCAACAAACGCATCTGCTTGACCAAGCGCGTCGACGAGTAATACGGCGTCACCATGTCGAACAGCCCGTGGGTGATGAACACCTGCATGTGGGGATTCAACGCCATGCCGTAGCGCAATTCGTCGGTCGCGCCAATCTGGCGGCTGAAGAAATGCTGCTGGCGATCGTCCTGCCAGTTTTCGTTCACGTATTCGCTCAACAGCAGGTAGTCACGCTCGGTCTCGAGCGCGAGCGTCTTGCGCAACTGCGTGTTGATGCCACCGCAGAAGATGCGCTCGAGCCCCGATAACGTCGGATCGGGCCCAAACTCCCACTCGCGATTCGGGAACGCATCGATGGCGGTGACCGAGGCATCATAGAGACCGCAGACCTTGCGTTCGTCTTTGAGCAGTTTCTTGGCGAATGTCCAGTGGGCGATGCGCCCCTCGGAGTCGCGCAGATAATCGACCGTAATGCCGATCATGCCGGCCATCTCGGCGAGAATTGCCTCGCGTTCTTTCGCCGGCAGATCATCGCCGCGGGACAGGAGCTTGAACAGCCGGTTTTGGGCAAACTCCTCGGCCGCTCTGGTCACTGTCGCCAGCGCCGTTCCCTTTTTGAACGCGCGCGATTTCCCGTGCAGGGTCGCGGCGGCAGCCATGGTCGGGAAAGCGTCGGTCCAGGCCTGGAGATCGTAATCGGTCGGGTTCAAAGGGACGAACTCGAGTGCCGGCGAGATAATGATGACGCCGTTGAGACCCACGCCGAAGTTCTCCTGCAAGCGCTTCGCCATGCACGCGGTGCGGAACCCACCGTAGCTTTCACCGGCAATGAACACCGGAGATTCCCAGCGCCGGTGCTTCGACAAGAAGCGAGAGATGAACTCGCCGAGCGATTCGAGGTCGCGGTTCAGTTTGTAATACTCGTTCTCGTCGACTTTTTCGCCGCTCGCCTTCGGAGCCTCGGCGCCCTTCGCCTCGGGTGTCGGTTTCTTGATCAGGCGGCTGAACCCGGTGCCGATCGGGTCAATGAACACCAGGTCGGTGAACGGCAACCACGATTCATGGTTGACGGCCAACTTGACCGGGGGTTGCGGGATCGTCCCGTTGGGGCCGAACTCGACGCGGGTCGGGCCCAGGGCTGCCATGTGCAGATAGGCCGACGAAGCGCCCGGACCACCGTTGAAGACGAACGTCACCGGCCGCTGCGCGACCTTCTCGCGTTTCTTCAGGTAGGCCACGTGGAACATCTCGGCAAGCGGTTCGTCTTTTTTGTGCAGGACCAACCACTCGGCCCGCGCCTGAAAATCGATTTTGTGCCCGGCGATGGCCAGGGTCTGTTCGGTGATAGAACCCTTCGGACACTCGTATTCTTTTTTGGGCTCGGAGTTCGTCTTCTTCGTGTCGGTCGCCTTGGCCATCGGTTGTCTCCTGTTTTCATCGTTGTCTGCGCGAACACTGGCGCAAGAGAAGATGCACGATTATACACCTTCGGTGGTAGATTAACACCACGACGTTCCGTAACTGAGCCCGCGCCCTCGCATGCCGAACCGTCTCATCCCAAGCGACAATGCACGACGACACCGACGACAACAACACCAACGTTTCGTGTGAAACTCTGGCTCGCACCGCCACCAATGGCGGCGACGACCACCGGCGGCCCCGGGCACTACGCACCTCGTGTGCGGGCGGCCCCGTTGCACTGCGCGAAACTGCCGTTTCGCGCCCTCGTCCATGGGGCAACGGGGCACTACGCACCTCGTGTGCGGGCGGCCCCTGCGTCGCGTGCGGGGTCGACCATGTGCTTGGGGGCGGCGATGCTGAGCGGCATGCCGTGGCGTTGATGGACGAACTCGAGGCCTCCGGGTGCCTTGATTTCGCGCTGCCGGCCACCGAGCGGGATCCTGACCTCGCACTGACTCCGTTGTGGGGCGATGCGCGGGGCAAGATGTTTGGGGTACTCGTTTGTATTGACGTCAACGACACCCCCGTCGTGCTCAAGGCGTTTTCGGGGCAGTATCAGGGACGCTGGGAGGTACCCGGTTGGGTACCCCCGTTGTTCGACGTGAATCGATGGGAGCAGTTGGTCGCGCCGATCGACCGCGAGATCAAGACGCTCGACACAGAGATCGCGGTGCTTGACGCGCAGGCCGCCGCCGTCGCAATGTTACGCGACAAACGGCGCGCCTTGTCGCAAGCCCTCATGCGCGACATACACGGTCTTTACGATGTCTGTAATTTGCGTGGAGAACACCGTACCCTCGCTGCTGCTTTTGTCGCCAAGCGGATCCCGACGGGCGCCGGCGACTGCTGCGCCCCAAAACTGCTCAATGCTGCGGCCCGGCAGGGACTGCGGCCTGTCGGCATCGCCGAGTTCTTTTGGGGGCGCGAGAACGCCTCGCAGACGCGCATGCATCGACGGTTCTATCCCAGTTGTGCCGACAAGTGTCGCCCGCTTCTGGGCTTTATGCTCTGCGGGTCCGACCGCGATCACGACGGTTCCATCCCTGCGCGAACGCAGCCTGCTGTCGGTTCGGAGACGGGGTCGGTGCCCCAGGCCCACCCCGGCACGGCCTCGCGGCGCTCAACCTGCACGACCGAGGATCGCTGAAGAACGCATGCCTGGCCGACACGACATTGGTGATTTCACACTCGACATCGTGCATCGCGACGATGCAATCGTCGTAGTGAACAAGCCCAGCGGGTTGCTGGCGGTACCCGGGCGCGGCCCTGACAAGCAAACGTGCGTCGTCAATGTGGTGCGCGCGCTCGTCACACAGTGTATTGCACAGCCGGCCGTGCACCGGCTCGATCTGGACACCTCCGGGTTGCTCGTGCTGGCCTTGACCAGCGAGGCGCACCGCCAACTTTCAGACCAGTTTGCCCGGCACCAGGTCGAGAAGGTCTACGAGGCGGTACTCGCGGGGTCGGTCGTCGGTGAATCGGGCACGATCGAACTGCCGTTTCGACTCGACCCCGACCGCCGACCGTATCAGGTCTACGATCCGGTGCATGGCAAAGTCGGCATCACGCAGTGGCGCGTGCTCGCGCGCCCACCCGGCTTCACCCGCGTGGAGTTCAGGCCGCTGACCGGCCGCACGCACCAGTTGCGACTGCATGCGGCCGACCCGCGCGGACTCGGTTGCCCGATCGTTGGCGACCGACTGTACGGCACGGGCACCGGCCCCGGGCAACTGCAATTGCACGCTCGCCTGCTTGCCTTCCTGCACCCGGTCACGGGTGCGCGGGTTGTATTTACAGCGCCGCCGCCGTTTTAGCGGCCGGCGACGCTGACCGCCGCCGACAGAACGCCCGCCGCATGTGAGGTCGTCAACAGCGCGCGGGGTGCTCGGACGTTCTGCTCCAGCATCACGGTCGAGCCTGGCATCTGCGCAGCAGGATCGTGATCTGCCCTCGCTTACCCTCCCCCCGTGTCCTGCTCCGCAGGCCACGAGGGGAAGGGACGAGAGCCATAACGTGCAAGTTCAATTGTGACCGAGGACTACCTGCCGAGCGCTTCGGTGTAACTCTGCGTCCGCTTGAGCCACCCTGGCAGCCACTTGGCTTCCTGGGCGCGTCGTGCCTCAGGCGCGTTCTCGACCCGGCGCTCGAGCACCTTGCCGGCCGAGACCGAAAATGCCTTCACGACATCGGCGGGTTGGGTCGCGTCGCTCATGCCCTGCAAGACCTGCAGCATCCCCCACCCCTGGCCGTTGTACCGCTCGGTCTCTTTGACGCCCTCGCCCTTGAAATTGATGTAATCCATGAGGGCGTAGATCCCCTCG
>CAZADH010000165.1:0-13346 GCA_964483805.1 uncultured bacterium
CCACCGAGTCGTTGACCGAGGTGCTGGCGCCGCTGGGTGCCAGTCCGCGCCTGGCACGGCAGATCCAGGCGGCGGTGCTGCGTCACGATCGCTGGCTCGAAGTCGGCCCGGGGATTTCGCCGACGGTGTTGGCGCGGGTGCGCGCGCAGTCCGTGTTGCCACGGCTCGAGGTGGTCGACAAGCAGGTGTCGCCCAGCGACGGGTTCGCCCGTTATGCCTTTCGCGGCGATGGTGCGGGCGTTTTCGAGGCGGTGCGCATTCCGTTGTTGCATCGCCCCGGAGACGAGAAATACATTGTATGTGTCAGTTCGCAGGTCGGGTGTGCGATGGGGTGCGTGTTCTGCGCGACCGGGCGGCTGGGGTTCGTGCGCAACCTCGCGACCTGGGAGATCGTCGATCAGGTGATGCGCATCCGTGCCGATTCGCCGCATCCGGTGCGCGGCGTTGTCTTCATGGGCATGGGCGAACCGCTGCTCAACTACGATGCGGTGATGCGGGCGGCGCGGTTGTTTGCCGATCCGTGCGGACTCGCCATCGATGGGCGCGGCATCAGCATCTCGACGGTCGGTGTCGCGCCGGCCATCCGCCGCTTCGCCGCCGAGCGACCGCGCTTTCGCCTGATCCTGTCACTGACCAGCGCCGACCCGGCACAACGCCTGGCCCTGTTGCCCGCCGAGGCAACCTGGCCAACCGCTGAACTGATTGCGGCCTTGCGCGAACTGCACGCCGCGACCGGGCGCCGGGTGACCGTGGCCTGGACCATGATCGCCGGGGTCAACACCAGTGATGAGGCGGCCCGCCGGCTCGGCGAACTGACGCGAGATCTGCCGATCAAGATCGATCTGATCGACGTCAATGACCCCAGTGGGCGGTTTCGCCCCCCGGACGAGGCCGAACTGTCGGCGTTTCGCGATGCCCTGCACCGCCACGTCGGGGCTCCGGTGGCACGTCGTTACAGCGGCGGTCGCGACATCGATGCGGCCTGTGGCCTGCTCGCCGGCCGGCTTCAGAACGTGCCGTCGCGCTGAACCCCCGCTGCGAAAAGCCCGCGGGAACATGGTGCGGAATACGATGACATGATATTGATTGTCTCGCAAAGCGAGAACAATCAATATCATGTCACCGTATTCCGCCCGCCATATTCGCCACGCTGGTGAACAACGGTCGGTTTTGTGGTAGTGTGGGGCCATGGCGGTCGATACCTGTCGTCAATGCAAAGCCGTGGTCTCGGTGCGCACCGAGTCGTGCCCGTTGTGCGGGTTGGTCAAACCCGCAATGGGGGCGTTAACGCGGGTCGAGCGGGGGTTTGTCGAACAAGCGCCCGAACTGCCCGACAACTACCACGACATGGCCCAGGTCGTCGAACCGCGCGACGGCGTGGCCGCCAACATGACCCAACTCACGTTGCGGCAATTGGCTGACCCGCGGGTCAGCGCCGGGTCGTGGCTTGGGCTGGGCACCGTGTTTGCCGGAGCGATCATGCACATTGCCCACATTGCCGCACCACTCGATGCGGGGGTCATTCTCGCCGGAGTGGCGGCCGTTTCGGTCGACTCCGCGTTGCGGGCCTGGTCGGCGTTGCGCGTGACGCTTTCGGTCCGTTTGAGCCACACCCGCAAGCTGGCGCCATACAAAGTGCATATCAAGATCGAGCGTCAGCTCGAGAGTCTGCTTTCCGGCCTGCGTACTGTCGCCCGCTCGGTGTTCGAGCGTGACTGGCGGCACGCCGGCCCCGAGTTGCGGCAGGCGTCCGAGAGCCTGCTCACCGGGGCCGCGGCGATCTGCGACCGGCTCGCGCACTACGCCGACCTGTCGTTGTCGGTGGCGACCCTGATCTGGCGCAACAATGTGGTGGCGATCCTGGCCGGGCCCGAGACGGCGCATGAGAAGATCCAGTCGTTGCGGGCCAAGTGTCGCGAGGCCGAGGCGTTGTTGCTGCGGCATCGGTGGTTGCGCTCCTGCGGCGATCTGACCGCCATCCTGCGCGAACACATGCAGGGGCATGAGGCGCGCACCGGGTTGCAGCAGGGCGAGGTGCTCGACCGGTTCCACATGGGGCAGGTGGGGCCGCTCAATTCCGATCTCGACGAGACGTTTGCCGACTGTCCGCACGACCTGACTTTTCTGGGGCGGTCGTGGTGGTTCCAGCATCTGCCCCCGGGCGTCGTCGACCCCGATGCGGCGTTCATCAACGATGAGTCGACGGCGGAGCTGCGCAAGAGCGTGCAACAGGTGCGCCGACAGATGGCCCAACTCGAGGTGCAGGGGTCGCTCGATGTCGTCGCTGCGGCGATCAAGGGTGTCGGCCCCGGCGGCAAACCCAGTGAGGCATCCGCCGAGGCTGCCGAGGTGTTGCGCGATGCCGGTTACTTCGGCTGTCTTGACATCCGCGAGTTCAGGCCGGACGCCAGCGAAGTACAGAACGCCGTCGACAAGATGATGGCCGATGCCCGGGTCGCCCTGGGCACCGAGAAACTGTTCGAGTAATACACGATCAATACATTTGCCCGATGGGTGGGCATGAGGAGGCAACGATGAAGGTCATTGCGATCAACGGCAGCATGCGGACCGACGGCAACACCAAGATCATGCTCGAGACGGCACTGGGTGAGTTGCGCCGCGAGGGCATCGAGACCGATCTCGTTTCGCTGGCGCATGTGCCCCTGGCCGGCTGCGTGGCCTGCGGCGGCTGCTCGAAACTGAAGAACCGGTGCTGTGCGGTCACCACCGATGCGGCCAACGAGTTCATCGCGAAGATTGCCGACGCCGATGGCGTTCTGCTCGGGTCGCCGGTCTACTTCGCCGACATCACCGCCTCGATGAAAGCGCTCATCGAGCGTGTCGGCTACGTCGCCCGCGCCAACGACAACATGTTGCGCCGCAAGGTGGGCGCCGCGGTGATCGCGGTCCGTCGGGGTGGGGCGATTCATGCCTTCAACTCGATCAACCATTTCTTTCTGATTTCCGAGATGATCATTCCCGGGTCGAGTTACTGGAACCTCGGGATCGGTCGCGAAGCCGGGGCCATCAACGACGACGCCGAGGGCCTGGCGACCATGCGCACACTCGGCGCCAACATGGCGTGGTTGCTGAAGAAGACGCACGCCTGAGGGCGGACATCACCGGGGCCCTGCGCACCGCGCGTGCGGGCAGGGTTCGGAGCGGCATGACGACGATCGAGTTGGTCGTGGTCGTGGGCGTGTTCGCGTTGTTGGTCGGAGCGGGCGGCATTGTCATACGGAGTATGTATGCATCAACGCAGGCGGCCGACGCGCACGACCTATTGGCCCATGAACTGACGCGGTTGGGTGCGGCGTTGCGTCACGATCTGCGTTCATGTCGCGCGGTGCAACCGATTCCGGGCGGGGTACGCATCGAGATTATGCAACTGGGCGCCGATCGGCGCCCGGTATCGACGTCGGTCACCTGGTGCGCCTCGGGGGCCCGGGTGCTGCGGCAGGTGGCCGCGAACGAAACGGCATTCACATTCGCTTCGGGGGCCGCAGCCGGCGAGGTGTTGCAGTTCGCCGTGGTGGCGAGCGGTGCCGTTGCCGCCGTCCGCCTGGGTTTCGCGGCCCATGGCTCGGTGCGGCCGCTGTTGAGCGAAACCATCGGTCTGGGGGTCGCCCCGTGATCATAAGTCGGCACGGGCGTGGTTCGGGCATGTCGCTCGTCGAGGTGCTTGTTGCCGTACTCGTGCTCGCGATGGTGGTTGGGCCGCTGTATCTGGTCTTTTCCGGCAGCCGCAAGAACATGTTGGCCGCGCGCGAGTTGTCGCTGGCCATCAGCCTGGCCAGTTCGTATCTGGCCGGCCTGCGGCAGGTGCCGCCCGAGCGTCTCATCGACCTGCCCGCGAGCGAAGACATTGAAGTGACGGGGCCGTTGGCACTCGCTGCGCTCGGCGTGGCTACGGCGCCGCCGGGCATCACGCGCCGGTTGTCGTTGACCCGGGTCGACCCGGGGGGGGGCGAGGGCGGGCCGTATTACCAGGCCGAGGTCGTGGTGCAGTGGACGACGCGCACCGCGCGGCAAACGGTCACCTACACGCTCGCCAGCCTGTTGCGCGGGCCGCGACCATGATTGCCGGCGCCGGCCGCACACGAGGTGCGCAGTGCCCGGGGCGGCCTGCGGCCGTTGTCCCACGGATCGGCGTGCGCAACGCCAGTTGCGCGCAAGGCCGCGAGGCCGTTGCCCCTGCGTGGCGACGCAGGCTAATGCCTGGTATCGAGACATGCGCCCGCGGACGGGAAGCGCGGCGCGGTTTTCTCCTGGCGGCGGTGCTGCTGCTGTTGTGCGTGTTGTTTCTTCTTGTATTTACGAGGCATTTCTTTTCGCAACACCAGATGTTGCTCGTCGATCACCTCGCCGATCAGGAACGCGCCTACCAGGTGGCGGTCGGCGGCAACGAGGTGGGCCGGGCGTTGCTGGCCCGCACGCTCGCGTATCTCGATGATCCCGACCCCGCGTTGTCGCCCAAGCGCGCGCACGCGCCGGCCGACCTGAAGGCGATGGTCGACAAGCTCCTCGATGACCGCGATCAACTTCGCGACGAGGATGTGACCATCGCTGTCGACGCGGGGGTCTTGCGCGATCTGTCGGCGCGGCATCGGGATGCGAAGACCGTGGTGGTGACCATCGAGTTCGTTCGCGGCACGCCGCTGACCCGCGTGACCAGCAACGCGATGATCGTCGCCGACCCGGCCGAACGGCACTGGCAGATGCTCGTGAAGGCAGAAGCGACGGTTGGTGCGGCCACGGCACGGGTCTGGCACGTGCGCGAGGCGCGCCGGGTCAACATATTGCCGCCGATTCTCGGCAAGTTCGCGTGTTTCTTGCGATCGCCTGCCGGACGCGAGTTCAACTGCCTGCGGGCCTCGAGCGATCGGTCCCGCATCAATGGAGCGCCAGTGGTCATCAAGGCCGGGCCGGGCTGTGCGCTGGCCGGTTTGGCGGTCGACGAGGCCCAGCGGTTTCTCGATGCGCAGGGGTGGGTCTACCTCGGCGGCGATCTGCGCTGGCGCTTGGGCCTGGCGCGTTTTGGCAATGGCGACGGGGTCAGCGACGGCCAACTCGATGGTCGGCACTTTTACTACGATCTGGCGGCCACCGACCCGCTGGCCTCGCGGGGCCGGTTCCGCTACTACGCTTGCAAAACGGCGCTATACGAGGAGCTGCGTGGCCTGGCCATGAACGAGGTGCTCGTCCAGAAACGTGACGACGAGGTGGCGATGACCTCACTGCTGCACCTGGCGGGCGATGCGCGCGTGGTGACGCCGACCGTGGTGTTGGGCAACGTGGCACGTCGATACGCCCTGGTGCAGGGATTGCGCAACGAGGCCACCCAGGTCTTCGCACCGTTCCCGTGCCTCGATGCCGCGACGTTTGGCGGCGACGCCTGGCCCGGGGGCATGAGCACCGCAGCAGCACAGACGATCCGCAGCAATTTCTTCGGCGACCATGCGCAATACAGTGTACGTATGTCAGAGGTCGTCGAGGAGCCTTACAATGCGGGCAATCTCGAGATCGTGCGCTGGGGCAGTGCGGAGGTCGAGCGGGCGGCGCGGGTCGATGTCGCGCAGTTGCCGGCCGGCGTCAAAGCCCCGGCGCCGCTGCAGCGCGTCGAGATCGACGGCGCCCCGGTAGCCTGGCATCGGCCGGCCTACGGCCTGGCCTGCACGATCAAAGACGATCGAGGCGCCGTGCGCTACCGGATCCCCGATCTGGCGGCTCTGCAAGACCTCTCGTTTCTCGATGCCAAAGTATGCACGCGGTATGACGATGGCGCCGCCTTCCTGCGCAGCGTCGCCCGGGATTCGGCAAGGCGCATCCGCATCGGTGGCGTGGTGCGCATTGCCGGCGACCTCGACCTCCTCGAGCCGCTCGAGATCGCACCGGGAGGCGGTGGCATCATCCTCGTCGATCGCCACGTGCGGGTGCGCGCGCGGGTGACCGTGCCCGAGCACGAACCGGTCACGGTCGTCGCGTTGCAGGGCAACGTGGTCTTGCAGACCGCCGATCCGGTTGGCGTGGGCCTGGTGGCACTGGCCGGGCGGCTGGAACTGCCCGATGCGTTCAGCATCGACGGCCTGGTGGCCGCGCGCGAGCTGGCCGTGGGACTCGGCCGTCCGGGTGTCGCCCGCGAAATCCGCTATCGATCGGCATTCGATCCCACCGATGCCGCCAATTACCAGCGGTCCTACCGGTTTGTCGAGGCGGAACGGGGGGTGACTTTTGTTCCGTAATACCATGTCAATACAAGAGCGTCGCGGCGTGCGGCGTGGTGCCAGCGCGCTCGAAGTGCTCGTCGTTCTCGGCATCGTCGGGGTCGCCCTCGCCGTCGTCTACCTCGTCTATGGCGGCACGACCTCGGTCGATCGGGAAGACGCTGCGAGCCAGGAGTATTTCAACACGTATTCCCGCCTCGAAGCACGGCTGAAACAAGATCTGCGCTCGAGCACCGAGCTCGCGGGCGATGCAGTCAACGGGTATCGCTTGCAGGTCGTGGTCGCTCCCGACAAACGTGGGAGCGAACCGGTGCTCCAAACGGTCACCTGGCGGTTGTCATCCGACGGTACCAAGGTGGTGCGCACGGCGGGCAGCCAGGTGACCAACTTTGACTTCAAGGGCTTATTGGGAGGCAAACGGTTTGTCTTGCACATCAAACGCTAGAGACCATCGGTTCGAGAACAATGGCGGGTGGGGTCCGCTTTCACTGCGCCATCCATGGCGGGCGGTCCTGTTTTCCGTCTTGATCGTGGTGCTGTGCGCGCATGTCCACGCCGCCGAGATCGAGATGGGGCGCGAGGGCGAAACGGTGCGGCAGGTGGTCGAGACGTTGACCGCATCATCGACCGTCGGCGCCCGCTGGCAACCGGCCGGACCTGCAGCGAGTCCAGCCGCTGTCGTTCCCGTGCCGCGCGCGCTCGACACGAGTCCTTGGCCCGCGGCGGCCGGCGGCGGCTCGCATCTGGGCAACGCGGCGGCCGCCGCCGGACCGGTCCCGGCCACGGGGGCCTCGACCATCCCGCGGGTCATTTCGGGCGGGCCGCCGAAGCGGGTGCAGGTGTCGGGCCTGGGCACCGCCGATGTCACGGCGATGTCGGACGGGCCGGTGACGATCGAGGTGCTCTTGACCACCTATCAACCGGCGACGATCGAGATCCGTCTGCTCAATCCCGACGGAACCGAGGTGATGGTGAATGGGCACTCGTTGTTGGAATGGGTGCGGCCCGACGACACCGCGAACGCTCCGGTCTGGTTCCAGGGGCGCAAAGACCCCGACAGCATGGAGACCACGAACGGGCGTGACTACTCGCCGAAGCGCGGCCTGCAATACACGTTCAATATCAAGCAAGGCCAACGGTTGGTGATCTCGACCACCGGAAACGCGTTGCCGGCCAGTTACGCACGGGCCACCAGTTCGGCGTTCTGAGCCCGGGTCGATCTGCCGGATCGTTCGTGCGGCCGCTGGTGTGCCCTTGCCTGGGTTTCAGATCAAGGGCGTGTGAACCATGGCGATTGTTTTGCACAGGGGTCTGGAATTCCCATGCCGGCCGTGAGAATATGTCAAAGGCACAAGAGATGTTTGTGGAGGTGTTGGTGATGAATTCGTGGCGGCTGTGTCGATGACGACCGGCAGCACCCCCATGGTTCGCGTTTTTACGTTCGGTGAGGTTCATGTCATCGAGATCGATGGCAGCCTCGATCATCTCTTGTCGATCCGACTCACTGCCTTGCTCGAGCCTCTGGTCAAGCGCCATGGGACCAAAGTCCTCGTTGATCTGTCGTTGTCGCCGACCATCGGCAGCATGGGTTATGTCGTGCTGGTCCGCTCGATCGAGATGGCGCGCGAAAACGGCGGGCAGCTCGAGTTTTGCGGGTTGTGCCCCACCGCCCGCATGGGCCTGCAGATCATGGGGTTCCCCAACTGCGATCGCGCCAGCGCCAGCCGCGAAGAGGCTCTGCAGCGGTTTTCGTAAACACCCCCAACGACAAGTCCGCCGGCACGCGGATGCGCGCCGGCGGTTTTGGCGACAACCCGAAATGGCGCCGTCAGTGGCTCGCCATCACCGGGCTTGACTGCTTGATCACGTTGACCGGTCGCTCCGACAGCGGGCCGAATCCCTGTGCAATCGCTTTGCCGTGGCCGGCAGACGGCGGCGCGCCACTCTTGGTGTTGGCTCTGGCACTCGCAGCGAAGGCAACGTAATTGAGGTCGTCGAAGGTGTCGAAGCTGTCGACCGGTTCAATAACCGGAATGCCGGGTTGACTGTCGCCATTGGCTCGGTACAGATACAACCGACAGACATTCCAGTCACATCCCTGATTGCCGTACGGCACGCGGAACACCTCGAGTTGACGTTCGCCCTGGTACACGACAACCTTGGCGTTCGAGCGACTCAGCACGGTGTCCGGATTCGCGGTGCGGATGCCGTTCGTGTTGAGCTTGTATGGCGTGTAGTCCGGGCTTCGATAGTAGTCGCGCACGTAGAAATTGTAATACGTTGTCTGGCCGGTGGCTTCATACCCGTTGGCAACATAGGTTACATCATCGACCATGTCGCGAAGCGTGATGAATTCAGGACGACCGGGAGTCGTGCTGTCGATGTCCTGTTCAACATAATTGGCAAACTGGGCCAGGGTCACGCCAAAGTCTGTCTGCGCGTTCGTGTCGGCGTCTGAGGTGGTATGAGCGTACCGCCAGTTCATGTCGAAGCGTTCTGGCGCGCCCGAGACGGTGCTGGTGAAGTACGGGTGATTCGGACCCATCAAATGGGCATCGAGATCGAGGTCCTTGGAGTTGTCGAACGTCGCCGACCGCACCGGATCATCGACCTGGCTCCAGAGCAAGACGAAGCGAAGCTCGCTCGTATTGACGACGCCGCCGACCAGGACTTTTTCCTGCATGTAGATGTCACGCCCGGACATAATCAGATTGGGTAGGACGGTAACCGTGAGATAGGCGTCGTATCCACCGTTCATCTGTGCCTTGACGGTGTAGATCCCGGGCGCGATGTCGTTGAAGGCATAGGCTCCGGTTTCGTCCGCGGTCTGCGTTACCGGCGTTCCCGAGGGTTCGGGCCCCGTGTACAGTTTTACCGTTGCATAAGCCACGGCCTCGATGGCGTTGGTGTTGTGATTGTAGTAGCGAACCGTGCCACGCAGGTCAGACGGCCGCGTGTCGGTGGTTGGCGCCATCTGGACGGTGTTGAGGTTGGTGGTGCGGTTACCGTTCACCACGACGCTTCCGTACGTGTAGTTGGCGAAATCCGTCTTGGTGAAACGCAGCGAGTAGGTGCCCACCGGCACACTGAATGAGTACGCACCGGCGGAATCGCTGTATTTCACGGCCACGCTCTGGCCAGCCGCGTCGCGGACATCGACGAGCACGTCGGCGAGCGCGGTACCCGCTGACATGCTGGTGACGACGCCCTCGATCACGCCGCGCCTGGGGATGACGCCGATGTTGCCGCCTGCCGTGACGTTGGCGTCGGTGGCATCGAGGCCGGAGTTGCCGTCGATGCGATAGACCTTGGTGGTCTGCGTGGTGGCGTCTTTGACCGACACCAGCAATACATTTGTACTCTGACCGTCGAAACGCACGCCGGTCACGCCGGCATCGGGATCTTGCGGCGTCGCCACGGCATCGTCGAACTGCCGGTACCACATCAGGCCCGCGTGCGAGGATTCGTCGGACAAGGTGCCGACGGTGTGCGCATCGGTCTGGCCGTTCCAGCGAAACAACACCGGCTTGAGCACCGCGCGGCTGTTGCCGCCGACGACAAACGAGTGATCGGGCATCATGAACGTTGCGTAACATTTGCCGCGGTTGCGCACGTAGGCAGCGCGTTGCGCCTGGGTGTTGACCCGGGCCACCGCGAAACAATCGGGGAAAAACCGGTGTTCGCAGGCCACGAAACCCGAACCGTCGAGGGCCGGCAACAGGATCTGCTTGAACGCCATCTGGCCGACCGTCGGTTCCGACAACTGGCCGCCGCTCCAGAAATTGGTTGCAGTCACACGCAGCGAAGCGGCGGTGAGCGCCAGGTTGGCGGCACCGCCCTCGGCCCCCTGTTTGAGTTCGGTCATGTTCGGTGGGCGGATGCGTGACAATGTATTGACAACGCCCTTCTGGTCGGCCGCCTCTTCGTTGCGATTGATGCCGTTGATGACGGTGGTTGTCTGGGCAACGATGTCGCTGGGGGCGTTGCGCACGGCGTCGGTGGCCACGGCGATCTGCTGCAGGGTGTTGGCCAGGCGGTCTTGCGGCATGCGGCTGTTGCAGGGGTTCACGGTCATCGTGTTGGCGCCGGCCTGCAGCGTCGTGGCGCCGGCGAAATCGCGCATGCCCTCGACGTCGCCGTCGCCGAGAATGGCCACATTGGCGATCGTCGGCCCGGCGGGCGCGTCGAGCGAGATCGTGGCCACCCGCGAACCCGCCGGCACCTCGACCGTCGTGTCGGTGGTGGTTGTCGGCGTGGTGGCACTCGGATTGTTGACGTTCAACCCGGTGAGACGGAAGCGCACACGGGCACTGCCGGTCTTGCTGCCCTTGCGCATCGTCAGCCGCGGTTCATAATTCGCGGCCGCGTGCTCCGACAACTGCACGCAGAACGACACCCGCGCCGGCGCCGGGGTGGCGTTCTGCCCGGTCGCCTGGATGACCGTGGCCGCGCCCTCGCCTGAACCGAAACCACAGCCCGTCAACGACAGGGCAATCAACGCGCATAACACCAACGCAAACGGCACCAGGATTCGTCGGGACATGGAATGCTCCTTCGAAATGTCAATACAAACGAAATATACAGCCGGCGTTGCCGCATCACTTCATCAGGGGGCGACCGGGCAACGGACCCCGTCTATGGTATTGCCGGGGCCCCCGGATTGCAAACGCGAAGCCCGGCACCTTCTCGTGTTGCCGAAACGCAATGCGACCCGGTTTCTACGGTCTGTCCAGATCGGGGAGGGTGCGCGACAACAGGCCGGCCGCCGCCGCGACCCCGACCGGCACGAGAAACACATCGGCCAGCGGAATCATCGCCAGCACGATGCACGCCAGGCCGAAGCCGAGCATCGCCGCCAGGTTCTGGCGCGCCCACGCCAGCCGGCGGCGCACGCCGAGCCCGGCCTGGGAAAACGGGCAGTCGAGCAGGTTCCACGCCGCCAGCAAGGCCGACCAGCCGATCTTCAGCGGCACCACGACCACCAGCGTGAACGGCAGCAACGCCCCGATGGTCCAGAGCAGGGCCAGCGGCGGCAAACCAAACAGCACGGTGGCGAGTCCGGTCTTGATGCTCGAGACCACGCCGGCGACGATCGGCCCGTCGGGCCAGGGCGCCAGCCCGAGCGCTTCGCGGCGGCGCCTGACCATCGCGTCATTGGCTGGGCTCGCCAGCGGTTGCGCCATGACGATCGCGAGAATCACGCACAGAACGAGTGTGCCCAAATCGGCAAACAGCCCGAACACCCACACGGCGGCCCGCGCCCAGATCGACTGCACCTCGCCAAACTGGGTGGCCACAATGGCGCGTTCCCAGGGAATGCCGTAATACACCAGCAATACGATGAGCACGAGGGCGACCGCCGCCGGCATCAATGCCAGCGGCCAGGCCGGGGGGGTGCGCACGATGAACCAGAATGCCGCCGGCATTTCGCGAAAACCGTTGGCCAGGCCGAAAATGCCGCCGCCCGGGGGTGTCAATACAACCGGTGTCAAGGGTGCAGCCACTGATTCCGGGGCGCCTTCGGTGGTGAACGGGATCAGGCCTGCGTTGGCGCCGGGCGTCGATACGCCGGGCGTCGATACGCCGGGCGTCGATACGCCGGGCGTCGATACGCTGGAGTCTGGGTCTGGCGCCGTCGCTGTGGCAGAGTTGTCGCGGTCGCTGGTTGTCGGAGCGGTCGGTTCGGTCAAGGTCATGTCCCGATCTGTGCGCAGAGGCCGATCTTGTCAGACACGGTCTGCACTGGCGGTGTCAGTCGATGTCAGTGAATAACGTAGTGGGTCGGCGCAGCGTTGTCAAAAACATCGTGGTCGAGGTCACTTGATGAGCCTGCCCGGCGATCGCACCGAAACACGCGTGCGCGGGGAAGTGATCGCGGCCGCTGATTGGTGCGGCACACCAAGCTACCGGAAACGCGCGTGTGTGGGCACGTGACAATGGGATCGCGGTGCGTTAAGCTGAACAGCGGGTCGCCCTGAGCGGTGAACCCCACGGAGGCAGACATGCGTCGTCGATCACGGCAAGGCTGGATCTACTGGGTTTTGTTGATATTGGCCGCGTTGTTCCTCGGGTTCTTCGGATGGCCGATCGCGAAGAAGGTCATCGTCCACGACCAAAACGTCGATGTCGAGGACGTCGACGCCCGCGGTGGGGGCAGAGATGCCGCGGCGACCCGGGTGCCCGCGGGCCGGTAACCGGTCGTCGATTCCCACGGCGGTCTCGCCCGATCCCATCGCTGTGTTCTGGGCCGCATTTTGGGGTGGCGCGAATCGCCCGATCCGTTTTATGATGCCGGAAATCGCGGCATGGTCCGCCATGCTTCGAGCCAATGCTGATTCCCGAATCGGAGGAAACACCGCGTGAGCACGGCAGTCGAGACAACCCGCACCGACAAACAGTATCCGTGGTTTGCCCTGGGCGACATCAACGGCTTCTTCGGCCTGATGATCGACAACGTAACCGT
This sequence comes from uncultured bacterium, assembly GCA_964483805.1. Classification (GTDB taxonomy): domain Bacteria; phylum Muiribacteriota; class Ozemobacteria; order Ozemobacterales; family Ozemobacteraceae; genus CAZADH01. The sequence continues at coordinate 12,688 of CAZADH010000165.1, forward strand.
GTTGGCCTTTCTGGCCTTCATCCTCAAAGACCTGTTCGGTTTTCCGGCCGAGATCATCTACACGAAGATGTTCCCGGGCACCGCGTTCGGCGTGCTGTTCGGCGACATCGTCTACACCATCATGGCGCGGCGGCTCGCAGCGCGCACCGGCAACATGAATGTCACGGCGATGCCGCTCGGGCTCGATACGCCGTCGACCATCGGTGTCGCCTTCATCGTGCTCGGCCCGTGTTTCGTCGGTCTGAAGAATGGCGGTATGAGCCCGAACGACGCGGCGATGATGACCTGGTATGTCGGCATGGCGACGCTCGTGCTCACCGGTATCTTCAAGCTGGTCTTCTCGTTCTTCGGCGCGTGGGTGCAGCGAATCGTGCCGCAGGCCGGCCTACTCGAGTCACTTGCCGGCATTGGTCTGGCTCTTATCGGCTTCATGCCGTTGCTCAAGATCTTCGGTATGCCGGTTGTCGGCATGATCTCGCTCGGCCTGATCCTTTACAATCTGGTCGCGAAGATCCGCCTACCCAAAGATTTCCCCGGCGTGCTCGCGGCCATCGGCCTGGGCACCGCGGTGTATTACCTGATGGGTGCGTTGCATCTGCCGGGTGGCGCGGCGAAGTTCCCGGCCCCCGAGTTCCATCTTGGCCTGCCGATCCCGACGC
>CAZADH010000166.1:0-13341 GCA_964483805.1 uncultured bacterium
CGGGCGGCGGCGACTTCTGATCCGCAGTCACTGAACACGATTTCGGCAACACCCCCGAGAAATCGGGGGTGTTGTTTTTCTCGGCGGCACCTTTTCGTTGATGAGTGACAATGTATTGCACTGAACCTGAGGTGACAGACGGCCACGATCGTTGGTAGTATCGAGACGCCATGACGCACTCAGTCGCCTCTTTCACGAACGACGCCCGCACCCCCTGGACCGGCGCGCTCCTCGCCGGCGTGCTGATCCTCGTGCCGCTGCTGCAACTGTACGACCTGGGCATGACGCTGATCGGCGACGAGCGCGCGCGCCGTCAGCGCGAGGTAGAGCGGCGTTTGAGCGCCGAGGCGGTGCGCCTGGCCCGCGAGACGTCGCCAGCGACCCAACTGTCGCGGCTGATCGCTCGGTTGATCCGCGGAACGAGTGAACCCAACGGCGAGACCCTGCTGTTGACAACGCTGCAGCGACTCGACCGTCGCTATCCCGGCGCGTTCCGCTGGGTTCGCTTCGACGCCAACTGGGTCTACCAGCCGCTTTCCGCCGAACTCGAGCCTCCCGGCGGCCGGGCATGGGCGAAGGCGGTGCCCGTCTTCCGCAATCATTATCGGGATGCGCAGCCGCTGACGGCAAACACCAACGTGCGCATGCTCGCGTATCTTTGCGGCGGCCGCAACCTGGCGCGCGATCTGGTGCTCCGCCCCGGGACGATCGTGCGATCGACGCTCGCCACGGAGCCGATCGGTCTCTTGTGGCGGCCGGTGGGGCAGCACTCCGGCCGGGCCGTGGACCGGCGCGCCCCGATCCGGGGCGGACTTCTGGTGATGGTGTTTCCGCAACGCCTGCCGCCGCAAACGTGGGCGCGCCTTGCCCTGCAACGCAACGCCCGACGCCCCAGCTCGGTCGGGGGTGCCGCCATCGATTACCAGCGGCCCGCCGAGAACGCCCTCGACCCACGGTTGTCCTGGAGTCCGCTGGCCCGTTACACCCTGGCAGACGAGTATTTACAACGCAGTGACACCGTATTTACTGTAAAGACCGGACGCTGGCTCGCCGCGGCGGCGACGCCCGATGACACCGAAACGATCCGGACCCTGGCGTTGTATCCGCAGGCGCGCCTCGATCGCTTCGTCGACACCTGGCAAGTGCGGTTGCTGCGGGCGCTGGCCGCACTGGGTCTGGCCATGGGCTTGGGCACGTGGTTACTGGCGAGTGGCCGGGTGGCCCCGCCTTCGTTGCATTGGCGCATCGCCGCGCTCTTTGGGTGCGCCGCGATTCTGCCGGTATTGTTTCTGTCGCTGTCGGGGAGTCACCGTATTGCCAGCGCCTCGGAGTCGCAGGAACTGCAGGCGCGCGAACGCCTGCGCAGTTCGCTGGCCGCATTAACCCGTCGTCTGCAGATGAGCCAGGAGACGCACGAGCGCCGACTCCTCGACCAGATCAGCGCTCTGGTACCCCGTCCTGCCGCGGATCTCGAGGGGGCGTTTCGCGGTCTCTTGCCGTTGGTCTATCCGTTGTTGGCCTCGCATCCGCAATTGTTTGCCGCGCCACAATTGACTGATGTGCTCCGACTCGGCGAGAGGTTGAACCGCGACAATCCAAACGTCGAGGGCGCTCGCCGACTGGTCACCCGCTTTCATATCGGCGACGCCGAGGGGAACGTGCGATTCTCGAGCGAACGCCACCAGGATGACAAATCGAACATCGGCATTCGCATGGTATTGCGGCAGTTCCTGTGGGACGAGGGGCGTCGGTCGGCGAGAAAAGACACCTTTCTCGACGGAATGTTCGACGAGATGACCCAGGAACTCGCGCGGGTCGGAGCCGGCGGCGACGCCACGGCAATCAAGGCGAATCGCATGGGTCGATTTGGCAGCGGCCCAGACGCACCGTGGCTGATGACCGTGCTGGTCAAGACCCGCGCAATGTCATATCCTGTATTGATCGACGTATCGCCACGTCTCATGGGCCGCACTTTTGCACGGCGTGAAACGGTGGCCTACAACAGCGAAAAGCGCGATCCGGGCATTCGCCTGCATTTCATCCCGCGCACCGGTGCCCCCCGCATCAATCTCTCGTCGACGGTGCCCGCTGCGCTGCAGGAAGCGGTTCAGGAGCGGTTGCACGCCGACCCGACGGCCACCCGTTTCGAACTGACGCTCACCTGCAACAGCGAACCCTGGCTCTGCCTCGTCGAGGTGATTCCCGGCCTCGACGCGTTGTACGTCCCGTGCCTGGCGATGTCGATGGCGCCGGTGCAGCGCTCGATCGGGGCCCTGCGGGCCCAGTTGGCCTGGCAGATCGGCGGCATGACCACGATTGCGGTCTTGCTCGGACTGCTGCTCGCCTCGCAACTGGTGCGACCGATCCGGCTGCTCGATGAAGCTGCACAACGTATTGCCGGCAACGATCTGACCGTGACTCTGCCCGATCTGGGGGCCGACGAGATCGGCCGTCTGGGGCAGACGTTCAATCAGATGGTTCAGGGGCTGCGCGAGCGCTTGCGCATGCAGGCCTACGTGTCGGAGTCGGTGATCGAAGCGGTGCGTGATGACACGACGGACTCCGGCAACCGCGGCGAGATCCGCGAAGCCACGGTGCTGTTTTCCGATATCCGCGGCTTCACGACACTGTCCGAGAGCCATCCGCCGCCCGCGATCTTCGCCATGCTCAATGGTTTCCTCGGCGGCATCGAACCGCTGATCAAGCGGCACCGCGGGCGGATCGACAAGTTCATCGGCGACGCGGTGATGGCCGTGTTTCTTGCCGAAGACGGAACCGACGATCATCCGCTGCGGGCGGTGCGCGCGGCCTGGGCGATGCGGCGTTTTCTCGACCTCTTCAATCGCAAACGCGAACGGGCTGGCGAGTTCACCATCAAGATCGGTGTCGGCATCAACACCGGCAACGTGATGATGGGTGATGTCGGCAGTCGCCGGCGCAAAGATCTGACGGTGATCGGCGATGTGGTCAACGTCGCAGCCCGACTGGAGGGCGCGAGCAAGGAGGGCCGCCACACCCAGATCGTGGTATCGGAACAGACGCGGGCACGCGCAGGTCACGCCGTGCAGTTCGAGGAAATGGCGGCGATGCCGTTGAAGGGCAAGACCCAACCGATCCGCCTGTTCGAGGTGGTTACGGTCTCTTCTGCGCCACCTTCAGCTTGTGATACTCGGCCCACAGATCCTCGGTCGTCTTGATGAACGCCGGGTCGTAGTCGATGATCTTCTCGGTCTTGAAGAGCATGAGAATCTGCTTGCCCTTCACGGTCTGGTGCAGTTTGAGCGCCGAGCGCTCGAGGCGTTTGCGGTCGGTCTCGTTGTAATCACTGCGAAACAGGGCAAACGCACGCAGGCACTTCGGCGAGCGCTCGATGGCAACGAGGTCGTTGCCCACCTGCGGGTTCAGTTCGACGATCGAGTTGAAGCTCGTCTCGCGCACGATGCAGGCATCGGCCTGCTTGAAGAACACGGGCATCGCTGCGGCCGACGATTTGTCGACCAGCTTCACCTTGCCGCAGAAGCGGGTGTGCTCGGGCAGGCCGTTCTTCCAGAGCAGGGTGTCGAGCCAGATCATCGGCAGCCCACCGGTGGCCAGTTTCTCGATCAGGAGCGTCCGGCCGGCCAATTGTTTGAAACTGGTGATCCCGGAGTCTTTGCGCACCAGCAGCAACTCGACGGCAAACGGGGAGTCGTTCCAGGCGCTGCAGATTTCGGGGATCAACGAAACCTTGTCGCGGATGCGCAGGTAATCGAGCGCCGAAATTGAGACCATGTCGATCTTCCTGTCTTTGAGCGCCTGAACCATCTCGTCGAGTGATTCATAGATTTCTGAAAACGTGGTGTAGTTGTACCCTTCTTCTTTGCTGAGGTTGTCGGTCCAGACCTGGAGGGCAACCTTGGCATCGGACCGATCGACCTCGGCGAGCATCGAGGCGAGGTAGCCAAGCCTGATCGAGTGCTCACCGGAGCCTGAACCCGAGCCTGATCCCTGGGCAATAACGGCGCCCGCACCTTGAAGAAGGCAGAGCACCAGCGCACACGCCACGCAGATCCAGCGGATTCCCACCATTGTCAGAGCCGAACGCATCGGATCCCCCCTACCGTTGCCATGGTAAACCACGGCGCGCGACAAATGAAAGAACTACCGGCAGCGCCGCCCGCCACGCAGCCCAATCCTCCATCACCGGCCCCCTCCAGTGCCCCCGACCCTTTACCGACACGGGCGGGAGAGCGTATGATGAAGGCGCATCCCCTGGCCCAACGAGGCATTCATCGATCTGGAGGACAAGATGCGACGGACGGCAACAATACCCGCTCGGCAACTCCCCTACCGATTGGCGTGCAGGCCGCTCGGGGTCTGTTTGCAACGACCGTTGGCACAAGTCATCGTGCTCGTGCTCGTCATTCTTGCCATGCTCGCCGGCAACCCGGTGTCTGCAATACAACCTATTGCACAACCAGCAAGACCGGCACCGGCGCGCGAGATGAAGGCCATCGAAGAGGCGGTGTGGGCGACGCTGCGGGCCTTTGGCCCGGCCGCGGGGTCAATCGCCGGCGGTTACGCGGGTGCGGTGCTCGGACCGACGATCATCACCTCGATTGTCACGGCACTCGGCATCTCGACCTCGGGAGCGGGCTTCGTGGCGGCCGTCATCATTCCGGCCTCGCCGGCGATCGGCAAGGCCGTCGGTTCGGCGCTGGGGTCCGGGTTGTTGTCATTTCAGATCAACCTGCTCTACGAACTGCGCATGCAACGGTTTCGCCCGCACAAGAAGACCGCCGGCCAGATCATCAAAGATGTCGGACGCAAATCGTTTACCGACGCCGCGGTCGGCGCGGTCAGCCTCGGCGGCGGGTCAGCGGCGGCCGCAGCCGTGACCGAGGCCACGGTGAAGCAGATGCTGACCGAACTGGTCAAACGCGCGAGTTTGAAACTGGCGGGCGACGTGTTCGTGAGCGCGATCGGCAAGCGGGCCCGGGCACGGTATCCGATGCCCACCGTGCCATTCACCGGGTTGCCGGCCGACACGCCGACGCCGGGAGCACCCGCCCCGTCGGCGCCCTCAGGAACAGCGGCAGACGCCGGTCCCGACAACACTCCATCGCATCCGCGAGGTCCGACAACCGGGGGTGATACTGGCGAGGGTGGCGCATCGAGCGGGGCCGAGGATCCTGGCGATGCCGACGACGACAGCGAATTGTCGACCCCGGTCGATCCGGGGGCGGGATCAGCGCGAGAACACGCAGTGCCTGCCGATGCGCCCCCGGCCACCGAACCGTTTACGCCGCCCGAACCTCCGGCCGACCCGGGGAACGGCGACCCGAGCCCGGGCTACAACCGCACGCTCGCGAGCGCGGCCCGACTCGGCTTGATCTCAGGAATGATCGGCGACGTGGCCGGTGCAATACCGCGTATTCTACCAACCGGTGTCGGTGCGCGCACCGTGGTGATTCAACAGTTCTGGATCGCGGCGGGCCGCCCCGACGTGCGCGCGGTGATCGAGACGGCGCCGGCCAAGGAGTGAAGAACATGATGACAGGCAGTCCTCTCTGGCGTCGACTGTTTGCTTTCGTATTGCTGTTGTGCGTATTTTCTTCGGCAACCCTGGCCTGGCCACCCGGCAGCCGCAAGGGCAAAGGACACGGTCCGGGTCACGGCTCGGGCTGGGGTTCGGGCTGGGGTTCGGGATCGGGTTCGGGATCGGGTTCAGGCTCGGCCTCCGGATCCGGCGGACCCGTGGGCGACCCGGGGCCGGAGGTCGACGAAGGTACGGTCTTTCAAGCGGTCAAGGCCGAGGCGCTCGTCGACAAGGCACGGTACGTATTGTCGGCCTGGGTCTGCCCGGCGACGAGTCCGGCCACAATCGGCTTCATCACCACCACGGCCCCGGGGGCGGGCGAGGTGTGCGTGCGGGCCTGGGGCGCAGGTATTGATCCCCAGGGGAACGTGACGCCTCTGGCATCACCCGCCGGGGCGCTGCCGGTCAAGGCGGGCATCGCGGGTCGGTCGACGGCCATCCACCGCGACCCGACCTTCCGCGGACTGGGGCCAATGACGTGGTACCGGGTGTTCATGGCGTTCGATCTCGAATTCGACCCCACGACAGCCAGTGGCGCCTATGTCATACTTTGTAATGACGCCACCGCCAGCGGCGCCGTCTGGTTCGACGCAGTCTTGTTCGAGCGCGCCGTCGTTCCCGATCAAGACGTACCGACCACCTACACGCCGGGGCCGACGATGGTCTCACCACGGCGCGACGTCGACCTGCCGGGGGAGCGGTACTATTTCCAGTACTGACCCCGCGCGGCGGCCGGGGCGCATGATGGGGGCGCACGGGTTGGGGCGCACGGGTTGGGGCGCACGGGTTGGGGCGCACGGGTTGGGGCGCACGGCCGTGCGCCCTTACACAGAGAGGGTAGTCCCTTACCGCTTGCTCTTCTTCCTTTTGCCGGACGGCGGCGGCAGGTCGTCGAGGTCGGTGTCATACCCGCCGCGGGCCAGCTCCATGAGGAGACGATGGGTCCCGCGCCCACGCGGATCGGTGTAGTCGGCGGGTTGTTTGCGCTGCCGGTACACCCCCTCGGCGTCGAGTTCCCAGGCCTGACGGTGGTCTTCGAGCGCCGTATTGAGGATCGTCCAGAGTTGGCGTCGGGCCTCGGCATCGTCAACCGGGGTGACGACCTCGACGCGATGCAGCAGATTGCGGGTCATCAGGTCGGCCGAGCCGATGTAGAACTCGCCCTGGGCCGGGTTCTTCTTGCCGTCGGCGAAATGGAAGATGCGGGAGTGCTCGAGGAAGCGGCCGACGATCGAGATCACGCGGATGTTGTCGCTGAGGCCCGGCACTCCGGGTTTGAGGCAGCAGAAGCCACGGACGATGAGGTCGACGGGCACGCCGGCCTGCGACGCCTCGTAGAGGGCAGCGATCACCACCGCGTCTTCGAGGCTGTTGATCTTGATGACGATGCGGGCCGGCCGACCGGCCCGACAGTGTTCGATCTCGCGGCGGATCATGGCCAGAAAGCGCTCGCGCATGTTGACCGGAGCCACGAGCAGATGTTGATAATCGCGGTTGATCGAACAACCGGTCAGTGAGTTGAACACCTCGGTCAGGTCGCGACACAACTCGGGGTTGCAGGTAAACAGACTGAGATCGGTGTACACCTTGGCGGTGTGCGGATTGTAGTTACCCGTGCCGATGTGTGCATAACAACGCAATACATCGTGTTCATTGCGCACGATCAAGGTCAACTTGGTGTGCGTTTTCAAACCGACCATGCCATACACGACATGCACACCAACCTTTTCGAGGGTCTGGGCGATCTCGATGTTACGGGCCTCGTCGAAACGGGCCTTCAGTTCGACGATCACCACCACCTGCTTGCCCGCTTCGGCAGCGCGGATGAGCGAGGGGATGAATGGGCTGTCTTTGCCGGCGCGATACAGCGTCACCTTGATCGCGAGGACCTGTGGATCGGCAGCGGCCTCACGCACGAACCGCTCCATGCTCGTCGTGAAGCTCTCATACGGATGGTGCACGAGAATATCGTTCTTGCGAATCGCCGTAAAGATGTCGACATCTTCGTCGGCCAGGGCCCGCGCCGTCACTGGGAACCACGGCGGATTCTTCAACTCGGGCAGCGGCAGATCGACCAGCGCCCGAAACGTGGTCAGATCCTGTGCGTAGGGCATTTCGTAGACATCGTCGGATTCGATCTCGAGTTCGCGGCAGAGGAGCTCGATCATCCCCTCGTCGGGTTTCGGCCCGACCTCGAGCCGCACCACCCGTTCAAACTTGCGCAGACGGATCTCCTCCTCCATGAGATCGAGCAGGTCCTCGGCGTCTTCCTCGTCGCGCTCGACAGCGGCGTTGCGCGTGATGCGAAATGGCATGATATCGAGAACGGCGCGCCCGGGAAACAGTTCGGCAAGATTGTGGCGGATGAGATCGAACAGACCAATGAAGGTGAACCGCCCCTTGCGTGACGCGCCGGCAATCTTGATGAACTGCGGCAGCACCTCGGGCACCTTGACGCGGGCAAAGACCTTCTCGCCGGAGTCGGGGTGCCGCAGGACGAGTCCGAGCGAGGTCGACAGGTTCGAGATGAACGGGAACGGATGGCCGGGATCGACTGAAAGCGGCGTCAGCACCGGGAACACCCGACTGTGAAAGAACGCGTCGGCCTCGGCACGGCCGTCGCTGTCGAGATCTTTGTAGCGCACGATCTGCAGACCGTGTTCGGCCAGGCCGGGCGCAAGGTCTTTGTTGAAAATCTTCGCCTGGCGTTCGGCGAACGCGAGAACTTTACGACGTATTGCTGCCAGCTGTTGCCGCGGCGTCATGCGGTCGGCCGCGCGCGACGGCATTCCCGCGTCGAATTGCCGCTTGAGCAGACCGACGCGCTTCATGAAGAACTCGTCGAGGTTCGAGGTCGAGATGGCGAGAAAACTCAGGCGCTCGAGCAACGGGTTGCGCGGGTCAGCGGCCTCGTGCAGCACGCGTTCGTTGAAGTCGAGCCAACTGAGCTCACGGTTGAAAAAGAAGTCTGGGGATGGGCGAATCGGGCGTGGGTGACCGTTCGCCAGGTTGCCGCCGCCCGCCGTCGCAGCAGAGGTCTTGCGACCATGGGTATCCACTGGCCGCGCAGCAGGGGTGGCCGACGCCGGACCACCCAGAGCCGGCGCGCCGGCAACGGTCGAGCGATCGAGACCTTTGCCGGCGACGATCCCCATGAGGGCGCTCTTGTCGGCCTTCAATGCGCCTTTCTTGTTCTTGCCCTTGCCGGATTGGTCTTTCTTGCCGCCCTTCTTCTGGGTTTTCTTCTGCGCTTTCTTGGCGGATTTCTTCTCGGGTTTCAGGTCGTCGACCTTCTTGCCGAGCTTCTTGGCGAACTTTTTGGCCGACTTTTTCGGCCCCGAGTGTTTCTTCTTGTTGGGCATGGCTCCCACTCCTCTGCACACGGCAACGATCAGGTCATGCGGTGTACCCTGATTGTAACCTGTCGGCCCGGGGGGTTCAATAACGGCGAACAAACCGGTTTGCCGGGCAGATCGGTGGCGACGTATCATGACCGCCGGGATTCGATGCCGGGGGTGCATCGGGAAGAGCGTGTCAATACAAGCAAATACACGAAAATACAGATGCGCAGCAACGAGCGAGCGCAACAGGCGAGGTGCTTCATGAAACGATTCGGACTGGTATTGCTCACTGCTGGACTGTGCGTGGGGATGCCGCTGCTGGCAGCGGCCAAGGAGGGCGTCGTCATCGGTGACCCCGGCGTCAACGTGCGGGCCAAGGCCGACGCCAGCGCGAAGATCGTTTGCGCCGTCATCAAGGGCGACACGGTCGAGGTGTTGTCGAGCAGCGACCGCGAGGAGGTCATCGGCGGCAAACGGGGCCGGTGGCTCAAAGTCCGCTACAAGAAACAGGAGGGATGGGCCTTCAGCGCGTTCGTGTCGGTCGACGGCGACCCGGCAGGCCCGGGGACCGCGGTCGGTGACAACAGCGCAACGGGAGGAGACGTAAATACAACAGATGACATTCATGCGATCACACCGGCGGGAATCGGCCCAATCAAGCTGGGCATGGCCGTGGCCGAGGCCATGAAGGCCCTGCCGAAGGCAACGTTCAGTCGGTGTTCCGATGGCGACGGCGCCGCGTTGATCAGCATCCGAAACGGCAGCGAAGACCTGATGGTCGTGTTCGCGGGCGAGGACGATCCGGGTGCGCCGCTGCAACCGGCGAAGAAGATCGAGTTCATCGAGACCTTTGCGACCACGTGCAAGACGGCTGAAGGTGCGCATCCGGGCGCGAAGGTGGCCGACCTCGAGAAAGTGTACGGCAAGGTCGTGAAGATCATGAAGAGCGAGATCGAGCAACGCGAGTACATCGATTTCGCCCGGCAACCCAAGGGGTTTCTCTTCCGTCTCGACTACTGTGGCGTTTTCGATGGCGACAAAATGGAGACGACGCGGTACACCCCGGGCGGCAAGATTCTGTCGATCGCGGTGCGCGAACCGTTCGGCGAGTAACGCGAGTCATCAGGGCCAACCACGAAGCCAACCAAGAAGTTGGTTGGGGTCCCATCGGCCGCGTGTTAGAATGCGCAGGTGCGGCATTCGGCCGGGGCCGACAACAGCCGGCCCGGTACATCTGTCGTGAAAGGACACCCAACTCATGACCCGATCGGCATTCTTGGCGATTCGTCGTTTCGCGTTTCCCTGCGCATTGCTGTCGACCCTGCTGTTGACCTCTGCAGCCTGGGCGGGTTCGCACCCGCTGGTGCTGATGACCGACTTCGGCACCAAAGACGCGGCAGCCGGCATTCTGCGCGGCATTGCGTGCAGCGTCGGCCCCGACCTGAAGATCTTCGATCTCACGCACCACATCAGCGTGTCAAACGTGTTCGAGGGAGCCATGGTGTTGCGCCAGGTCGCGCCCTACTGGCCGGCCGGCACCGTGTTTCTGTGCCTCGTCGACACCGGGATCTCGGCCGACAAGAAACCGATCGCGTTGAAGACCCGCAATGGCCAGATCTTCGTCGGCCCCGACAACGGCCTGTTCGGCTTTGTCGGCGTCGATCTCGGCATCGCTGCCGTGCGGGTCCTCGACCCCTCGCGCATCGGCGTGCCCAAGGGCGTCGACGCCGACGACTTTGCGCAACGCGACATGTTCGCCTTGGGGGCAGCCCGATTGGCGGTCGGCACGCTGAATTATGACGCGCTTGGTTCGACCGGCAACACCGTCGTCACCCTGGCCGACCAGGAACCCAAGATCCAGAGCGGCGCAGCGGTGGGTTTCGTCACCATGATCGACACCAGCCGCGGCAACGTGCAGACCAACCTCGACCGCGCGACGCTGGCCAAGGCTTACATCAAGATCGGCGACACGGTGAAGGTCACGATCAAGAACAACGGTGCCCGCGTGTTCAGCGAAAGCATGCAACTGGTCAACTCGTTCACCAAGGTCGGGCCGGGCGAGAACCTGCTGTATTTCAACAACTTTCTGCGCGCGACGATCGCCTGCTACGGCGGCAATTTTGCCCAGAAATACAAAATACAGACAGGGACCGCCTGGACGATCGAAATCGGCAAGTAATCCAGACCCCATCCCGCATTCATACCCCCGATCAACACCGATCGGCGCGCCATCCGGCCGATCGTGTGACGAGGCCAATGCAATGACGAGCGAGAAACCGATCGACGTCACCTTTCTGCGCGGCATTCGCGTGCTGCTGGTCGGCTATTACGTGCCGTGCCCATTCGCCGCGTGGTTGCTCCGCGGACTCGGCGCCGAAATCGTCAAGGTCGAGCCGCCGTTCGGCGACCTGATGCGGCAGTTGCCGCCGTTCCTGAAAGGCCGAAGCGGGCCGACGATGTCGGCCTTCTTCCGGGCGCTCAACGGGGGGTTCGGCAGCATCGCCATCGACTTCAAAAAGGCGGCCGGCGTCGAGGTGTTGCGCGACCTTGTAAAGAACTGCGACATCGTGCTCGACGGCAATCGACACGGTTACCTCGAGAAACTCCTCGGGGGGCCGCTTGCGGCGATCCGACCCGACATCATCCACGTCCCCGTGACGGGTTACGGTCTGCGCGGGCCGATGGCCGACCTGGCGTGCCACGACAACAATGCGCTGGCGCTGAACGGGACGCTCAGCTTCGCCAATCCCGGCGCGGCGGTTTTCGGGGTACAGGTGGCCGACATCCTGGCCGGGACCACCGCGGCCACGATGGCGCTCGCCGCTCTGTGCGGACGACTGCGCGGCACGACGCGCCCCGAACTGAACGTGATCGATGCCTCGATGCTGCACGCGGCCAACGCGCTCACCCTCATGCACATGCCAACGCTGGCCGCGCTCGGCAGGCCCCCGGCCCCGGGCCAGGAACTGCTCAACGGCGGGCTGCCGAACTATCGCATCTACCGCACCGCCGACGGCCGCGCCCTGTGCTTCGGGCCGATCGAGCCGAAGCTGTTCGCCAACTTCTGCGAGAAGGTCGCGCGCCCCGATCTGCTCGACCTGTTCAATCGTCTGGGCAACGATGACGCGGCGACGGCAGCGTTGCACGCGGCGCTCGAGAAGACGTTCGCCAACAGTAACCTGGCGACCTGGAAGGTGATGCTGCGGGACTGCGACTGCTGCACCACGCCGGTCAACGATCTGCGCGAGGCGGTCGCCGACGAGCATCTGCGCGCGCTCGGACTCGCATTCGAGATCGACGACGCCGAGTTCGGCAGGCTGTGTCTGGGCGGGTTCCCGGCCGGGTTCACGAGCGCCTCGCGGCAACCGACCGGTCTCGACGCGCCCGCGCCGGGCATCGGTCAACATACAACAGCAATACTGCACGACGTGATCCGCTACGACGAGAGCCGCATCGCGACGCTACTCGCCGACGGCGCCGTGCGCACATCAAGGCAGGAGTGATTTCTTCATGACCACCGCTTACCCGATTCGCCGCATTCTGACGATCAACCCCGGGTCGACCTCGACCAAGCTGGCCACGTTCGTGCCCAAGGGCGACAAGCTCGAGCGCGAGTTCGAAGAGAACGTCAAACACAGTGTCGAAGAACTGGCCCCGTATCCCGACGTGCCCAGTCAGAAGGAGTTCCGGCAGAAGGTACTGGCGTCGTGGTTACAGAGCAAGGGACTCACCGTCGCCGACGTCGACGTTTTCGTCGGCCGCGGCCCGCTGGTCAAGCCGATTCCGTCAGGTGTTTACAAGGTCAATACTTTGATGCTCGAACACATGCGGCAGCAGGTCGGCGGCGCGCACCCCACCAACGTCGCCGGAGTCATCGCCCATGGCCTGGCGACCGCCGCGGGGCACGACCACGCGTACATCGTCGATCCGGCCATCGTCGATGAGATGATCGACGTGGCGCGGTTGTCGGGCATTCCCGAGTTGCCGCGACAATCGAAGATCCACACGCTCAACCAGAAGGCCGTGGCCCACGCGTATGCCGAGAAGATCGGTAAGAAATACACCGATCTGAACCTGGTGATCGTGCACCTCGGCGGCGGCATTTCGGTGGCCGCGCATCAGAAGGGGCGCATGATCGACGTCAACAACGGACTCGACGGTGAAGGCGCGTTCACGCCCGAGCGGTGCGGTACCGTGCCGATCGGCGCGTTCCTCGAAATGTGTTTCTCGGGTAAATACACGCATGCCGAGATGAAGAAGAAGATCCGCGGCAACGCCGGCGTCGTTGCGTATCTGGGCACGAACAACATGAGCGAGGTCGAAGACCGCGTGCTCGCCGGTGAATAGAAATACGAACTGGTGTATCGCGCAATGGCGTGGCAGGTTGCGAAAGACCTGGGTGCGTATGCGGCCTGCCTCGGG
>CAZADH010000167.1:0-13333 GCA_964483805.1 uncultured bacterium
CGCCCGTGCTGTCGGGACCGTCGTCGTTGCCGCCGCCGCCGGTGCCGTCGTCGGTATCGTCAGGACCGGGGACCGGAGCAGGGTCAGGCTCGGTGTCAGGCATCGTGCTGTCTTTGGCCATGGAGGTGTGGGTGGCCGAATTGCCGAAACTGAAATCAGCCGCCGTCAACGGCACCAACGCCGCAATGGCAACCATACCCGTCAACAACGTGCCGATCATGATCGTCTTGGTGAACGACTTTTTCACTTATTGTTCCTCCCGCGATGTGTTCCGAGTTGTTCGTGATTATAGCAAGTCTGGTGCCAATTGACAAGAGTATCAACCATGCGGTTTCGCGCTGGGTGCCCCGCTCACCCTGCCGGAAAGCCGGCATTCGCCCGCCCAATAATCATCGGCTCACCTGCGGCCTGTCGTGACGGATTTCTGCGTGCTGTGAATGCGCCGATCGCGCGCGGCGCTCACACTCGGGCCGGCGCGGCGGCGCCGGGAATCCCGATGCTGAGGACGGCGACCGTTACGTCGTCTTGCAACGGCTCGCCGGCACTGAATGCCCGCACCGCCTCGTGAATCCGGGCAAGCAGTTCATCATCGGTCGCTGGCGCCACCTGCGTCTCGCCAAGCGCCGCCTCGAGTCGCGCTCCCCCGAAGCTGGTGCCGGTCCGGTCGATCTGTTCGAGCACACCGTCGGTGTACATGAACAGGCGGCACGGTTGCCGCCCCGTCTCAACCTCGACGTCGGTGTAGCGCGCGCGCTGCACAACCCCAAGCGGCAGCCCCTTGACCACTATTCGTTGCGGCGCCTGCCCGGGCCCGAGCAGATACGGGAAAGGGTGCCCGGCGTTGGCCAGCACCAGTCGGCCGTCGGCCGTCAACTGGCCGGCGAGCATGGTCAGTGCCTTCTTCTTGCTCAAGTGACTGAGGATCAACCGGTCGAGGCGGGCCAGGATCGCTGCGGGCGAGCGCAAGCCCTGGTGATAAATGTTGTGAAACGCCGACTTCGCCATGGCCACCACCAGCGCCGCCGAAACCCCGTGCCCCGAGACGTCGCCGAGCACGAAATTGAGAGTGCCGTCGTCACCGGCGATGGCATCGTAGTAATCGCCGCCCACCTGGCCGGTCATGATGCTGCTGCCGGTGAACCGTGCATTCGCGACCGCGATCGGTGCCGACGGCAGGATCATCGACTGCACCGCCCGCGCGACCTCGAGTTCCTTCATCCCCTCGATGGTGGCATTGAACGAGCGGGCCATGTCGTCCCACTCGTCGCCGGTCAACAGCGGCACCCGGTGGTCGAGCCGGCCGTTCTCCATGGCCCGCACACCCTCGACAAGGGCATCGGCTGGCAATACAATGTCACTACGCAGGCGCCAGACGATGCCGCCGAGCAGCAGCGCGATCATCGCCGCCATGACCCCGATCTGGCGCTGCAACACGGCCATCCGTGCCTCGACCACCGACCACGGGCGGGTCGCGAACAACACGAACTCCCTGGCGTCGCGTCCGGCAAACGCGGTCAGCAGGACCTTCTTACCGTCGATGCGGGCCACCTGGCTGTGGATGATCCGGGGCGGCAGAACACTGTCGAAAAGCCGTCGCAGCGGGCGTTGCGACGGGCCGACGGGAAAGGACAGGTGCGTCGGCTCGCTCTCCACGGCGAAGGCCGTCGAACGGGGCCAACGGTGCGCGTTGGCGAACAGCCGGTCAAAATGCTCGCACGCGACGTTGCGCAATGAATTGACCGTCAATACCATGTATTCTGCGCGCCCCGAGGTGTTGCGCAGAAAATCGAAGAAGAGCCAGCTCACGTTGCCGGCGTTCTCGGCAACGATGATCCGACCCAGGTTCGACAGAATCATCTGCAGCATGTCGCCGGTTTGCGGGTCGATCGCCGCCCCGTAGAGAAGATCGGTCTTGTCACCGGCCTGGTTCTCGCTGCTTGCCGTCGTGTGCTGCTGGTTGTACCGGGTGGTCATGATCCTGCCCACGGCCTGCAATCCCTTCGCTGTGGCCTGGCCGCGCCCGGCGTGCACTGTACCCCGCATTTGCGTGCTCAGTTCCGCGGCATTTTCATCGTTGTTGATGACCCCCTCGATGTCCGGCCTGGGAAAGGCTCCACCGTTGGTGATGATGACCTGCAGGGCAGTGGTGCGTTGCTGTCGCGGCTTTCTTGCGGCCCAGCGCAACCCCTGGTCGAGGTTCGAAAAGTCGCGCAGACTCACCCCGGCCGAACTGACGATAAACATGGTGTCGAACGGATTCGACTGAATCTCGTAGTGCGTCAATTCGGCCATGCGCGCCTGGAGCGATCCGGCGTTCGCCGGCAGACTGCCGATCAGCTTGCGCAGCCGGTCATCGTACTCACGCCGTAGGGTGGCGATGCTTCGATCGATCGAAATCAGTTGCTGTTCCATGGTCCGCAGTTCGTCGGCGACAATGCTCTGAGTGCGGCTTTCGCTGAAGCGCGACCAGAAGGCGATCGTCAGCAGCAGCGGCAGACCGACGGCCGCGCCGATCACCGCCCCGAGAAACAACGGCAGTGCCACCGACTCGGCCTGAAGAATGCGCCACCGCCAGACGAGAACCAGCCAGACTACGCACAAGGCCAGGATCGCATCCGGCAGTCGCCAGCGCGATGGCTCGAGCCGACTCACCAAAGTGCGCGTCCCTTGAAACGGCGCCACGACAAACGTGCCGGTGGCCGATCGCGCCACGCTCTGCCCGACCGAGAAAGCGCGATTCTGCATGGCTTCGAGGACCGACCGTGACAGACCGGGCGGCAGCCGGAAACCCCGATTGCGCAAGCGGTCCCAGCAACCGATGTGCACCCCACGCCGGTGCAGTTGCCGCAAAACATAACCAACGACGACGTCTGGGGTCACCCGGGTCACATCGATGACCAGCACCATCCCGGCCACCCGACCGGGCCCGACGCCCGCGGTCGCGCGCCAGCCGGCAAAATACTTTTCGCGTTTCTGCACGGTGGCAAAGCGCCAGCGCGGCGTCTGCAAGCCGAACTCCTTGATCCAGGTGTTACCCAGTTCGGCGGTGGCAAGACGAAACGCGGTGCGATCGGCGCCACCTGCCCAAAGCAGCCGTTCATCGCGGTCGACGAGGAAGGCGTGGATGCTGCCCGCCGGCAGATGCCGTCCCAATCGGCACAGCAATCGGGGGATCATCGGATCGGTGGCGCAGCGATCGACCAACATTGGAAACACCTTCGTCACCAGGTGCTTGGCAAGATTCTTCGGCGAGGCTTTGCGATGAATCTCCATCATGCGGTCGCGCAATGCGGCGGCGCGGTCGGCGTCCTGCCGCTCGCCACTCTGTCGACCGATAAGCGCCCCGACGCCCAGTATGAGAGCGAGCCCGACGACGCCGACGAGCCAGGCGCGTGGTCTCATACGCTACGCTCCCAGTCGAGAATGACGAGGGTCTGATCGTCCTCGGGGACCGGCAACCCGGACCAGGTGCGGACTGCCGTGAACGTCGCGGCGATCGCTTCGTCGACAGGCCGCCCGCGGTGGGTGTCGAGGGTGGTCACCAGGCGCGAGTAATCGAAAGGTTCCTGCGCGGGCGAATGCGCTTCGACCAGACCATCTGAATACAGGCAGATGCGACTGCGCCGGCCCAGTTCGAGCGCTCCGACCGCGAACGCGGCCTTCTTGCGCGAGGCCAGTGGATACCCCGGACCCTCGATCTGCCGCGGTGCATCATCGCCGATCAGCGCGATTGGGAAGCTCTGCCCGGCATTGCCGTAATGCAGCGTGCCGGTGCGCGGGTCGAGGATGCCGACCCAGAAACTCATCGGCCGCTTGCGCCCCGCTTGCCGGGCCAGGCCGGTGTGCATGGCTTCGAGGATTCGGCCCGGGTCGGCGTCGACCTCGGCCGCCATCGCCAGTTCGACCTTCGCCGCAGCCGCTACCAACGCCGACGGCACGCCGTGTCCGGCCACATCGCCCACCGCGACGACCAGCCGCCCGTCGGCCAGAACGAACCAGTCGTAGTAATCGCCGCCGAGGGCGGCGGCCGTCTCGCACCGGCCATCGACGCGCCAACCTGGACCCGATTGGGCGTGGGCGGGCCACAGCGTTTCCTGCACCGAACGGGCCATTTCCAACTCGCCGAGACTCTCGAGTACCATATTGAATCTCTGGGCCACGTGCGCCAATTCGGCGAGGTGACCGGGTTGCACCCGGGTCTTGAAGTCGCGGGCCTCGAGCGCCACCAGACCGCGATTGAGCTCGCCGAGCGGCCGCAACAAGAGCCGCGCGGTGACCAGGGCAACGAGCAATACAAATAGCAACATGGCCCCTGACAGCGTGATCGCCTGCCGGGTCAGCGCGCGCGTCTGCCCGGTGATCGCCTTGAACGGGTGCAACTGGACCAGCACGTAACCGTCGAGGAAATGTCCGCGCAGGGCCGACGCGACGAACTTTTCGCCGGCCAGTCGGATGACCTGTCGCTGCGGCGTCCCGGTCGTCAAAACCAGATCGCGGAGCCTGCGCATGGTTGTATTGCTGCCCCAGCGGTGACTGGGAAAGGCAGGCCAACTGCCACCGGGTACGACCGGAATCGCCAGGAGGCGGGTGGTGCCCTTCCGGTGCGGGGCGCGGGTCCCGATGCGGTGCCGGAGAAAGCCGATCTGCGCCCGTTGCAGATCGTGCCCCGCCAGAAAGACGGCCGGGTAACGGTGGTGGCGGTCCGGATACAGCCGCATCAGCGACAACACGCGGTTCTTGCCGAAATTGGTCGCCTGCAGGATGTTGTTTTCTTCAATCCACTTGGTGGCATGTTTGCCCTGCACCAGTGCGCCGATGACCGAGTTCCCGCCGGGGTGGGTCTCGCTGGCCACGGCCTCGCCATTCAGGGCCATGAGAATGCCGTGCGCAATGGTCGGGAAAATGTCGACCGCCTGCGGATCGGGCTGCTTGTTGCCGGGGCGGCCGCTTCGTTCGAGCAGTAGGATCTTGCCGCGCGCATCGACGACGACGCACTGCGTGATCAGACCCTGCCAGCGTTCGATCAACTTGCGAACCGTGCCGGCCTGCCCCGGTACCAGCCTGACCGGGTCTCGCCGGGTCGCGGCGAAAATGCGGTCATAGGTGCGCAGAATCGGCAACATCTCGGCGTTGAAGTTGCCGTCGAAACCCGCCAGATACTCGAGTTGCCGGTCCCCGATCGCTTTCTGCAACTGGTCCTCGCGGTCCTGGCGGTCGATGAACACCGTCGACAACAGAATGGCCAGCGGGAATCCGCCGGCGATCGCCAGTTGCCAGAGCAGCTTGGCGCGCAGGCTGCGGACGGTATGTAAGTTGTATGCCAATAGGAGGAACGAGCAGATCAGCAAAGCGCCGAGACGGCGTCGCCAGGCGCCGAAGTCAGCGGCGGTGGCCGGCGCGCGGGTGCCCATGCCAAACAGAATCGGCCCATCCTCGTGTTGGTAGATCGCGACCGCCCGATCGTGGCAGACCGTGCTCGATTCACCGATGCGCATCGTATCGAGGCATTCCGCCAGCCCCGCCGGAAACCGCCGTTGCGCAGGCCGCAGCAGGCCCGGTGCCAAGGGGTCACGCCAGCCGACGACGAACCGGTCGGCGAGCAGACGGTTGGTTTCATCGGCCGCGCGATCGAGCAGGACGTTGGCGTCGATCGCATCACGATGGACGAAGGCAACACAGTGGCCGGTGACCGCACCTTTGCCATCGCGCAGCGTCCACCAGCCGCCCCACGTGTTGGCGCCGCCGGTGAGCAACTCGACCAGTGTGCCCGGCGTTGCGCGCATCAATTCGGGCACGTTGGCGCCGCCGCCAAACGCGGCAATCAGTTTCTCCCGCCGCGGCTTGTCGGGGTGCAGCAGAGCCTGCATGAACTGCTGGGAAGCGACGACCAGTTTGTCGGAACCGCCGGGCACGGGCACGCGTGTTCCCTGCGCGTCGAACACGAATACATCGAGCAGGCGTTGATCCGCCCGCAGCACCTCGGCCACCCGTCGCGCGAATCGGTCGGCGGTCCAGGGCAGTTGTGCGAGACGATCGAACATCGCGCCGAATCGACGCTGCAGACTGCCCCGGGTGGCGACCTGGCCCAGCACCTCGCGAATGTCATTCTGTTCGGTGCGCCGCGATTCCTCCTGCGCCGATCGCGCCAACTCGTCGAGCAGAAAGAAGCCAAAACACCCCGGAATGCCCACCATGAACAGAGCCGCCAAAACCCAACGGCGCAGTGCCTGCCACCGGCCCAATGTGGGTGGGGCCGTGTTGCCGGCTGGCGACCCTGAGGCCGTCGCGGTCATCGGCAGTGACGTCTGCATGGCGTCAGGCGGACGCTGCGAAGACGCTGGATCAACCCTGGCCGATCTTCTCGACGGCTTCCTGATGCGACGTGCAGATCATGGCATAGGAGTCGAGTCCGGCAAACGCGAACACCTCATTGATGAGCGCCGACAGCCCCGAAAAGGCGACTTTGCCGAAATGGTCCTCCTGGACTGCCATGATGAGGTCGATCAGGCCGGCCACGCCGGGGCTGTTGATCAGGCTGCATTGGCTCAGGTCGATGATGACGCGGTTCTTGCGTTGGCTCAACGGCGTCTCGAGTGCGACACAGACCTTGCCGACCAGATCCTGATCGACGTATCCGCGCAATTGCACGTTGACGATGGAGGTCGTGGGGCTGACCTCGAGGTTGAAGGATCCGGATTCAGTCAATGATGACCTCCTTGATGGGCGACGTGATCGTGGCGACGATTTCGCCGCTGGCACCTATCGACAATGGTATCAGTGTGAACTGCAAACGTCGACCGGGACGGATCTTGCGGGCATCGGGACCGTCACGTCGCATCCGGAATCGCAGCCCGTCGCGGGTCAGGAGCAGGAAGTCATCGCTGTTGTCGAGGATCCGCACGAATCCGTCCACCTTGGCCGGTTGTTTCAACGGCGGCGGTGCGCCGTTCCTGGGTTGCGACAGCGATGCCGACAATAAACCACCGAGCATGACCAGCACCGTCAGGCCCGCGAATCCGGCAAACATCAGCGGGTTCTCGCGCACCAGTCCGAGCAGGGCCACGATAAACCGTGTCGGACTGCCATCGGCAGCGCGCGGCGCGTCTTTCTTGAACGCATACGCCGGCGGTTTTGCGGCCTTCTTCTGTTGTGTTCGTTCGAACCGCTGTTGCAGGGCGAGGTCGGCGGCCTCGATGCCGGCCGGCAGGCGGCCGAATTGCACCAGGGTCTCGCCGGTTTTGCGCCGGGTCCTGCGCACCGCCTCGACGTGCGCGGGCAGAGACAGCAGGCGTTCGAGCCGGTACAGCGGGAACAGGTTGTCGGGGTCCGGGTTCGATTCGAACAGTGCCAGCACGGGTGCGACGAACTCGTCAGTACCGCGTTCAAGCAACAGGTCGCACAACGGTTCGCGAATCAACCGGAACTCGAAGTGCACCAGGCACTGCACGGCGGCCTTGCGTTCCGCCTCGTCGCGCGACCGCAGCATCGCCATCAGATTGGACCGGGCCGTCTGCACGTCGGCCTGCTTCAAAACGCGGATGGCCGTCGACTTCAACCGGGGGTTGCTGCTCTTGAGGAACTTCCCCAGAATTGGCAATACATTGTCTGTATCGACCAGGGCCAGATACTCCAGCGCGTTGGCCACCAGCGCCGGGCTGTCGCTCTTCAAGGCCGCGTTGGCGTGCGGCACAAATGCGGCGATGGCCAACCGGTGCGCCGCTCGCAGCGCCGAACCGCGTACCGCCACGTCGGTCATGGGATCGTCGAGAATCCGTCGCAGAATCGGCGCTGCCTCGTCCGCGCGCTCGCGCGACCAGTGTGCCATATCGCACAGTTGCTCGACCGGCGACACGGGCGCCGCACTCGGGGTTTCTCGTGCCGACCCGGCTGCGGGCGTGGCCGGTGCGGCCGGCGTTGCCGGGCAGTCTGTCGGAACCTCCGGGTGTTCGCGCAGCAGCCCTTCGATGAACGATCGCGCTGGGGGTGCGAGGTCGCCGGCAACGATTTCGCCGAACGCCTGCCGGATCAACGGCTTCGCGACCGCTTTGGCAAACACGCTGCGCATCTCGCTGGCCACCGTCGCATCATCGGCAACGAACCGGTTGGCAAACTCGAGGGCGAAATGCCGCGCTGCCCTCGCGTAGATCCACTGCTGCAAGCGTGCCGTGTATTCCGGCAGGGTTTCCCCCAGGCCGCCCGCGGCGTGAATGGCTTTGCATGCGCCCTGGATGAGTTCTTTCAGTTGCGCGGCCTTGGTGGCGGGTGCGGTCTCGGCCAGTTCCCATAGGCGGTATGGGGCGTCGCGGTCGGGATTGATGCGAAAGAGCAACCCGGCTTGATGAATCAGGTCGGGGTTCGTTTCGACCGCCAGATACTTGATCAAGACGTCGCGCGTGTGTTCGAACGGCAACAGCGACGCGGTTCGCAGTCCCGCCGTACGACTGGCCGGGTCGGTGTCGAGCAGCATCGATTCGAGGTAGAGTAGCGCTTCGTCGATGTCGATCTGCGCCAATCCGCGCACGGCCAGAGCCCGCAAACGCAGGTCGTCGGATCTCAGCAGGTGCGACAACGGGTCGACGAGCAGTGCCGGTGCCCGCACGATCAGGGCGTCGAGCGCCGCCGTGCGCAGGCCGACCGATTCGGCCGTCAGATACGACGCGAGTTCGTTGAGCTCATCCTCGGGCCACGTGCGGGCAAACGTCTTGATCAAGACAATCTTCATGCCGGGGCTCGGTTCGTTGCGTGTCAGCGCCGGCACGACTGGGGCCAGCCTGGCCAGGGCCGTGGGTGGCTGCGCCGACAGCAGGTCGATCTTCTGCTCGGGCGACGCCGACGCGAACGCTCGAGCGAACGCATCCGGATCGTTAGTCGCCGGCGCAACGTCGCTCGGTTCGCGACTCGCCAAAACGGGCCGCGCCAAGCCGGAGCGCGCGTCCCCGGGGTCTGCGGGGTCGGCGCTCGTGCGCATGCCCAGTTTGCGCAGCGCGTGCAGCATGAGCATGCGCACTTCGTCGTCGGTCTCGGCCCGGGCCAGTTCGACGATTTTCTTCTGCAGCCCCGCGGACACCCTCTGCGTGAAAACCTGGCCGATGGCGGCCAGTCGATCCGACTTGACCGGGGACTGCAAATCACGCAACAGATCGGCTTCGCTGTCCATCTGCGTGCCAGTCTACCATGGGCACGACCGCAGCGATTACTTCGACATCACCATCATGCCGTCCCAGATCGAGACGAACTTGTCGAGCTTGTAAATCTTGTTTTCGATCTTCCGGCTGTAGTCGGCCGGGTCGTTGGCAATGATGTCGCCGTTGGCCAGGAACCCCGTGACCACCATGAAATGCCCGCCGTACTCCTTGGTCGACACGACCACCGGATTGCCGGCCTTCAATTGGCTCTTGAGCGCGGTCATGTTCGGGCCCGTCGACCAGTTGGCGCTGTAACCGTATTTCTTGGCGGCCGAAACCATACCGCCGTAGCCGGTGCCTCGGGATGTGCACCCCGTGGGTGGCACGAGTTGCGCCGGGGTCACGTCGATGCCGTAATACCGCAGCACCATAGCCAGCGACGTCGGACCGCACGACATGTTGGCCACGGCCTTCTCGAGCGGCGGGCAGTTGTTGTACTGGCAGATCCCCTTGCACGGCACCTTGACCGCGCCGTCCTCGTCGACCTGCGCGCCGGGTGGCGGGTTGGTCGGGGTTTGCGTCGGCGGCGGCGTTGACCCGCCGTCGGCCGGCGGTGTCCCGGGTTCGTCGCTGGCCGGCATGTTTTCGAAGACCGGGTTCGAGTTGAGGATGCTGAATCCCTGGGCTTCGAGATCTTTCGCGTGGCCTTCGGGATTGTCGGCGGTGCGTCCATACGGCGTATTGCACGGAATATCGCGCGAGGTCCGCTTGCCCTTGGCGTCGACGAGATTCCAATGCCAGGCGATCAGCTTGCCGCGTTTCTTTGGCGCCGGTTGTGGCGGGTCGAGGCGCTCGATGCCGTCTGGCAGCGGGGCACTGGTGTCGATCACCGGCGCCGTGGTGCCGCCCGCATCGAGCAGATCTCCCGTCGCCGGGCTTTCGCCGGTCGCAGCCGGGGTCGACGGCGCCGGGGTGGCGGCCGGAGTGACGGTCGGAGTGACGGTCGGGGCCGGCTTACCCGACATGTCGCCATCGTTGACGACCATGCCCGATCCGGTCATCGGCATGACCATGATTACCAACACCAAGATCCAACGCCATCCGCGACGGCGATCAGACAACATCATGATTGGGCCCCCTTTGCTGTCAGCCAGATAATGCTCGTGTATTTACTGAATAAATACGACCATGACATGCTCGGCTGTTGACATCGGCCAGCCGGCGCACCCGTTGCCAAACCGACCTACAACGAGACCACGCGCAGCACACTGCCGCTGCCCGAGTCGGCCGGTCGCACGATGCAGACCGTGCCGTCGCCAAGCAACACCTCGTTTCGCACCCCCGGGCACTTCTCGGCCGATGGGATGCGCTGCCGGGCCACCACTTTCTGGTCGGCAATCACGCGGATCTCGTAGACGTCGCTGCGGTCGCGGGCGCGGGTCGTGGTCAGCACCACCAGTTGCCCGCGCGGGTTGGTGCCCAGCACCTGCAGACCGACGCAGTTGGTTTCCGGTTTGCCGTCGGTGATGGCATATAAAGTATTGCCCTTGTCGGAAACGATGCGCCACGACTTGACCGCGTCGGCCCCGCCGATCTGGCTCGAAACCTGGATGTGGCCGAGCTTGCCGGTGTTGGTCTCGACGGCGCCGTCGGGCAGAAGGGCCGCCTGACCCGCCGCATCGACGGAGTAGACGTGGCCATCGCAATCGCGCAGGGTCCACGCGCTGCCCGCCGTGTGGCCCACCGCCATGAAGCGCGGGTTTTCCTGCGGCAGGTTCTTGAGCGTGACGACGCGCCACCGCGTCGGGTTCTGTAGATCGAGCACGAACAGTCGCGGGTCCTGATAATGGCAGAACGCGACCTCGTTCCCCCGCACGGCCAACGAACAGAACGACGTGGTTTTCGCATCGGCCGGCATCTTGGGCAGCGCAATCGTGCGCGGCGCGGCTTTGCCGTCGAGCAACACCAGGCGCTGGTCGGCCATCAATACGGCGATCCCGTTCGCACTGCCCGGATACAGCGCCGCGACCTCGCCGGGCAGGGTGGCGATGACTCGGTCTTTGCCCGCTGCCGCCGTCGGCTCGGGGGTCAGCACCGAGTCGCGCTGCGCCGCGAAGGTCGTACAGGTGCACATGGACATCAGGACGAATACCAGGATGATGCGAGTTCCAGTCATTGGTTGGTGTGCCTCCCTAATTGCTACTCGAATGGCAGAACGGTTCCTACCATGTGTCGTCACGCCCGACCGAACCCACCTGCATTTATGGCCGGACGTGACCACCGCCTTTTCCTACTCATCGACAGTTTACCCGCTCGTGCGATCAGTGTGAAGCATATATCAATACACCCGGGGTCGCCCAGTGGTTGAAAACTTCGGCGGCCTGGTGTCGGCCGCACCAGGAGCCTGTGACATGACGATCTCGCCGTGTCAGCGGTCTTCCTCCGGAATCGTTTTCGGGGTGCACGTCGGTTCGCGCACGATGCTTGCGTGAGTCCAGGGCCTCACTGCGCAATCCAGGTGAGCGTGGCGATGCTGGCCGGCGACAGCACCGTGTTCCAGGTCAGGCCGGTTTCCTGTCGACTGCCTTTGACCGGGTCGAGTTGCAGCGTCACCACCAGATGGCGCGAAGTGAACGGTCCCTGATCGAAGACATGCTGACTCTCGACGTCGTTGAATCGCAGCGCCCGCACCATACCGTTCATGAACTTTCGCGTCTCGACGACCGGTCCCGTGGTGTCGGTGCGGTCCTTCAGCGCGCGCTTCTCGCGCACCAGGCTGAACAGCTTCTTGCCGCTCTCGCCGCGCGCTGCGTCCTCGGTGACCCGGTATTCGACATTGGCGTTCGGTTGCGCGATGACCAGGCGCGAAAACTCGCCTGGCGCCATTTTCGGGTTGAACGCCGTTGCGTCAGCCTTGACCGTTTGCCTGACCGGCGCCCCGTCGGGCCCAAACACCGTGAATCCGTTGCAGGCGCGCAGGTCCATGCGGATCGCCGTCAGCGCATCGCTGATCGCCTTGGTCTCGACCAGCTTCAGACCGCCCTGCAGCGTCTGTTGCGATGCCGCGCCGAACATCCGGTAGGCAACCAGCAGCACCAGCGGGACCACGACCATCGCCACGACCATCTCGACCAACGAGAAGCCGTGGCGGCACGGCAGCGGGCGTTTGTCTCTGCGCGCTCTCATCCGCATCATCCTCGCACGAAGATCGACCACTGGCGGCGATGGGTGCACCGCTCGTCGGCGCCGCTCGTGTTCATGCGCATCCAGACAAGCGTGACCGTGACGCTGTAGATGCCGTTCTGCTCTGATGAGCCGGTGTCGCACCGCTTCACCGCAATCTCCCGCGCGATGAACGGCGGCATGAGCGGCGTGACCAGCAGCGTCACCGGGTCGTTGCCGATGCGGATCCGCCTGAGCGGGAACGGTTGCTCGCTCGTCTCGCCCAGCTTCATGTTAATGTCGTCGAGCGGCAGCCCCTTCTCGAGATCGTTGCCGCCTGCGAGTCGGCGAAAGCCCGGCATCTTTTCGAGCGCGAACAGTTGCTCGACCAGTTCCGCCTCGTAGTGGCGGGCCATCGTTTCATATAGCGTTTCGGCGGTCTCGGTGCTCGAACTCGACAGCAGTCCCATCATCGGCACCACCGCGAGCGCGACGATCAGCGTCGCCACGACGATCTCGAGCATCGAGAAACCGAGAGTGCCGCGTTTCATTTCAGTGAAGCCCCCATCGTCGTACCGATATCCTGCCAGCCGATGGCCAGTTGATAGCGCGCGGCCAGGAGCGCCGGGTCCTTGCTGTCGAGGCACGGGTTCAGCCACGGGTGATACCGGACGATGCCACCCCCCGGGAACGAACTCATCACGCTGGTGTCGGCCAGGCCGACCATGGCGGTGGCGGCGATGCCGCCGCTGACGTAGAGCGATCGCGTGCCATCCGAGGTGATGGCGCCGCCGCGGCCACCGCCCGCTGCCCCGGCCTTGTCGGCCAGCGCCGCGAGATAGGCATGCACCGGTTGATAGGGCGCGATCCCGCCGCCGATGCGAATATCGCCATCGAGCGCGATGACCGAGAACAGGTGCTTGGCCAGGCCGCAACCGGGCAACTTCTCGTCGGCGTCGACCCCGCTCAGCTTGATCGATCCCGACTCGACGATGACGATGCCCGAGGTCTTCAACAAGATTGGTTTGTCGATCGTCAGCGTCTCG
>CAZADH010000168.1:0-312 GCA_964483805.1 uncultured bacterium
TCTTTCGTGCGCCGGCTCGGGGCAAGAACGTCCGCAAAGCCGGGGTTGATCGAGGGTTCGTGCCCGAACTGCGGGGCCCCGATCGAGGTTTCACGGGCGGCAATCTGCAAATCGTGCCAATCGTTTCTGCGTTCGGGCGAGTATGACTGGGTTCTTGCCGAAATCACCCAGACGTGCGAGTGGGTGGCGAAGGAGGCCGCGGGGGTTCCAGGCGAAGAGAAGTTCCGGAGCATCGATCCGGGGTTCAATATTCAGCACATCGAAGATCGGGCTTCACTGATGTTCTGGCGACGAATCGATTGCTTTTTGCAG
>CAZADH010000168.1:322-13325 GCA_964483805.1 uncultured bacterium
CCGATGCTGAAGTGCGCCTCGCCCGAGTGTGTCGGCGAGATTGCGAGAGCCATTGCGCCGGACGCGGCGGGTGAGCGGTCGAGTTACCTCGACGCCGCGGTCGGCTCCGTCGAGTTGTGCCTCGTTGCTCAGCAAGAGCCGATGGACCAGCTCTTCGTCGAGATCCTCTGGAGCGCTCGCCCCGTCAAGGTCAACCAGGCCGGGCAAGTGATCGCCGGCCCCGCGAAGCAACCTGTAAATACACGTGAGCTGTTTGTCTTACATCGTAAACATGGCGCGACGACCGATACCCGGTTGTCGTTGTCGAGTTCCCATTGTCCGGGGTGTGGCGCGCCCGAGGCCACGGCCGCCGACAACGTCTGCCCGTTCTGCGCGACGGCCTTCAACGACGGTGCCAAAGAGTGGATCCTGGCCGGGTCGCGGGATACAAAGACCGTGAATACCGCGCTTTGAAGAAGATGGCGTAGGTGCCCGCGCCACGACCCGCGCGCTACTCGACCAGATAGGGGTTCTGGCGCGCGCAACACTCCGAGCGGAAGTGGCACAGAATCGTCATCGCCGGCACGTTCTCGGCCCCCGCTTCGTCGGCTTTCAGACGCATGGTCAGGTCGAGGCGGTCGAACTCGGTGCCGCCACCCGGCAGCGTTCGGTCTTGCCGCCTGAAGGCGACCGAGCGAATGCGGCCACGACTGTGAAAATCGGTGGTACTGCCCCCTGCCCCGCTGCTGTCGCTGCCGTCGGCTGGCCCGACGGTGCGGCGCAGCGTGTTCTCAACCGCCTCGTAGGTGACGCGTTGCCGGCCTTCGGGCAATACCGCAACGAATGAGATGCGCTGGGGTTCGGCCAGGTCGAAACGCACGAGGCACCGCACGTCTTCGCGCAACCGCTCGACGATGCTCTCGAGCAGCAACTGGGTGTTCATCAGCGCCGAACCCCGGGCGTAGGTGTGCCGGGTCCGCGACAACAGGGCCACCACGCCGCCGATCAGCATCACCGACAGTGCAAAGGCAATCATGATCTCGAGCAGGGTCACGCCCGCACACGATGTGCGTAGTGCCCGGGGCCGCCAACGGCCGTTGCCCCACGGATGGGGGCGCGAAACGCCAGTTTCGCGCAGTGCAACGGGGCCGCCCGCACACGTCCCGCCCCGACGCCGTGGCGCCACGCGCCCTGTCTTTGTTTGTAAATACATGACACTCATGGCTACAGGTCTTCGCGGTACTTGACGCCGGCGACCTTGAACTCCTGACGGTTGTGGTCGGGGTTCGTGTCATCGACCGGGTAGGAAACGGTCACTTCCAGGAGGGCCATGCGACCCGTGCCCGCGGCACTGCCGGTATCCCGGACCTCCTCGACCCGCACCGTGTAGGCAATCTGCCGGTAACCGAGCATGAACTCCTCGCGGGTGCGGGCGGTCGTCGTGCCGCCGCCGTCGGCACGGTCTGCGTCGTCGACCATGCCGTTGAACACGTCGTCGTTGATGACCCAGAGCCGTTCACCCAACTGGTCGTCGATCATCTGCCGGCCCAGCGCCGCCAACTGGCCGGCTTCGGCGATGCAATCGCGGTACGGCATACCGCGTAAATACTCGAGCAGATCCTGCGCGACCTGCGCGGCCATCAGGTGTTTGCCGGTCGACTGCGCCGTGCGGCTGCCGCTCATCGAACCGACGAACAGCGGCACGATGGCGAAAGCGAAGATCAAGAGCGCCAGCAGAAACTCGAGCAACGAGAAACCGCGCTGCCGGCAACGGGGCAGGAACGTGTCTGCCTGCATCGGCCGCAAGTCTCCGGTCATCATGTTGCCAAGATAACACCTGTGCAGAGCCGCGGCAATGCAGCGACGCCGGCGTGGTAGAATGATAAGGTGCAACACCGGCGGCAACAAGTACCCGAGGCCGAGGTTCGAAGGAGGTTTTCGATGATGCGCGCACGTTCTTTCTGGGGTCTGTCTTCGTTGTTGGTGGGCTTGGTGATTCTGGGCGCCCTGGCGCTGTCGCCCGACCTCGCGGGTCAGTCGCTCGACGACGCCATCAGCGGCACCACCGATCCGACCCCGGTTCCGGCATCGGGTGGGGACTCGACGGCCAATACCGTTTGGATGCCGGCAACCGCGACCGTGGGTGCGTCCGATACCCTGGTGGCCTCATCGGCTGTGGATGCCAGTTCGAGCGTCGACGCCATGCGCGATCGTATCGTCGAACTCGCCGCGGCCGAAGTCGGCATCGTGTCTGAGAATCCAGGCCCCGACGGCTTCAAAGAAGGTTGGGAGCGGCTCAAGTTGTATTACGAGGTGGCGTACCGCTACAACGACCTCGCCGTCGACCAACCGTACTGGTTGCAGTGCATCAAGGCGCCGCACAAACGCGTGGCCGATGCGCAGGGCCGTGGTCCGAAGCACTGGTGCGGCATCTTCACCTGTTGGGCCTGGCGCACTGCCGGCATGCCCGTCTACTGGAACACCCGCATCGTTGGCGCCAAGTACCGCGGTGACCTCAACAACATGCAGAAAGGCGACATCGCCATCGTCGATGAACGGCATATCGAGCCGGCGAAACGCCTGAACCACCACTGTCTGATCATGTCGCGCACCGGTGACCAGGTGTGCACCATCAACGGCAACTCGGCCTACCAGAAGGTCTCCCTGGCGACGCACAGCGTCAAATACTACGCGATCTACTACTCGGTTGCCGACGCGGCCGGTCAACCGCTGCCACCGGGTGGCGGGGTGAATCCCGGCACCGGCAAGACTCCCGGCACTGGTTCTGCGGTTGCCGGTGGTGGGTCGGGTGGTTCAGGCGGTTCCGGGAGTGCCGGTGGTTCGGGTGGTGCAGGCAGTGGCGCGGCCTCGGGGGCGACCGGTGGTGGCAGCGGCGTGGGTTCGGGCAGTGCCGCCGGGGCGGGCGGCGGCATCGTGGATACCATCGCCGGCATCGTCGACCAGATCATCCCCGGCGGTGGCAGTGTAATACACGGTATTGCTGACGGCATCGGCAGTCTATTGGGCTGGTAGATCACTGCCGGGTCGCCGGTCGCCGCCCTAAACGGTGCGCACAGATGTGCAGCATCGGGGGCGCCGCAGGGCTCGCACCGCGGCGCCGAAGATGGCGTGAGAACGGGCCAAGCAGGGCGTGCGCGAAACCTGTGGCGTGCCGTGCCACGGGCTCGAGCAGAAACCGCGTCCGCGGTCGGGCGCGGTTTCTGCTTCTCGGTCACCCGGATGCGATCAGAACGTGAACCCGGGTTGTGCCGCCTTGCGATTCTCGTCGAGGTTCGGGCAGGCAATGAACCGTTGCAAGCGGGTTTCCTCGGTGCGGTGCGGCAGGGTCCAGGTGCGCAACACCACCCACACTCCCTCACGACCGCTACCGGCGGGCACCTCGACGCGGGCGATCTTACACTCGACGCCGAGGCCGCGACAGAACGTGTGGCTGCCGCCGCTGCCGCCACCGATCTCGCGCTGATATCCGCCACCTGCCCCCGGTGTCGCCTGGTAGACGATGGTGGTGGTTCCCCCGTTCTCAGGGTTTACGATGTCGACGCTGGCGTTTTCGGCCGTCTCGCCGCGCGCCGGGCCGTTGATCTTGACCGCCTGTTGAAAATCGTCTTCGAGTTGCGCCAGCAGAACGGCGGCGGCGCCCATGTTGGTCAGGTGACCCGCGCCCTTCTGCGACGATGACATGCCGCTGGTGAACATGCGTAGTGTGCCGAGAAACAGCAACGTGCCGACCACGATCGCCACCAGGGTCTCGACGAGGGTGAATGCGCGTCGTTGCGTCATGGCGTGGGCGCGCCCCCGGGACTGAGACTGCCGCGGTACAACAGGCTGGTCATTTTGTAGAACCGTTGGACCCCCATGCTGTTCCACTCCACGGTGGCCGTGAGAAACCGGTACGACATCGGCCAGTTGCGCAGCGAACCCTGAGGCTCCCAGTGGGTCACGGTAAGATACCGCGCGAAGTTCGGTTCGACTTTCGACAGCGCCCCGCCTCCGATCGGCAGTTCGTCGAGGCGAAAACGCTCGGTGAACCTGAACCCGGGCAGGCTGTTGATGCGGTCGTATCCCAGCGTCTGTGCGTAGTCGAGCAGTTCGGTCGCGTAGGTGTGTGCGAGAATCTCGTCGCGCGTGCGCACGACCCCCTCATTGCTGCGCGAGAACATCATGAAGATCGGAATGATCGCGCAAGCAACCAACAGCAGGGCCATGAGCACTTCGGTCAGCGAAAACGCCCGCGTGCGACCGCGCCCGTTGTCAATACAATAGATGTGTTGCACGGTCATTCCACCACCAACGGTTCCGGCTCGAAGGCGCAGGTCAGGGCCTTGGTCTCACCTCGCCCTTCGGCATCGTCTCCGGGCATGGCCGCGAGTTCCGGGCGGTAGGTCAGCTCGCCGCCGATGAATCCGACGATGTCGCTCGGGCCGTCGATCAAGCGTCCCATGGCGATCGCCCCATTGATGGTCGGACCCGGCCGCGACGCTGCGCTGCCGCCGGGCGCCAGGCGGACCCGCCGGTTGGCCGTCAACGCCGCACGGACCTCGGTTGCCCCGTCGGGAACGTCGACGATGATGTCGCCTTCGCGAACGACCAACTGCAATACACAAGGTTGTCGTGTCGGCACATTGTATGGCTTGATCGCTGCCCGTATCGAGATATCGCCCTTTTCGAGAACGATGCCGCCGTTGCATAGATAGGTGATCGGTTGGCTGATCACCCAGTGGCGCTCGCCGGCGAGCCGCACCCAACCGTTGAGAGCAAGTTTATCGCCTTGCATGAGTCCGCGTCGGCGCAGCGCCTGCTCGATGTCGGTCTCGCCGGCCGGAATCTCCCAGGTGATACGGTCACCGTTCGGGCCCCCGGCGCCGGGGTCTAGCGTGCGGATGAACGGGTCGATCTTCTTGAGGTCGGTTATACCCGGTGGTGCGAGCGGCATCAGCGGCCCGGGAATCGCGTGCCGGATCGTCGCCGCCGCCGCCACGTCGTCGTTGTTCATCAACTTGGTGATATTGTCGCCGGGTGAAAAGTGCATATTGGCGTCGGGCTTGCGCTGATCGATGCAATAGCCGAGCG
Organism: uncultured bacterium; assembly: GCA_964483805.1. GTDB lineage: Bacteria > Muiribacteriota > Ozemobacteria > Ozemobacterales > Ozemobacteraceae > CAZADH01. The sequence continues at coordinate 5,393 of CAZADH010000168.1, forward strand.
CCTTGTTGTACCAACGTAAGCCAAGCCCCGACGAAAATTTCTCGAGGTAGGCCTGGTAGGCCGTGGCGCCCTGCAGCTCAGGAACCGTTTCGACCAGCGGCCGATAACGGGCCGGGTCGAGGCACGACGGCGGAAACGACACGGGCGACTCCCAATACAGCACCGGGCGCGCCGCGATGGGAGCCGGCGCCCGCGTCGGATTCGACATGAACATGCGAATCAGCAGCACGCCCGACTTGACGTTGCCGAACACCACGGTGGGCGAATGGCAGTGTTCGTTGCCATACAACCGAAATATCGAACTCGGCCGCGCGGCGGCGACGCCCGGCCACCTCGCAATCGGCACGTACCATTGCTGGTTGTTGGTGTGCGGATCATCGGAAATACCCTGTTCGCAGGCCGATACCACCAGACCCCGCCCGCCCGGTTCGTACATGTGGGGCGGCGCTTCGGGCCGCTCGGCAACGAAACCGCTGCCCGCGGCATCCATGTAGAGCTGAAAACTCTCGCCAAAGTTGCCCTGCGGCCCCGGCGTCTTGGTGTCGACGCCCCGGGCGGTGTTCAGCACCAGGTTGCGCGGACCGCCCAGGTAGATCAACCCGCGCGGCCCGGCCACGAGCCCATCGAAGGTTCGCTCGATCGGCAGTGGCGGATCGGCCTTGCCGTCATTGTTGAGCAGCAACGGTTTCGCCGGGGTCGGGTTCATCAGGTTGCCCAGGCGGTCGTTGCGCACGGCATTGTAGTCGAACGCATCGGGGAACGACCCGGACAGGCCTTTCTGTGCATCCTCGACATACAACGTAAATTTCGACAATACCGGCAGCAGGGCCGCCGTCACCTTGGTCCGCACCAGGTAATGAAACTCCTCGGTGATGGCGTCGGACCCGTCGGCTGCTTTGCCGAATTTCACGGTGACGGTCAGGTGCACCGTGCCACGCTTCTCGCGATGAAAACCGCCCGCCGACGGGCCGCACGGCTGAAAGTCGGCTCTCCGCACCCGCCAACTGACGTTGAAGTCAAAAAACTGGCCCAGATCGCACAAGGGCGTGACCAGGGCAGTGAGATCGAAGTTGGCGGGGTCTTGCAGGCTCAGTTCGCCGACGTCGCTGGTCGGCATGGCCGCCAGCGGTTGTTGCAGGTGCTTGACCAGCCGGCCAAGATCGGTGGTGGCGTCGGGTACCGGCGCGTCGTTGCCGTAGAGTGGGCCGTAGGCGAGTTTGTGGGTGGCCAACGTGGCGAGGGCATGCGCCACTTTCGCCATCATCCGCTGGCTGCCCTGGCGGTGGCTCAGTTTCGACTGCATCATCATGTACCGCATGTAATTGACCGTCAGCAACAGGATGACGATCAGCACACCCACGATTGCAAGCAGAAAGGAGCCCCGTCGGCCCGATGCCGGGCGGCCCTGCCATCCCACTGCTTCGTGCGGTTTCATCGATGATGCCGGTCGGGCGGTCAGGGTGATCCCGTGGCCGTGGCCGAAGCCGTGACCGCTCCGGTGGGCGGCAATACAACGTGTGACGGAACCTCGATCTGACCCGATACCCGGGGCATGAACTGCGGGCGATTGTGTTTCGTGATCCCCTTCAGCGTTCGCTCGGGGGCCGCGTTGACCACCGCCGTTTGCAGGTTGACGATGTCATTCTTGGGCACCGGCTTGCTGCCGGTGACCTTGATCAGGGTCGTCCAGACGTACCCCTTGGTTGGGCTGGTGATCAGCGTCCAGTTGCCGTCGTAGCCGCCGATCTCGACAGTCGTGCCGTTGGGCAGGCCACCCAGGCCCTTCGACTTGGTGTCGGGGCCCTCCCTCACCGCAGCACAGCCGTTGTACTCGGGCGTGTTCGGTACCCCGGCAATCATGCCGGTCGTCGGTTGATTGACCGTCCCGCCGTCGCCCTTGTCCGCGGTCGACACTTCGTCTTCGACGTCATCCTGCGCCGACAACGGCAGCGCCGCCGGCCCGGCCAGAATGACCATCAATACCAAGGCCAACCCGAGGTGCCAGTGTTTCATGATCCCGCCTCCAATCGTGCGTCGGCAATATGCCGCGTATTGCTATTGTATCACGTGCGTTGCATCGCACCCAGAGCAACCAGGTCATCACGCACGGTGAGTTTGTTCTTCGCGCGAAGTTCGCAGTTGGCCAAGTCTGGCATGCACTGGGCTTTGCAAAGGAGGACTAATCTACGTGGGTCATCTTTGTCCCGGCCTCGCGCCATGAGTCGTGGTTTCGCTGGGGCGTGGGCGGTCATCGGATGGTCATCGGTGTGCATGTCGTTGGGTCAATAGAGGCGCACCAGGCTGGCACGCGCCGGCGTGGTCTTGCCCGGAATCGGTTTGATTCGGGCGCGGAACGGGTCGCCGACCTTGAACGGCGCCGGTGTGGGCACCGGGTGGGTCACGAGGATCGGTTCGGATTCGCGATCACCGATGACCACGACCGCCCCGAACTCGACCCGCTGGATGACGCCCTGGATCGTCCGTGAACCATCGATGCCCACCGGCGGCACCGTGGGAACGCCCGGTTTCGGGGCCGCCGCGGGCCGCACCGGAACCGGCGCCTGGGGCTCGCTCGCGGGCGCGAACAACTGTCCAAGCAGGTAGACGACAAACACCGTGGCCGCGAACATGACCGTCGGTCGCTGCAGCCATTCCTGAAAACTCGTGCGGCGTGCTGTGGTTGCCACGGCACCCTGGGCCCGACGTGCCTCACGCACCTTGTTGACGTTGGCGACGGCGTAAGATGGTCGCGACTCCTGCCGCGTCTTCTCGGCCGCGACCGCCTGTTTGACCTGGGCCACGACGTCGGTCGCGGCCCGGTTGGTCGTGGTGGCCAGTGTCGCCGCGGCGGCACCGATCAGGGTTTCGATCGCGGCCCGGCGTTCCGTGCTCGCTTCCTCGGCAGCGATGGCAATCTGGCGCAGCAGGGCATCATCACTGCGCGGTTGCAGAATGGCCGCGATCTGGGCCACATTCTCGGCGTGGGGCGTGCGGACCAGCGTGGCGACCAGCAGATCGCGCACCGCCGGAAAATCGAGTTGTCCGGCCGCGAAGATCGCGGCGGCTTGCTGTCCCGGTTTCGGTGAACCCATCATCTGTTCGAGGCGGGCCAACGCCCCAGCCTTGTCAATGCGGGCAAAGGCAGCGATCGCGGCGGCTTTCACGCCGTCGTTCGCATGTTGCAGCAACTTGGGCAGATGCGCGGCGAGCGCGTCGGGGTCGTGCCGATCGAGGGCGGCAATGCCGGCGAGGACAACGGCCGGAGCCGCATCGGCCAACGCCTCGCGGGCAATGGCTCCGACACCGTCGATGCCGCAGCGGGCAAACGCCTGCACCCAGGCGGTGCGTTCCTCGGTGTCGGCTTGCTTGTAGACCGCCTCATAGCGTCGACCCACGGCGGCCAACCCCTCGGCGTCGATGGTGGTCAGACGCCGACAGCGGTCGGCCCGTTCGCAAGTCAACAGGTCGCCACCCTTGGTTGCCGGCGCGTCGATGGATATTGCCAATGTATTGCAGACTCGCAGCAGGACGGTCTGCAGTTCCGCGTTGGTCTCGCGGGCAAGCTGTGTTTGCAAGAGATCGCCTGCCGCCGGCTGCCCGGCCTGGGCCAGACCGGTCAGCCGGGCGATTGCATCGCCGCGCACCGCGACGTCGCTGCTACTCAGCGTTGCCTGCAAGTGGGCGAACTCCTGCGCGTGGCGCCGGCGCTGCACCACCTGCCCCAATTCTGCGACGAACTCGGCGGCGGTCTGGTTGATGAGGCCACTCTGGGCCAGTGCCTCGACGACACCGGCGAGGATGCGGCGAAACACCTCGCGCCGCTGCCCGCCGCTGGCCTCGATGGCCTCGAGCAGATGGAGCGGCGATTCGGGGGTCGGGTTGATCAGAAACAACGCACCGGCGAGCTGGAGCAACGTCGCATCGTTGGTGCGACTCAGGAACTGCAGAAGAAGCGGACCGATCTTCTCGAACGGCAGAAAATGCGCGTGGAACAGGGCGGCGCGGGCCGAGGCCGCGTCCCCATTGAGCAGGGCGTCGGCGAAATGTTCCAGTGCCGTCGTGGCGTCAAACTTGTACAAGACGCGGATGGCACGCGAGCGCAAACCCTGACTGGGACTGGCCAACAGAGAGACGAGCAGTTCGTCGCGCAACATCTCGGGTGCCAGCCGCTCGAGCGCTTCGATGGCCGCGAGCTGCATGTGGGCGTCGTCACGCCTGGCGCAATCGGCGACACTCCCGATGTCGGCTGGCCCGCCGTGCATCTTGGCGAGGCGCAGCACAAAGGGTAGCAGCGGTGTCGACCAGGTCGACCATCCTGCCGTTTGCAGCGTCGCCCACACCGCGGGACCGGCCTCGCGCGAGCAATACTCGAGCAATATGGCGATGGCGCACTCGTCGCGGTCTCGTGCTGCCAATAACTCGCGCAATCGCAGCGTCGCCGCTGTCGCATCCATACGTTGTACAACACTCTCGCGCGTCGCCCGTTCGATCACCTGCAGATGCAGGCGCACCGCCGGATCCGCTGTCGCAGCGATACGCCGCGCCAACTCGGCCTCGGCGCCGGGTGGGGCGGGTTGTGCCTGCATCCGCCGCAGAGCTGCGAAACGCAAAGCGCCGTCGTCCGCCGGACAGTCATCGAAGTCACGGAAGAACTCGGCAATGGCGCTGGTGTCTGGGCCCGGTTCAGGCCCGGCGTCGTTGTCCGGTCCCGGTTGACTCGCTGGGGTGACCGCGGAGGGCGTTGCCGATGGTGGCGGCGCCCCGGTAAGGTTGGCGATCACCTTTCGCGCCGCCGGTCCCACGGTCGGCGCCAGTGCCGCCAACCGGTCGCGCAACCCGTCACCAAGATTCGCGGCCAACAGGTCGGCAAGGTGTCGCAACACTTCGCCATCCTGCTCGCGGCGCAACACGCGCAGCAGCAACTCCTGGGTTGCGATGAAATCGATCTGGCCGGCGGCAAGCAGGCCGGTGGTGCGTTGCACCGGCGCCGGGGCGTGCAGCAGTTGTCCGACGATGGCGAGCGCTTTCTGTTTGTCGTGGTGGGCGACGCCGCGCACGATGGTCACGACCATCTCGGCGGGCAAGGCCTCGAGTCGGGCGGGAACCACGGCAAGTGCAACCTCAGGGGCTCGTTCACTCAGCAGGTCGAACGCGGCCATCCACAGTTCCGTGGCTTCGGTGCCGGGGCCGCGTCGGTTGGCCAGGTTCTCGACCACGGTTTGCGCCGAGGGCAAGAGATCGGCATCGCCAAACCTTGCCGCTGCGCGCAGGAGCGCGGCCTGTTCTGCAATCGACGCGCTGGCAAAGGCCGGCAACAACACGGCACGGTGGCTGCTCCACGCGTCCGCGTCAATCCGGTCGAGCCAGGTCACACGCGCGGGACCCGGCGCGGGCAAAGCACAGATTCCTTCCGTTGTCTCCGCCAGCGCCGCGTCGATCATGGGCCCGAATTCGTTTCCCCGGGCTGCGGTGCGCCACGATTCGAGCAAGACCCGCGCTTCACGCAATCCACTGCGCATCAACTCCCCGAGCTTGCGTACGGCCAGCAATCGGTCACTCTGCTCGGCCGATTGCCAGAGCGTCCGGCAGCGCTCGATGATCGACCGCCCGCGTCGTTCCATGATGCGGCGCTTGAGGTCGGCGACAAACTCTCCGTGCGTCTGCGCGATGAGCTGTGCCTCGACCAGGGCCTGGACCACCCCCGACAACGTGGTTTGCAGCAACGCTCGCTTCTCGGAACCACTGGCCTCGATGATGTCAAATAACTGCAGCGGGGTGTCCGGGTGCGGATTTGACAACAGCAGCCAACTCGCCTGCGTCAGGAGTTCGGACCGGGATTCGGTCGCCAGCATGCGCATGACTGCCGGTTCGATCGTGGCAAACGGCAGGAAGTTGGCCAACGCCAGCGCCGCCGACCGAATCTCGGCCGCGGGCGAGAAGAGCATGGCGTCAAACCGTCGCTGTGCTTCAATCGGGCTCAGGCGCACAAGAACGCGGATCGCGCGCGAGCGGATCTGCGGGTCGGCGTGGCGCAACCGCGGTTCGAGTGCCTCGGGAAGCAACGCCCGGTCGGTCTCGGACAGCGCATCGAACAGGCGTGGCAGCGCTTGCGGATCGCCGGCATCGATGACTGAGACAAGCGACGAGAGGGGTCCAGAGAGCGACGGGGTCGCTTGCGCTATCATCGTAATCTGCCTCAACAAGTCGCTGCGGATTGACGGTCGTAGATCGTGTGTCGCGCGGATCAACCACGCTGATGTGTCGAAAAAGAGGTTTCCGGCATGATAACATAACGACTGTGACAACGACCGCATCGACCCGTTGATCAGAGGAACCGCCAGTGTCAATCGACGAAAACCGCATTGAACCCGAAATCGAGCCACCGCAGCGCCACAAAGACGACTTCGAGATTCTCACGTTCTCGAACTTCTTTCGGGTGGGTTGTCTGGTGTTCCTGGGACTCTTCCTGTTCGCCCTGATTCGCCCCGGATTCACCGGCGCGCGCATTCAGGCCCGCGAGCGAGCGTGCTACGCGAACATGCGCGTGATCATGTCGGCGATCGAGCAATACAACCTCGACTGGCCGCGCACGATTTCGTTCTCGCCCCAACCTGCGCCCATTCCGAAGTTGGTCCGCAGTCAGTATCTGAAGACCCCGCCGACCTGCCCGCTTTCACCGGGTGCTGGCAACGCATACCGACTTGCGCCCAAGTTTGGCAGCGGCGGTGGTCCCAGGCTCGATCAAGACGTCACGGTGGGTGAAGCCGCACCCGGTCCGGACGACGGCGTGGTGGTCTGCCCGGATCACGGGACCGTCGACTGACAAAACCTATCTGACGACCAGTGCGACGTTGGCCCAGATGGCGGTGGTGATCAAAAAGTGGAGCATCGTCGAAACGCCAATGCCACGGGTATCCTGGGTGGCGCGGCCGAGCAACCAACCGATGCCCAGATACATCACCAGTCGACCAATCTCGGGGCCGGCGGCGGCGAGCGTCCACTCCGGAATGCACGAATAGTGGATCACCGAGAACAGGGCCGCTTGAAACCAGTTGGCCGCCGACGGAGAAAGTCGCGTGGCGAGGGACGCCAGTAGAATTCCGCGAAAGACGAGCTCCTCGATCAGCGAATTGTTGAATCCGCCGATCGCCATGCCGGCGAATTTGCTCCAGTTTGTGACCGGTATCGACTGTTGGCCCCGCAAAATCACGCCAACGGCGCCCAGCGCCACGATCATAGCGCCAATGCGCCCGAGCACCCGTTGCCAGGTCATCGGCTCAGGACCCCCAAGAATCTGCGTGGTGGCGCCGAGATCGCCGATGCGGAGGTAATGCGGTCGGCCCTCGCTGTAGAACCAGGAAACGCACCAAAACAGCAATACAATAGCAATATACTGGTAGCTGCGATCGATCCAGTAACCGTTGACCTGCTCACCGAACGGTCGCCAGGCCGAGGTGGCATCAGGCAGCGGGATTTGCAGGATCACCGTGGCGAAGACGATTTCCATGAAGCCGTAACAGGTGAACAGTGCCGAGACATGGGCCGCGACCCACTCGATTTGCTGTCGGCGCAGCCCCCAGGCGAAAAGCGCCAGAGCGGCACAGACGATGCCGGCGATGAAAAACGGCGATGGTCCGAAGAAATACGGGGGGCGCGCACCGACGAAACGAAAGATGAAAGCCAACAGCAGGGCCGGGGCGGCGATCAGGACAAAATGCACGTTTCGCAATGAATCTCGCGTTTGCATGCGCTGATGATCCCACAACCGCCAGGCCTTTTCAAACTGTGCCTCATGCGCGAAGAGCGGGATCGATTTGTCTGTGTTTGGCGAGTCTCGGTGTTCCTGGTTTCAGATGGGCGGCCAAAAAATACAAAGTGAATACTCGGGTTAAAGGGCGATTCCCCCAAACCTAACGGTTTGAGGGAATCAAGA
>CAZADH010000169.1:0-13126 GCA_964483805.1 uncultured bacterium
CGATGCGGGCGGTGACGTCGTGGACAAACCAGATCTCGTGGGTGCCCTGGCAGGCCGCGGAAATCTCGGCGAAGACGAGGGACTGGTCTTTGCGCCAGATCGGCACGATGGTTGGCGTGGTGCCGCCCTGTTCGCGTTGTTTCTCGTAATGCGCCCGGATGGCCGGGGCGCATTTGCCGTGCAGGGTCGTGAACCACTGGTCGACGCTGCGGATCTCGGCCGCCGAGTAACCGGTCAGTTCCTCGACGCGGCGGTTGAAATAGAACGTGTCGGCCGTGCGACAAGCCGCGCCGGTACCCACCTGCGCCAGAATAGGGATCAAACCAACCGAAGCTTCGTTGTTGTTCATAGTCCCGTGATGGCTACTCGCTACTGGATAACCCAACCCGGGGGTGCATGCCGATCACCGTTCGCGTAATGCACGAGAACGTGCCGCATTGTATTGCATGCTTATACCAGATCCGCATGCCGACCGTCAATGCAATAACCGCGGGGAGCGGCCGGTGTCGCCGGCGCGGTTCAGGAAGCGCGCGGCAGGGTGAACCAGAACGTGCTGCCGCGGGTGCCGTCGCTGATCACACCAATGGCACCCTGTTGCGCGGCGAGGGCGAGGCGGCAGAAGGTCAGGCCGAGCCCGGTCGAGTGGGGGCGACGTCCCCCGGTGGCCTGAACGTACTTGTCGAAGATGCGCGCCTGGTCGTCCGGGCGGATTCCCGGGCCCGAATCGGTGACCTCGACGCGCACCATCTCTGCATCTGCGCTGGCGCGTACGGCAATGTCGCCCCCGCGCGGGGTGAACTTGACGGCATTGATCAGCAGGTTCGCCAGGACCCGACGGACCAGTTCGGCATCACACCGAGCGCACAGGGGAGTTGGCGGCGGGGTCCAGGTGAGGTGGTGCAGACCGGAGAACAGGCCGAGGGTTTGCAGCGCATCGCCGATCAGCGGACCGACATCGACGATCGCGCAATTGGCCTGCATCTGCCCTGACTCGAGACGGGACACATCGAGGATGCCGCTGCTCAGTTCGATGGCCATGACGGTCTGACTGAACGCGAGATCGAAATACTGCTGCCCTTTGTCGTCGAGGTGCGCGTCGATGCGGTGGTGCAGCAGTTCGAGATAGCCGCGCACCGAATTGAGCCCGTTGCGGATGTCGTGCACGATCATGTGGACCAGGGTGTCGCGCAGCTCTTCCAGTTCGCGCAGGCGGGTGTACGATTCGGCCAGTTCGCGGCGTTGGCGGGCGATCTCGAGGTGGGCGCGGACCCGGGCCTCGACCTCCTCGAACTGAAACGGCTTGGTGACGTAGTCGACGCCGCCGACCCCGAAGGCCCTGACCTTGTCGATGGTTTCATGCATGGCGCTGACGAACAGAATCGGGATGTCGGCGAGGGTTGCGTCGGCCTTGAACTGCTCACACACCTCATAACCGTTCATGTCGGGCATGTTGATGTCGAGAAGGACGAGGTCGGGTGGCGAACTGCGCGCGGCTTGCAGGGCCAGGCTGCCGCTCGGGACGGGTCGGGGCTTGAACCCCCGTTCCTTGAGCATGGCCGCCAGCAGTTGCAGATTGGCGGGGGCGTCGTCAACCACGAGAATCTCGGTTTGGCGCTTGCCGTTGGCGGACGAAGGTGGGGTGGGGCGGTTCATGATCTCACCTCGTGACGCAGGAGTTCGAGCAGTCGCTCGTAGGCAAATGATTCGACGAGGCGACGCATCGCCTCTGCGGTCTGGGGATCGTGCGACGCGAGGGCGCGCAGCAGTTCGAGCGCACGGTCGAGGTCGGCGTGAACGATGGCCTCGCGCAGCCCGCGCACCAGGTCCGGAGGCAGCGCCGCCAGGCGTGCCGGGTCGATGTCGCACGGTGTGGGGGCGGGCGCAGATGCGTCTTCGGCGGGCGCGCGCTCCGACACAAACCGGATATCCAGATGCTTCTGCAACAGGGAAAACAGGTCGTTGCCGCGAATCGGCTTGCTCAGGAAGGCATCGGCGCCGGCGGTCAGTACCTGCTGGCGATTCTCCTCGAAAGCGCTGGCCGACACCCCCACGATCACCGGGCGCGACGGGCCCGGGTGCTGCCGGATCGTGCGAATGGCCGTGTGGCCATCGACGAGGGGCATGCGCATGTCCATGAGGATGACCTGCGGGTGCCAGTCGCGGTTGATGTCGATCGCCGCCTGGCCATCGGCGGCCTCACGGGTGGTGAACCCGGCGTCTCGCAGCATGAGCGTGAGAACCTGGCGGTTGACTTCGTTGTCGTCGACGATCAGGGCGCGCACCTCGCGATGGCCCGGGGCGAGGCGCGGCAGGATGCGCTGGGGCCGGGTGCCGGGATCATGGGTGTCGGCGTGGGCCGCGCTGGGCGGAATGGCGATTGGCAGTCGCAGCGAGAAAGTGCTGCCGGCGCCGAGGCGGCTGTGGGCCTCGATCGTGCCACCTAGCAATACGACATATTCACGACATATTGCCAGGCCGAGCCCAGTGCCGCCCCCGACCTGGCGGCCGATGGAGGTCTGCTCGAAGTAGTTGAACAGATGGCCCATCTCGTCCTCGGCGATGCCGGGGCCGGTGTCGGCGACCGCCAGGGCAAGCCAGTCGGTGGCGTCGTGGCGCTGGACCTCGACCCGGAGGGTGATGCTGCCCCGCGTCGTGAACTTGACCGCATTGCCGATCAGGTTGATCAGGATCTGGCGGACCTTGGCCTTGTCGGTGACGATCTGGGCGGGCAGATCCGGGCCGCGTTCCACAATAAAGCTGAGTTGCCGGGCCTCGATGCGGGGGCGGAACATCATCTCGACATCGGTGAGCAGGCCGGGCAGAACGAACGGTTCGCGTTGCACCGTCACCCGGCCGGCTTCGATCTTCGAGATCTCCAACAGGCCGTTGATCAGTTCCAACAGATACTGACCGGCGCGGTTGATCATTTCGGCATGGGAGCGCTGGGTCGCATTCAGCACGGCGTCGTGTTCGAGCAGTTGGGCGAATCCGAGCACAGCGTTGAGCGGGGTGCGGATCTCGTGGGACATGTTGGCGATGAAAGCGCTTTTCGCCTGGTTGGCGCGTTGGACATTCTCGAGCAGGGCGCGTTCGCGCGAAACGTCGCGGAACACCTGGACGGCGCCGATGGCGGTGCCGCGCTCGTCTTGCAGCGGCGCGCTGGCAACGGCCAGCAGCAGCGGTTGGCCGTCGCGGTGCCGGGCCTGGATCTCGCGCGCCGGGGCCGCGGTGCGGGTCTGCTGCACCTGGTGGAACACGCAACTGGTGCAGTCGAGCTGGGTCGGATCGCCGCCGCCGCGACCGAGCGCTTCGCAGCAGCGGCGGCCGATGACCTCGGCGGCGGGCCGGCCGGTGATCGTCTCGGCGCCGCGGTTCCAGGAGACGATGCGGAACTCGGTGTCGACCGTGGATACGCCGTCGGTGATGCTGCGCAGTACGTTTTCTGCGTATTGCTTTTGTATTTCAATGTCGCCGGCCAGTTGGCGGGCGCGCTGCCGGATCTCGCCATGGACGCGGGCGTTGTCGATGAATGCGCCCAGGCCGCTTGCCAACGTTTGGAAGAAGACGACCTCGTCGCTGGTGATGACGTTGGGTTGGTCGGACGTGAGATCGAGGACCCCGATGGTGCCACCGATCGTCAGCAAGGGCAGGCCGAGATACGAGGCAATCTGGCTTCGCCCCGGGTCGTTGGCGCTGAGGAAGACCGGGAAGTTCCGCGCATCGGCCAGATGCAGGGTGCGGCCGCGTTGGAGCACCCAGCCGGCCGCTCCCTGCCCGGCCTGGACGCGCAGGGTGGTCGGGAGCCGGCCCTGCATGGTCCCGGCCGCGGCAACGGCTTGCAGGGTCGCGCTGCCCGGGTTGGTGAGCAGCACGGTCACGAACACCTCCGGTCGCCGGGCCGGGCTCGGCATCGGGGCGACGACCGTGTCGATCTGCACGAGGGGGCGCACGCCGCGGTCGACCAGGCGTTGCACGGCAATGTCGAGCAGGGTGTCGAGAATCTGGGTCAGATCGAGGGTCGAACCGATGGTGACACTCAACGCGTGCAGGGCCAGCAGATCATCGTTGCTGCGGGCCATCTCCTCCTCGCGCAGTCGCTGGGTGACCGCGATGCCGATGACGTGCGCCGTGGTCTGGAGCAGGGCCATCTCGACACTCTGCGGCTTGCGAGCTTCCGGCCAGTAGACGGCGAGAGTGCCCAGCAGACGGTCGTCATGGCCGAGCACCGGTGAAGCCCAACATGCACGGAGCCCGTGGCCGAGTGCGATTCGCCCGAGAACCAGGCATGGGCCATCGACGGCGATATCGGGGACCATGACCGCGCGTCGGTGATAGGCGGCGTTCCCGTTGGCCCCGGCATGCGGATCGATCGGCACGCCTTCGGCCAGGGCCGTGACGAAGTGATGCGGCAGACGTGGGGCGGCGGCGGGGAAGAGCACCTGTCCGTGGGAATCGACCAGCATGACCAATCCGAACGCGCCCGGCATCTGCCGTTCAACCAGCAACAGCAGGGCGTCGAGGACCTCGCGCAAATCTCCGCCGCGCGCGAGTTTTTCGAGAATCTGCGTTTGCTCGGTCTGCAGGCGTTCGAGGCGTCGGCGCTCGGTGACATCGACGATGATGGCGATCGCGCCTGCCGGTCGCCCGTCGCTCAGGGCCGGGCTGAAATGGGCGTCGAAACTGGAAAGGTCGTATTCGAGTCTGCTCTCGCTGCGCTCGCCTCGCAACGAGCCCTCCAGGCCGGCGACCAGTTGCGCATGATCGGTGCGCAATTCCTCGAGTGGATGTCCCTGACGGTCACGGGTCAGCCCCAGGCCGTGCAAACCGCGGCCCTCGACCAGGGTGAGGCACCCGCTCGGATCGCAGGCAAACACGGCGAGCGGCGCATTGTCGATCACCCCTTGCAACCGTTGTCGTGCCGCATCGATCTCGGTAAGCAGGCGGGCGGCCTGTGCCCGCGACAAAGCCAGCCCCTCGGCCATTTCGTTGAATGCCTCGGTCAGTTGGCCGACCTCGTCGTTGGCGTGAACCACCACCGGTGGCGTGAACCGGCCGTCGCGCAAGGACCGGGTCGCCGCCACGATTTCGCGCAGAGGATGGGTCAGCCAGGTGGCGAGCGGCAGGGTGAGAAGCCAGGCGCCGACAATGGCCACCAGGCCGACGCCGACGGTGACCCACTGCCAGCGTGCGATCGGCGCATGCAATACGGAGTATGGCAGTTCGCGCGCCACCAACCACAACGGGCCGCCCCCTTCCGGGCGCTCAATCGACTCGAACAGGAGCAGATTGCCGCCGGGCAACGGCAGGGTTCCGGTGCGTGCTCCGAGTGGAAGTGCCGTGGCGTAGTCGTGGCCCCAGGTGCGTGGCGGGTTGCCCGTCTCGGTGACCGCCCACTCGCGGGCGAAATCGCTGTGGTGCAGGTAGCGGCCGGCTCGATCGCACATGAAAGCAGCGCCTTCACGGGTGTACAGCAACTCGATCTGATGAAAGAGAGGCGTGGCATCGATGGTGGCCACCACAAACGCACGTGGGTTGCCGCGGCGGTCGGTGAAGCGCGCACCGACGGTGAAAACGAGGGCCGGGCTGGTGGCCGGACCGTGCCAGCGCCCGTCGAGTCGGACGTCGGACACGAACAGGGGGGTGCTCCAGGTGCCGATCGTGGCGAGGTGGTTCGTGACCGCTGCGGTGTCGGCGAAGGTGGTCGAGGCGACGGCGAGACGGCCGCCGCGTCGATCGATGCGAAGACCGAAGTGGAGATCGAGATCGATGAACTCACCGGCGAGGTAGCGGTGGTCGTTCTCGAGGAGCGTGCGCAGGCGCCGCTCGAGCAGGGCGACGCCCAGCGGCGTCGGCAGTCCGGTCTCGGCGTCGTTGGGGCCGGGATCGGCGATGGCGAGGTGCAGAAAGGTGGCGTCGGCCAGGGACAGAACATCGTGTATGCGCTCGTCGAGTTGTTGACGCATCCGCTCGGCAACATGGCGCAGGTCGGCGCGCACGGGTTCCTGGATCATCTCTTCGCTGAGGCCGGCGATGGTGGAGACCCCGAACAGGCCAAGGAACGAGACGCTGGCGACGGCGACGAGAAACAGCATGCCGCTGATCCGGGCCCGCAAGGTCAGGGGGTGGTTGAGCATTACAATGTCAATATGGCATCAATATGCATGTCACGGTAAGTCCGACAAGCCGGCGAGCGGCGCCACCGCCCACCGACCGCCGTCGTTGCCCACGAGCACGCCGATGAGGCGGCCGTCGCCGGCCGACCAGACCGGAGCCCCATGGTGGGACGGCGGGATGCGCAGGGTCGCGTCGAGTCGCCACCGGTCGCCGTCGCCGGTCATGCGCGCAACCGTCAGCGGCAGTGGGGCGTGATCGTCGGGGGTGAACACCTGGGCCTCCTCGGGTACGTGGGTCCGGCGCCACTGTTCGGGGGCGACCGTCGGCACGGTGGCCGGCTCGGCCCAGGTGGGCGCCGGCAGCAGAGCGAAGGTTCCCGACGCCAGCGTCGTTGCCGAGGCGAGAACCGGGCCCGGGCAGACGCGACCCGCGATGAGCACGACCGTCGCCGCGTCGGCGCCAACCGGAGCCGCGCGCGTGCGGCCGATCAGATCGATCGGCACCAACAGCCCCGATGGCAGCGGAACACCCCAACCGCTGCGCGTCCGCTCCGTTTGCCAGAAGCCGCCCCAACGTTGCTCGGTGGTTCGGCAGACTACCCGCACCGGGCGGACCACGGCGGCCACGTCGGCGGCAGCCGGGTGAGCCTCGGTCGACCCCCGGGGCGTCGGCCCCCGGGGCGACGGCCCCCGGGGCGACGGCCCCCGGGGCGACGGCCCGCGAGACGACCTGTCGATGTCGGTGTCGACCGGAAGCGCCGGGGCCCAGCGGTTCGCGTCGCGGTCGGCGCGGTCGGCGAGTTCGAACCGGTGACCGTTGGCGGCGAGCGGCCCGGCGCCGTCGGGGGTGGCCATGACGATCCCGCCGGCGAGCACCGATTGAATGGACTCGATGTCGATGTCGAGGCCGCGCAACAGGCCCAGGTTGATGTCGATGCCGCCCGCGTTCCAGAAGCGCGAGTTGGTGCGTACCAGCTTCACATAGGGGGGATCGATGACGGCGCGCATCTCGACGCCGATCGCGTCGGCGGTCAAGGCGACGCTCTGCACCGTCCCGACGGCGATCTGGCGAAACAGGATCGGGGTGCCGGGCCGGACACTGCCGCGGCGCCCGCCGACCAGAACGATCTCGAGGCTGCCCGAGGCGACGATCTGGCGGGCCGGCGGTTCGTCGAGACCACGAAACTCCCGGCACGGTGGGCCATCGCCCGGCAGAACTGCGAGGTAGCGGGTGCCGATGACGGTGTCGAGACCGTGCACGCCATACAGCCCGACCTGGGGGCGCACCACGAAAAAGCGGCTGCCGGTCCGGGTCAGGGCCGCGGCTTCCGGTTGCAGCGAAGCGGTGACGATCACCCCGTCGAGGTCGGGGGCGAGAACGACGGTGCGCACGGTGCCGATGATGATGCCGCGGTGCTTGACCGGATCCTGGGCCTTGAGACCGTGCCCATCGCTGAAACGCACGGTGATCAGCGGGCCGGATCGCCACCAGCCCTCGGCCAGCAATGCCCCGAGAAACAAGGCGCACACCACCGGGATGAGCCAGTGCCAGGTCAGCGGCAGCGCGGTGCCGGGCAGAACCCGCGGGGTTGGTCGTGGGCCCTGGCTCGCAGGTTCGCTCGGGATCGGTGGTTGGGGGGCCATCGTAGTCCCGCGCTCCGGGTTCGGGGCGGGCGGTGGGTTGCTCATCGGGACACCTCCGCGGCGTCGGCGACGTCGTGCGTGCCGTGGGGAGCGAACGAAGCCGTGGCCAGCAGCGACAGGCCAATGGCGACGGCGAAGACGACCGCGCCAGGCCCGGGGGAGATCTCGACGAGATCGCCCAGTTTAACGCTGGCGACAAGTATTGCAACCAGCAATACATCGAGAGTGCCCCACCGTCCGAGTCGGGCGAACCAGAGTTCGCAGGTCGCGTTTGCCGTGGGGTCCGGAGCGGATGCGGTCAGGCACAGGCGCGCCAACACGAGCAGTTTCGCCGTTGGCACCACGATCGAACACAGGCCGACGATGGTGGCCAGCAGCCAGTGGCCCTCGGCGTAGAGATCGACACAACCGCTCCAGATGCCGGTTTCATGAACGACACCGAAGCGCGACAGACGCAAGATCGGCAGGGTCCAGGCCGCCGGCAGCAACAACAAAGCTCCGCAGGCCAAGGCCAGGGTGCGACTGGCTCTGCAGGCGGTGGCCCGTCGGTCAGAGGCTTCTATTACCGTCATAACACGTATTCTCACTGACGGCCGCCGGACGCGACGGCCAGGGTGCGCTCGCCGATGCTCAGAAGAATTCTACACCACCGGGCCGTCCGGGTCGACCGCTGTGGCGACAAGGTCAAGGCAGTGTCGCACCGCGCAATCGTGGGGGCCTGGCCAGCAGTGAATCGGCAACGTCGTCGGCCGAAGGAGCGTCAGCCACCTGGCGTGGGCCGGCGGCATAACAGTAAGCACACCCGAACCGGCAGGTGTCGTAGGCACCGACGTCGATCGATGCATGGCAGCCACATCCGGGGCGCGTCGGTCGGTTGGCCGCGGTGAAACGCAGGTCTGGTCGCAGTTGCGCGATCAGGGAGCGGTCGACACAGTGGGCCGGGGTCAGCCCGGCCGCCGTCAAATCCGCGCTGCAACAGGCGTGCAGTGTGATGCCGTGGGCCCGGGCGATGTCGCCCAGGTCGCGGGCGAGGGCCAGTCGCTCGTCGGGACCGGGCGTGATGAACCGAATGCCGTGGCGTGTCGCCACTCTGGCCAGCGCGCGGCGGGTCTTGCCGTAGGTCTCGACGAACGAGGTGGTGCAGCGTGTCGTTTGGCCGGCGAGATGTCGACAAAGCGTGGCGAAGCGGCGGCGGTGCTCATCTGCGGTCAAGGTGTCGGTCAGCACGATCGGATCGTAGCGCCAGCCGATGAACGATGGGCCGACGGTCTCGCTCGCCTGCGCGAATGCTGACAGCGCCGTGCCGAGATCGGGGGCATGCGGTTCGAGTTCGCGTGGGTAGTCATTGAGCGTGAACTGAAAACAGCCGCGGTAGCCGCGGTCGAGCAGTTGTGGCCAGACGCGCAACAGCGGGGTCGGCAGACGGGTCCAGAAAACGAAGGCCGCCACCGCCTCGGGGCGCAGATCGACACGCTGGACGCGGCCCCCAAACGGATTGAGCCAGTGGCAGAAGCCGGCGGCAACGCGGGCCATGAACCACGGCACGTGAAATGCCGGCAGATCGGTGCGCCGACTGGCGCTGATGATGCGTGCTGTGCCGACCGGTTCGGGTTGCGCGGGCGTTGCCACCACCGCGAGACCGCGCGCTCAGCGCTTGGGTGGGCGGGGGCGGGGCTTGGTGGAGCCGCTCTTCGGGCCACCTTTGGCGTTGCCGGGGCGGTTGGCCTTGGGGGGCGTTTTTCGGGCGTCGGTGCGCGGATGGCGCTCACCCGCAGGCGCAGTGCGCGCCGGTGCCGGACCCTGCGTCGGCAGGCGGTCGAGCAGATCGAGCAATCGCGCCGCCAGTTTTGGGTCGAGGCTCTCGAGGGCCCGGTGTTGCTCGCGGGCCCCGGCCAGGTCGTTTTCGAGGAGCAGAATCTCGCCCAGTTGATGGCGGGCCGCGGTGTCGTGCGGATCGAGGACAATGGCGCGGCGAACCGCATCTGCGGCCTGACCCAGCTTGCCCAGGCGGGTCAGGGTCAACCCGAGGCTGCAATGGTAGGCGCCGACGTCGGGCTCGAGGCGGATCGCCTCGGCGAAGGCCGCGATCGCTTCATCCCAATTGCCGAGCTTGAACATGGCACTGCCGAACGCGAAATACGCACCGCCAAAGTCTGGGCGGTGCCGCAAGGCATCGCGATAGGCACCGGCCGCCTCGTCGAAGGCACCACGGCGGAACCAGACATCACCCAGCGCCACCAGGACGTCGGCGTCGCGCGGCTGCAGGGTCAGGGCCCGCTGGAACGCGGCGATCGCTTCGTCGAAGCGGCCGCATTCGGTATGAATGCCGCCAAGATTCGCGTGAATCTCGGCCATGCCCGGGTCGAGCCGCGCCGCGGTCTCGCAGGCAGCCACCGCATCGGCGAACCGGCCGGCCTCGGCCAGGGCCACGCCGAGGTTGTTGTGGGCCATGGCGTCGTTCGGGTTGGCTTTGATCTCGGCGCGCAAGGCCGCGATCTCAGGGGTGTCGTGGGCTGACTCGGACATGGTGGTCCTTTCGCTGGTATGTTGCCAAAATATGGCTAGTATAAATACAAGGAACTACTTTCCCTTGAGAGCGGCACGGGCCAGTTTGACCGCCAGGTTGCCGCCGGGGACCACGAGACCCAGCGTCTCGCCGCCGATCTCGAAGAGGGTGTCTTCCGAGAAGATCTCGCCCATCTTCTCTCTGACGGCGCGCCCCCACACCCAGTCGCCGGTGACGGCATCGACTTCACACACCGCCGTCTTGTCTTGCGTTGTCCATTGGTATTCGAAAGCATAGATGGGCCGGAAATACAGATTGAGGGTCTCGACAACAAACGATTCGCCGACGATTTCGTCGCCCTGCACCGGTTTCATGATACCGGCGAGCAGTTCACGCAGCACGATCGAGGCCTTGATCTTGGCCGGCACGACGATCTGTTCGCCGACCATGAGTTCTTCGGTTTGCTGCAGTTCGCTGCGGGCGACAGCGATGTGCTTGGCCATGTCTTGCTTCTTGCCGCTGTGCGCATCAATGAACTGCTCGTGCCACCCCTTGTCGACACACTTCTCGACCCCGGCGAGGCGCAGGGTGTTGTTGGTGGCCGGAAACACCGTGCCGGCGAGGGTCACCTCGGTGACATTGCGGTCGAGTTTGATCTCGTAATCGCGTTGGCGGGTGAACTCGATGCTGGTGCGGCACGAGACATGCCAGAACGGCTCGTAACGCGTCTCGGCATAGATCATGAGAATGTCGTTCTCTTGCGGGCGATACAGCAGTTTGCTGATCATGCCGAACGCATTGAAGCGGTTTTCGTTGGCGATCTTCTCGGCCTGGTCGGGCGAGATCTGCGGAGCGATGGCAAAGATCTTCTGTTCGAGGACTTGCAGGTCGATATTGCTCATGATGGTGCCGAGTATACCATGGCGGCCTGGCGATCAGCGGCGGTCTTTGCTCTGGGCGTAGGTGCGCAACGGGCCCGTGGGGCCGAAGACGGCTTCGTGGATCTCGCGCAACCGCAAAGCATGGCGGTTGAATCCCTCGGCGATGGCGTGCAGGGGCGCAAGCAACGCCGGGTCGTCGGCGGTCAGGGTTTCGCCGAGGCGGCGTTCGGCCAGGGCGCCCTCGAGGGAGGTCACGCGGGTGAGCGCATAGCGGCTGTCGATGCGGTCTTCGTCGACATCGCGAATCAGGCTGCGCAGGTCGTCGGCCACCTGCATGAGGGTGGTGGCGCTGATGCGGCCGGCGCCGAACCGTTGGGGCGCTTGCTCGATCTGCGTGCGAATCCGCTCGATGACCTTGGCATGCGCATCCTCTTCGCCGGCAAGAATCTCGAACGCTTCGGCCAGGTCGCCGAATCGGCGGCCCGCCGACCGGTAGAACTGCGCCATCAGCCGCTCGTTCTCGATCAGCAGTCCGGCCAGGTGCAGCGGGTCGCTCGCTCCGTGCAAAGCCGGGTTTTGCTGTCCGGGTTCGGCGCGTGATGTGCCGTCTTTGGTGCTGGTCGGGGCGGAAGGGGATTTCTTGTCGTTGGCCATGATTCTCTCCTTGGTGCCGATCTTCTGCTGAGTCGGCGGGTCCGGCGCGGTCAGTGCCGCAGCCACGCCGTGGTGACGCGGGTCAGTTTCACGCGGTTGAGGCCGCCGGTGGCACTGTCGCCGGCGCAGTAACCAAGAATGACGGATTCGCCCAGGCAGGCGATCGAAGTATAGCAGAAGCAGCCGTCGGGGCGGTTCTCGAGCACGTGCAGGTGGTCCCAGGACCGCGCCTCATCGGTCGAAATCGCAGTGCACAGCGGAGTGCGACCGCCGGCCGTGAACGGCACCCGCCCCGAGTGGTCGTTGTATACCAACAAAAGTGCACCGTCGTCGGTCGGCAGACGCTTGATCGAGGCCGACGAGAGCGGCGATACGATCGGGCCCGGGCGGAGTTTGCCCCAGGTGAGGCCACCATCCGATGACAATACTTCGTATTGACGACCGAGATCGGTGCGCGCCCACATGAGAATGCGGCCGTCTTTGAGTTCGACGACGCCGGGTTCCTGCAACCCCATCGGCGATTGGGGTGGTCCCTCGACCCAGGTTGCCGGGGCCTGCCAGGTGCGGCCGTCGTCGTCGGAACGAAAGCAGGCGATGCGTCCCCGGGGGGTCCAGGCCGGTTGTCGTTGCGGATCGAAGTGCTGGGCCACCGGCACCAGGA
Source organism: uncultured bacterium (assembly GCA_964483805.1). Taxonomy (GTDB): domain Bacteria; phylum Muiribacteriota; class Ozemobacteria; order Ozemobacterales; family Ozemobacteraceae; genus CAZADH01. The sequence continues at coordinate 12,460 of CAZADH010000169.1, forward strand.
GGCGCCCGGACCCGAGGCGGATGGCGCGGTCGTTGTTGACCACGTAGTACCCGGGGTTGGCGATGACGCACACACGGTCGGACAAGGTGGCCAGTTCGTCGGCGGAGCGGCGCACATACAGGCGGCAGTCGTTGAGGCTGTTCTTGACCAGATAGAAAACGAGAATCGTGGCGTCGGGCAGGCGCAGCAGGCTGACCGACATGACGTTTTCGTCGCCCTCCCGGGCGATGAGCACGCGGTCGTCGCCGAAACGGTGACGGTCGGGGCCAGTGGTGAAGCAGGCGGCAATGTGGGCGGTCGAGTTGTCGGCCGAGCCGCCGGTGAAGCAGGTGTAGGCAAAAACCAGCCGCCCGTCGTGCAGCGGCAGCAATGCCCCCTCGGAGTTGCGGGTGACCCGGGGCGGGGTTCGAGGGTCAGCAGGGTCTCGAGCGGTTGCTCGGGCAAGACGACCTCCCGGTTGGCGGTGGTGTTGTCTGGGCGCGGTCGCCCTTCGCGACTGCCAGCGCCAGTCTGCATGCATGAGAAGTGAACGGATGACGACGACTTCATGATTATGCGACCGACGGATGCCGACGTCAAATCGAGGGGTTCCCCCGGATTCGGCACCTCCCCTACACATCGCTCCGGGCGTAGACGGGCGGCCTCGCAGAATAGATGTATAATGTAT
>CAZADH010000170.1:0-13063 GCA_964483805.1 uncultured bacterium
GGTCGACCCGCACCGCGGCATGTTGATCACCGCCGGCGCCAACCAGGCCTATCTGCTTGCGGCCATGACCGTCATCGGCCCGGGCGACCGCATGGGTATATTGACACCGTATTACTTCAACCACGCCATGGCCGTGACCATGATCGGCGGCGAGGTCGTCGAGATTCCGCTGCGCGCGGCCGACCGCTTCGCCCTCGCTGTCCCCCGGGTCCTCGAGGTCGCACGGCGCCAACGGTTGCGGGCGCTCACCCTGGTCACGCCAAACAACCCGACCGGCGTCACCGCTGATCCCAATGCTCTGCGCGAACTGACCGCAGGCCTGCATGAACTCGGCGTCTATCTCATCGTCGACGAGACCTATGCGTTTTTTCCCGACCTGGCGTTGGGGCATTGTTCCCCCGCGGCAGTCGCTCCCGATGCGCAGCAGGTCATCACCCTCGGCAGCTTCTCGAAAACGTTCTCGCTCACCGGCTGGCGCGTGGGCTATCTGACCGCAGCACCGACGTTGATCGAGGCGGCGCTCAAGGCACATGACACGTCGGTGATCTGCGCGCCGCACGCCGGCCAACTGCTGACCCTCGCCTGTCTCGACACCGCCTGGGCGTGGCTCGACGAGCGCGTCGCCGAGCTGCGTCAAAGGCAAGAAACGGTCCGCCGTTTTGCTCCGCGCCTCGCCCCGTGGCGCGTCGTCGCCGACGGCGCCTACTTCGCCTGGCTCGAACTGCCCGCCGATATCGCGCCGACGACGGCGAACCCGGGGCGGACGGCGGCGCTGCGCCTGCTGGCCGAGCACGACATCGTGCTCATCCCCGGCGACGTCTTCGGCTCGGGCCAGGAGCGTGCGCTGCGCCTGGCTTTCGGCTGCCTGCCCGAACCGGCACTGTCAGAAGGTCTGGCGCGCCTGGGCAAGGCGATACATACGTTGTATTCCATCTGACTTACGTCAGTGCCGGCGCACACGCCGTGAGTCCACCACGTTGTCTGGCCTTCGATGACCAGATCGGGCGTGGCCGCCCGCTACTTCGCCGCCTCGTCGTTGATCAGCAAATCACGCAACCGGGCCTTCTTGAAAATGAGGAAGACGCCGGGATTGCGTTCGAGGAAGCGGTAGAAATCGAGCACGTCGATGCCGAACAGCATTACGTTGTCGCGCGCCACCAGTGAGACGCGATGGCGATCGCGCCGCAGCGACGAGTGAATGGTGCCCAGAAAACTGCCTCGTTGCGCGGTGCCGATCACTTTGCCCTGGCGTTGCAGTTCGACGGTGCCGCGCTCGACCAGAAAGAAGCAGTCTTGCTCGGACCCCTGGCGCGCGATCGTGGCGCCGGCGGGGTACTCGATCAGGGTCATGATTCCCTGCAGTTGGGTGCGCTGCGTCGGCGATAACCCCTTCATCTGCAGCGACACATCGAACAGGCCCCAGGTGTCGTACTGGCGGTTCTCGGCAATGATCTTCATGCGCCGCGCAATCTCGGTGCCGCGGATGAAATACAGAAAATCGTATTTCTCCATGGCCAGCGCCTTCAACTCGGTCTCGGCGACGACATCGGCGTTGCGCGGCGTATTGAGAATCATCGAGGTCTCACCGAAGTAGTCGTTGTTGCTGTAGACCTTGATCGACTGCCCGTCAACGACGATCGCCGCGCGCCCCGAGACGATCATGTAGAACCGGTCGCCGGGCGTGCCCTTGCGGATGATCTTCTCACCGGGCATGAACTGCTGCACCCGCACCAGCGTGAGAAACTCGCGGGCCTTGCTGATCGGCAGCTCAGAGAACAGATCGACGTGGTTGAGCACATCGAGATACTCGAGCGCCTCGTTGCTCGGCGGCGGCGTGACCGGAATGGCAATGGTGTCGTCGATACCGGCAAGCGCTTTTTTCAGACGCGACGAGGGCGGGATCGACTTCTCGGAAACATGGATCAACCGCAACCGCTCTTTGACCGGCTCGGGCAATTCAACAAGATTGGTGATCGGCGTGTGGATCGGCGGAATGCCGGCCTCATGGAAGATCAATGAATGGTGCCACGGAAAATTGATCAGTTCAATGAGACGATATCTGTTGATGATGCCCTTCTGAAACAGCTTTTGTACCGTCGCCGGGTCGTAGAGCGAATCAGACGAATAGACGAAACTCTTGCCTTGAAAATACACTTCGAAGCCGATGGTCGGGATCGAATGCAGCGTATAGAAGAAGCGAAATTCGCCACCCTGAATGCGAATCGGCACGCCGAGCGTCACCGCATGAAAATTGAACAGGCCCATGAATGAGCGGTGCGGCAAACCAGACAGTGCCTGGTATTTGCGCACGAAACTGCCCATGATCGTCTCGGAGGTGTAGAGGTTGATCTTCTTTTCTTCGAGAACCTTTTGCAGAATGCCGGAATCGTGATCGGCATGGCAGTGCGTCAAGATGCAGCAATCGATGAGCTGCGGGTTGATGTCCATCGATTTCAGCCAACGCGTCGACTCGACCGGCGGATCGATGAGGATGCCGCGGCGGTTGACCCAGACGATCAGCCCCGAGGTCATCTCGCTGGGGTCGAACCCGTGCCCGGACCCGATCGTGGTCACGCCGAACAACGGCGGTTCGAACGGTTTCTCGCGCGCCTGGCGCACCTCGACCGGTGGGAACGGCACTTCGACCGGCTGCTCGGTCACCACCTGATCGGCTTCGACGAGTTGCACCGTCGCCCGCGGCGTGCGCAACACCTGGTATCGCCCGAACGTCACCGGGGTCTTTTCGGTCCAGGGAATGAAGTCGACAAAGTCGTCGACCTCCATGGTGCGGCCGTCAGCCCGTGTCGGCCGCAGGAAACCCATCTCGGCATGCAGGTTGGGGATGACATCGCGGTTGACGTCGAGCGGGAACTCCTGGCGCAGATTGAGTTCGCGCGGACCCAACAGGGCTTCGCGCAAAACCCCGCGCATCAGCTCGATCTGGTGCGGCAGCCCGAGAACCTTGAGTTTGCGTTTCTTGAGAAAGAAATTGTAATACGCCGGAAACTCGATGTCGGCCTGGGAGATGCCGCGTTCGGGCGAGAACAGGTGGTTCGGTAACAGGTAATATTCGGGGACCTCGCCGATCAACCCGAGGGTGTCTTTGATCGTTTCGGGGGTAGCACCAATCTGGATCGGCCCATCGGCCGTCTTGAGCAGCACCCCACCCCGGGGCAATTGAACGACTTCAACCGTCACGGCAATTCCCTCGCACCCGCTGTCTATCGGTGCACCTGCACCAGGGCTCGGCGTCACGCCAATGCCGCCCCACCACACAATATTGAAGAATAGAAAGAAATGCCGGCATTTGCAACATTATTAAGCGCCGGGGATCGCGTCGCCGTTAATCGAGCGCCAAAACGCCGAATGAGACATCGTCGTGCCACGGTTCTTCTCGGGTAAACCGGGCGAGATTCTGCAACAACTCAGCGATCATCCCGTCGGGGTCACGTGCACGCAGCATGCCAACCGCCGTCTCGACCCGCTCGATGGTGAAGTAGTTGCCGTCCGGATCGAGTCCTTCGCTCACGCCGTCGGAATAAAGCACGAGGCGGCTGCCCCGCGCCAGGCAGAGTGTGTGGTCTTTGTATTTTTTGCGCAAGATGGTCCCCAACGGGAACGAGGTTTCCCGCACCAGTTCGCAACGACCATCGGCATGGGTGACCACCGGCCACGGATGACCGGCATTGGCCAGCAACAAGGTGCCGTCAGGCGCCATGACCCCGGCGACCGCCGTCATCATCTTCACTTTCTTGACGTGCATGATCAACAGGCGCGACAACCGGTCGAGCAGGGCGCCCGGCGTGGTGATGCCCGCGCGCACCGCCGCTTCGAACCCGGCCTTGACCATGGCCACCACCAGGGCCGCCGACACCCCGTGCCCCGACACGTCACCGAGCATGAAGGCGACGCGCCCGTCGGGCAACACCGCCGCATCGTAGAAATCGCCACCGATCGAGCTGGTCATCACCGAGCGGCCGCGATACGAGACCGGCCCGGCCACGATCGGCGCGGCCGGCAGCAGGCGTTCCTGCACCACCCGTGCGACCTCCAGTTCCCGCATGTCGTCGAGCGTCTTGTTGAAGGCACGGGCCAGCTCGTCCCACTCGTCGCCAGCTCCCAGCCCGATGCGGTGGGTCAACTCGCGACGGGCCATCGCGGTCACGCCCGCCAGCAGCCCGCGGGCCGGAGCAACCAGCACCATGGCGAGGCGGACACCGAGCAGGATCAAGAGCACGGTCATGGCGAGCCCGGCCATCACCAGTTCGTGCAGCAGCGGCCGCACTTGTGCCTCGACCACCGACCACGGGCGTGTGCCCACCAGCAGGTAGTTGCGGGCGTGGCGTGCCACCACCGCCGCCACCAGTTGCGGCGGCCCGTCTCTGGGCCGATGGACAAACGCCAGTCGGTTCACTCCCGGCGGCATCTGCCCCTGCAGCGGGCCGAAGCGCAACCAGGCGGCATGGTCGGGAAACTGATTGACGGTAAAATTCGACACGGCGGCCAACTCGAACGACAACGCCGGCGCCGTGGGCCCAAACAGCGGCTCGAGAAACAGGCGCTGCAAGAGAACGTAGTCGTGAAAAACCATGAGAAAGCACCGGGCCCGGCCGTCGCGATCGCGCACGACATCGAAGTAGATGCGCGACGTCCGCTCGCCGCTGCCCAGTTCCCACAGGTCGCCCAGCCGTGCAGCCAATTGCCGCGCCGTATCACCGGCCGAGGATTCGACCACACTGCCCACCACCAGCGCGGTGGCCCCTTCGCTGTCACCGTCCTGACCGATGCCGGCATTGGCCCGGCGGATCAGATCGCGCCCGAGGCCGGCCGCGGTATCGGCGATGTTGCGATCGATCGCCGGCTCGGCCCGCCGATAGAACCACCGCGGCGCCACATCGGTGCGGCCCTCGGGCCACGTCTTCACCAGGTCGATCTCGTCTTGCAGAAACGGGTAGCCGCACGCCAGCATTTCGCGCACGACCCGGGGACGTTCGGCATGCGGCAGCAGTGCCGCCGCCCCGACATCGACATTGAGCGTGGTAAACTCGCGCAGGTGACGGCCCTGTTCGTCGATCACCAGGGCGAAGTCGTACCATGCGCGCCGTTCCCCTGCCGCCAAGGCCGCCAGCAACGGCCGCAACGTCGCCGAGGCGCCATCCCAATCGGGCCCAACCTCCGTGCGCAGCATCTGAGCAAAGCGACGGCGGATCATGCGGCCCTGCATCGGCATGCGCCCGTCGATCTCGATCAGCCGCCCGGTCATGTCCTGCAACGCCGACGTCACCACGGAATCGGTACGCGATGCGGCAAAGTGCCGCCAGAACGACAGGGTCACGATCAATGGGAGCCCTGCCGCGACGACGAGAAGCCCGCACAGCACCCAATGCAGGCCGACGCGCCGCCCACGCACGACCGACACCAGGCGCAGGCCGGCCCAGGGCACGAAGGCCAGGAGCGCGAGCCACCCCGGCGCGAGCCGCCACGGCTCGCGCGGCGCCCAGGCCACCAACAAGAATTGTCGATCGATGGCCGTCAGCACCAGCCGCCCATCGGCAATATGTTGTATGTTTTCCCCACCATCCCGCCACCGCCCGACCGCCGCCGCCACGACCTCGGCCGCCACGCCCGGGGGCGGACAGATGCGCGCGGTGTTACGACGCACCACGTACCCGAGCGGCAGCCCGGCTGCCCGCAGCCGGTGCAGCCGCCACAACAACGGCGCCCGCGGCGACATGCGCTCCCGGTGCCAGAACACGAGCGCGCCGGCCACCTGCCCCGAGTGCGTCACGGCAGCATCGCGTTGCCACGCCAACCAACTGCAACGCCCGAGCGGCACGATGCGCCGCACCAGATCGGGGCGGTCGCGCAGGCGATTGACCACATTGAGGTCTTGGTAGATCGACCGCGCGGCCGTCGCCGACTCGTAGCGCCCCGGCTCGCCAACCCACCACGGGCGACACGCCCGGGCATACACGGCCGCCGCCGCCCACTGCCGCGCCGACTCGCGGGGTCGCGGTGCGCCCAGAACCGGCCGCCCCGCGACGTCGAACAGCCACACTTCGCAAGCCCGACCGCCGTGGCGGGCGCGCCACGCCGCAACCGCGGCGTCGAGGCCCGGATCGGCGACGGACCGCCGCAGGACCCGGCGCCACATACCGCCCAGTCGATCGGTCAAGGCGCTCTGCGCCTCGGCGGCACGGACCAACCGGCGGGCGATGCCGGCCAGCGTCCGCTCGCTGCGACCGGCCCGTTCGTGGGCGTCGTGACGTGCCGTCACCAGGGCCAGGCCGAGGATGACGGCCCAGGCGAGGACGACGAGCAGAGTTCGCCGCATCATCGCGCCCCCGTTTCTCGCTGCTGGCCATCGGCACGCACCAGCATGACGGCAGTCTGGTCGTCGGCCGGGACCCGCGACCGCGACCACCGGCGAATCTCACCGAGGACGCGGGCCAATGCGCGCCTTGGCGGCAGCCCACACACCCCCTGCGCCGCCAGGGCCAGGCGCGGGTAGCCGAACATCTCGCCATCGGGCGCCATCGCCTCGACCAGACCCGCCGAGTAGATCAGCACCGCTTCGCCGGGTTGTATATATGTTGTATTGTCATCGTATGTCGTCTTGCCACTTGCTCCCAGTGGCCAACCGGGGCGGGCGAGCATGCCCGTGGTCCCGGGTCCGCTCACCAGCGGGTACGGCTGCCCCGCATTGGCAAAGACGAGCTGGCCTGTCGCCGGCGTGAACACGCCGAGCCACAACGTCATTGGGCGCAATCGCCCGTAGCGGGCGGCGAACCGACGGTTCACGCTGGTCAACAGCGCTCCCGGGCTGTTGCCCTCTTCGAGCCCGGTGACGATCTCGATGCGCGCCTGCGCCGCGACCAGGGCCGAGGCAATGCCGTGCCCGGCCACGTCACCGACGGCCACGGCGACGCGGCCGTCGCCGAGATCGAACCAGTCGTAGATGTCGGCGGTCAGACCGGGCGACGCCAGGCGGATGCCGTCGATGGCCCATCCCGGTTCGCGACGGCCCCGTTCGGGGCGCAACTGCGCCTGCACATTCTCGGCCGTTTCCAGATCGCGCAGGTCGTCGATGACCGTGTTCAACTGCTCGGCAACGATGGCCAGCTCCGCCACCGGACCAGGCTCGACATGCCGACGGTAGTAGTGCGCACGCAGATCGGCCAGGCCACGGCCGAGGCCGGCAATCGGCGCCAGCAGCCACGATGAGGCAAACATCGCCAGCAAAGCCGCCAGCAACGCCAGCACCAACGCCAGCGCCGTCACCCGCAGGTTGAGCTGCCGCGCCGCCTCATCGAGGGTCGCCAGCGGCCGGGCCAGCATCAGCACGTAACCGTCGAGTTTGCGCCCCGGCATGGCGCTGACCAGGTAACGACGCTGCCCCAGCGTCGCCTCTCCGTGTTGCGGCAACCGCGTGGCAAGCACGAGGTCGCGCAGGCGCCGCAGCGCCGGGTCGCGACCGGCAGCGGCGTTGGGAAAACAGGGACGCACGCCGCCGGCCACTACCGGCAGTGCGATCAGGCGGGGCGCCCCCGGGTCGCGCCGGGCCCGCTCACCGACAATACGTCGTAAGTATCGTATCTGCACAGGCAACACCCGATGAAAAGCGAAGAACAGCGCACGAAACAGGCTGCCACTGCCATACACCGGCAGACAGTAACTGAACAGCGCTTCATCGCCGACCTGCGACAGCTTGATGCGGCCCAGGTCATCGAGCCAGTCGTCGAACTTCAAATGCACCATGGTCTGTGCCGCCCGCTCGGTCTGCGCGCCGCCCCGAACCACTTCGCTGTTGCACTTGCGCAACGACTCCAGGGTCAACAACCGCACCGCTTCGCCCAGGCGTTCGCGGGCGGCAGCCTGGTGGCTGCCCAACACCAGGCGCAGGTGTGCCACGCCCCGCCGGTCGACGAGCACGAGGCGATCGAGAAACGGCTGCGTGGCCGCCCACCGTGCGATCCCGGCAAACAGCGGAGCCGCATCGGACCACGACCGTTGCGACACCTCCCGCACCAGCCGGTCGTAGCGGCGGATCAGCGGCAGAAACTCACGGTCGAGATCGTCGTCGATGCGCGCCAATTGATCGAGATGCTCGCGCTCGCAACGCTCGCGCAAGACGACAGCCCGGTCGCTGCGGTCGAATACGGCGGTGGCGAGCAATACAATTAATGGCAGGCCTCCGGAGGCGACGAGCAGCGCAACCAGACGACCCCGCACACCAAGGCGGACGGTCCACAACCCGCTCCCCACCAGCCACAAGGCCAGGCCGCCCACGACGCCCAGGCTGACGACGAGCGCCCGCACCGGCCGAAACCAGGCACTCACCCGGGCCGGCGCGACGGCGGCTTCGTCCCAGCATACCAGGGCGAGGCCATCGTCGCGCCGCAACACGGCGCCCTCGCACCCACGGCACACGAACGCCGACTCACCCAGGGGCAGCGACGCGATCACCCCGGTCAATTCGGCCGGCCACGTCCCGGGGCGCAATCCCGCGTGTTCGACCGGATCGAACCACCCGACTCGCCGTGTCGGGCCCAGCAGGCGCTGCTGCTCGCGCGCGGCCACATCGAGCAGACGTTCGACCGTGATGCCGCCGCGATGAACGAAGGCGACCACGTCACCCACCACGGCCCCGCGCCGGTCGCGCAACGGCCACCACCCGCCCAACGAGTTGCGTTCGCCGTTGCCCAGGTCGAGCAGGGTTGCCGGGGCCGCCAACAGACGGCCGATGACCCCGTCGTTGCCGCCGAAACCCACCACCAGCTTGTCGCGACCCGACTCGGCGTCACCCCGCCGCAGCGCCTGCACGAACCGTTGGGCGGCGTAACTCTTCTGCGCCGGCACACCGGGCAACGCCACCAACCGTCCGGTCGCATCGAACAGATACAGGTCGAGCACCCCGCGATTCACCCGGGCCAGGCGCGCCAGGCGCGGCACCAGAGCCGCCAGCGGCCGCCGGTCCCGCAACAACCGCTCGAGCAGATCCGCGTAGCGCCGGGTCAGATCGGCCTGCGCCGACAACCGTTGCAGAATCTCGCGGCGGTCCTGTCGCTGCTCGGCCAACCTCCCGGCCGCCACGCCCAGTTCGATGTGGTCGGTGAACCCGAGCAGCAGCAGTACGGGCAGGCCGGCCAACACCACCGCCCGCAGCACCGCCACGATGGCGCGCCCGCTGTCGCTAATGCGCATCGCCGTTCCCGGAACCGGCGTCGGCCACCAGGAGAAAGACCTCGACTTCCTGCGTCTTGCCCTTCACCCGGCGGAACGGCAACCGTTCGACGGCGGTGGCATCCCCGAGCGCCGTGCGCACCGTTCCCGACAACACGGTGCGACTGCCCTCGACTGTGTTGGCCAGCGTCGCCAGCCGGGCCGCCAGGTTGACAGTATCGCCGATGACCGTGTAGGCCACGCGCACATTGCGGGCCCCGAGAATGCCGGCGATGACGCTGCCTGCGTTCAAGCCCATGACCGGCGGCGGGCAGGCGGCCGCCGCCAGGCGGGCGCGCACGTGCCCACAGACCGCCACCGCCGCCTGCGCCGCCCGCTCCGCGCCACCCAGCGTCTCGTGGTCGAAGAACACCAGGATCTTCTCGCCGATGACCTCGTGCATCTCGCCACCCCACCGGGCCACGCCCTCACCCGTGGCGGCGACATGCTCCTCGAGCACCCGATGGACTTCCGCGGGCGCCTGGCGCTCCTGAAACGCGTGGAAATCGAACAGCGAACTGAACACGATGGTCATCTCGCGGTGTTCGCCTTCCCGGGCTGCGGCGCCGAAGGCGGCATCCTGCACGACACGCCGCACCGAAGGAGATACATACTTTGTCAATATTTCACGCTCGTGCAACCCCTTGACCATGGTGTTGAACGCGAGCGCCAGCGCACCAAACTCGTCGGTGCGGTCGGCCTCGGTCAACCGCACCGAGAAATCGGCATCTTTGACCGCGCGCATACCCAGCAATACGCGGTGCAGCGGCACCAGGAAGAGTGCCGCGGCCGCGGCCGCCAGGGCCACCGCGACCGCAAAGGCCGACACCATGGCCCGACCCAGCCACCGGCGCAGACCGCCGGCGGGATCCTCGACCCGCTGCCGGCCGACGAGGATGACCTCGTCCATGCGCAACGACGGCAACGCTTCGTAGAACAGCGTCTGCGAGGCCGTGCGCGTCTCTTCACGCGACATGATCCGCGCGCTCTTCACCCGATCGGCCACCCGGAACAGGTCGAGATGACGTTCGAGGCCCTCGGGTATACTGCGGCGGTTGCCCCAGGCATACATGTCGGCGAACACCAGTTGACCGGCATGTTCGACCGGATGCTTGCCCAGGTTCCGGCGCACATTGGAAACGCTCATGCCGGGGTCGTCCCAGAACAGCGACAACAGGTAACGCGTCTGCCCCCGGCAGGCGATCGGGTGCTGAATCATGTAAACCTTGCCCAGGTTGACCCGCAGGCTGCTCATCAGCTCGGGGTATTGCCGCAACCGATAGAACAACTCGCTGCCGAGTCCTTCCATCAGGGCATCCCGGGTCATTTCGTATTCGAGGGCCGCCTTCTCATCGGCCGGCTTCAGCGGACCGCCATGACGCTCGCGCAACGAGGCCGGCAACCCGCCGTCGAGCATCTCCTGGTGGATCCGGCGGGCCACGGGCAGGAAGAACGCGATCGACTCGGTCCCCTTGCCCTTGCTGCCCATGTCACTGGTAAACAGCCGCTGGAAGCCACCGGGACCGACGAGCATCATGAAGTTGCGCATCGACGAAATGTTGAGAATCTCGTCGCGGTCGATGCGCTCCGACAGCGATGCCAGCAGGTTGTTGTCTTCGCCCGACAGTTCTTCGGCCAACAACTGCTCACCCAGATCGGCGTCACGGATGATCCGACGGAATGAGGTGACGAAATGGGCCACCTCGTCGTCGATCTTGTTGTCGACCGTCACCAATCGCTGGTGCAGACTGCGGACCGCATCCTGCCGGCTCTTCTTGATCGCCTCGGCGATCGCCTGCCGCGCCACCACCTCGAGGGCGGCGATGGGCAGAATGACCGCCAACAGGAAGCTGCCGGCCACCAGCACCGCCACCGGCAAACGCGGCCCCAGCCCGAGCACCGCTTTGCGACCCCCGACGATCAGACCGGCGGCCGTGACCCCGAACGACAGCAGGAACAGAGCGAAGTCGGTGCCGGTGCGATCGATCCTGGGGATGCAGGTAGCGACCACGGTACGATACGGCACGCCATAGATCGGCGGCAACGCCACGATGATGTAACCGTCTTCGCACACACTCACCGGCCATACCCCGCCCTGCCGGTGCCGCGCCCACAGGCGCTGCTGCAATACTTTGTGTTTACTCCAGAACCGCGACCAGCGCAGATGGCGACCACCGACCGGCAAAAACGCCACCCCGACGTCGTCGCGGGCCCACGTCTGCACCTGCGCCCTCAGCCCGTGGTCGTCGGCAACCCGCGCCAGGTTGATGGCCGCCACCACCATGACACTGGTCGGTCGCTGCCAACTGCCCCCACCGGTCACCCGGTGACAGAAGAATCCGCGCCGGCCATTGGGACCGTTGAACACCTGCAATCGCCCGAACAGATCTGAGTCGGTCAGGGTCGGACTCAACGGAAAACACAGCGCTTGCGCAAAATCGGCGGCCACCAGCGGCAATGTTTCGGTCGCATCGGCATTGCGGTCGACCATGACATCGCGAATGGCGGTCGCGGTCGTGGCCGTGAAGCCGAAGGGGCGGCGCGCGAACGAAGCCACGACGTACTCGGGCAACGGCTCGGGTTGCACGTAGACATGCACCGAATGATCGGGCAATACACCAGCAAGATATTGTCTGTATAGCGCGGCGATCGCCGGCTGCCAGGGCCGGCCGGTGCCGTTCAGTTCGAGCCGGGCCAGGGCATCGGTGAAGTCGAGGAGACGGTTCTGCAACTGCACTTGCAGCGGGGCCCCGCGCCGCAAATCCTCGGCGAGATTGCGCAATTGGTCGACCACGGGCTCGAGCGCCTGTTCCGTGGCAATGTGCGCCGCCATCTGCCGATCGATGTTGAGCAGACCCAGCGACAACACGACGAAGGCCATGAAGATGCCCAGGGCGAACAGACCGCGATTCATGCGCGCACCCCCGCGGCCTCGCCGCCTTCGTCGTCTGCCCACGACGCGAGCTCCCACGTCTGGTCGTCATCGGGCAACGCCACAAAGCGGGAGCGCGCGCAGAAGCGCACCACCGCAGGCGATACCATGATCCGGCTCAGATGCCCCTTCTTCGACAGGGCTTCGAGATGCTCGGCCCGGTCGCGCGGGGCGCCGATCAACACGCGGTCACGCCGTTCGCCCGAACCGATCGCCCCCACCAACAACAAACCGCGGTCGATGCCGACACCGATGGCATAGTTGAACTCGCCGGCCGCCGACCGTTCGGCGTTCAGGCGGGCATGCGCCTGCATCATCGTCCACGCCGCCCGCACCGCGCGCCGGGCACCGACACCCGGACCCGGCTCGGCGAAATAACCGACCACGGCATCGCCGATGAAGTGCTCGACGAACCCGCCACACTGCTGAATCGCCGCCGCCATCGCCTGGTGATGACGGTTGAGCAGCGAGACGATGCTGCGGGCCGGGTGCTTCTCGGTCAGGGTCGTGAAATCGCGCATGTCGGAAACGAGCACCACGCCGAGGCACTCCTGCAGTCCGCTTTCACCCGGGCGCTCGACGCGCAGCGCATCGAGATCGAGCGCACCGGAAACGAAGCGCCCCAGCATCTGACGTTCCTCGAAATCGTGGATCATCCGGTCGAAGGTGGTGGCCAACTCCCCCAACTCGTCGTCGCGTTCGAGCCGCACCCGGGCGCTCAGATCACCACCGGCGACGCGGACCAGGCCGACCTCGAGCTGCGCCAGCGGTTCGAGCAGGTGGTTCGACACCGCCAGGCCCAGGGCCAGAATCAGCGCCAGCACCACGACCACGAAGACGCGCAGACGACCACGCAGCACCGCGGCATCGATGCGGATGTCGCGCAGAGAGATCACCCCGCCGAGCACG
>CAZADH010000171.1:0-13049 GCA_964483805.1 uncultured bacterium
AGGGTGATCGGTTCGTGCTTCATAATTACGGGGGTGTTGTCGCGGCCAACCTCGATCCCATCGAGAAAAAACCGCTCTATCATTTCCATCCAGGCAGCAGCATCTTTTCGGTCGGCAGCTACGGTTGCAACCTGTTTTGCCGGTTCTGCCAGAACTGCGATATCTCGCAGCACGTCGTGGGTGGCGAAACGGTCACGCCGCAACAACTGGTCGACACCGCATTGCGACAGCGTCACAGCATCGGCGTCGCCTTCACCTACAACGAGCCGACGATCGGCTACGAGTTTCTGCTCGACACGGCACCGTTGCTCCACGCCCAACGTCAGAAGGTGGTCCTGGTGACCAACGGCTACCTCGAACCCGAGCCGTGGCAAACACTGATGACCCATGTCGATGCCGCCAACATCGACCTCAAGGGTTTCACCTCCGAGTTCTACCGCGATGTCTGCGGGGGCCGGCTCGATGCGGTCTTGCGCAACATCGAGGCCGCGCTGGCCGCCGGCGTGCACGTCGAACTGACCCACCTGGTCGTCACCGACCTCAACATCGACCGCGAGGCGTTTTCGCACCTGGTCGACTGGGTGGCGCAGCACGATCGGGCGGTACCGCTGCACCTGTCGCGGTACTTCCCGCGCCACCGTCATTCGGCCCCGCCCACTGACCCCGAGATCCTGCGCGAGTGGTATGCCATCGCCCGCCGCCGCCTCGATCACGTCTACGTGGGCAACCTGGCCACCGACACCGGGCAAGACACCGTCTGCCCGCAGTGCGGCACCAAATGGATCCACCGCCACGGCTACTCGGTCGACGTCATCCTCAAGACCGACCGCTGCCCCTGCGGTCGACCGATTCCCGTACGCGGCTTCGTCGCCAGCGCAAACACCGCCGCATGAGCAACAAGAGCGACAACCGCAGTTTCGACTGGGGCCCCCCCCCGGCGGCCGGCGAGAGCTGGCAGGATTGGGGTATTTACATCTTATTGCTTTTTTTGCTCGCCGGTGGCGGCATGATTCTTTTCAGCGACAACCATGACCCGACGCCGCCCGCATCGCGCCCGCTGACGATCGCAAACCATGCCGACCCCGCCCTCACCCCTCATACCCGGAACCACCGCGACCTGCCCGCCGCGACCGGCATCGGTGCCACGCCACCTGCATCGCCGACGCCGATGGTCGGTCCAGTCGGCGATGACGACGTCGCCTCGGTGGCCGTGACCGCCGCGCGCTACGAGGTGCAACTCGGCGCTTTCGGCGACGAGGCGTCGGCCCGCGAGACGATGGCCGCCGTGGCCGCGAAGTTCAAGCTGCAGACTGTCATGTTGCCGCCCGGCACCCCCGAAGACCTGTACCGCGTGGTCGCTGGTCCGTTTGCGACCGAAACCGAGGCCGAGCGTCTGGCGTTGCGATTGAACGCCGCTGATTTTCCCTGCTTTGTGGTAGAATCCCCGTGATCTGTTCGGTACCCCGTGCGCGACGTCTGCGACCGCCGCGCCGCCCCGTCGGAGCCGGGCTGGTGGTGGCCCTGTATATCAACTTAATAAGGAGGCTCGCTTGCGCGCGAAGTCTGTAGCACCCCAGGAGACAGCGTCGTCGCTCTTGTTCTTGAGCCCGTTTCTGCTGGTTTTCGCCGTCTTCCTGATCTTTCCGATCTTCTATTCCCTCTACCTCTCGTTCTTCGACGCCTCGCAAAGTTTCGGGTTGGCCAACCTGAAGTTCATCGGCCTGAAGAACTACGTCAATATTCTTGGTTTTACCTGGGACGAAAACGGCTTCAAGTTCAACGATCCGCAATTCTGGTGGTCGTTGATCGTCACGTTCGGTTACGGACTCATGTCGGTGCCGATCGGCATCTTTGCCTCGCTCGGCCTGGCCATACTCATGAACAATCGGCTGTTCGCCAAGGGATTCTTCCGCAGCGCTTACTTTCTTCCCAACGTTCTCGACATGCTGGTCGTCGGTGTCATCTGGCAGTTGATCTACGCGCCCAATTACGGCATTCTTTCACAACTAACCGCGCAAATCGCGCTGACGACGCCGGTGCCGGCCAAGATCACCCTCAAACTCATCCTGTTGCTGGCCGCCGCGGCACTCGTGCTGGCGTTCTTCTTCTGGCCGTCGATCTCGCTCATCAACAAGATCCGCGACGGGCAGAAGCTCAACCGGCACATCGGCCACGCGTTCCTCTCTCTACTGATGGCGGTGCTCGGCATCTTCGTGATTTCGCATCCGAGCGCGTTTCCGCGCTTCGTCGCCGAGGTCTATTCCCGCGGTGGCACCGTTCTAATGACCGAAGGGTTGCTGGCCAATGCCTGGACGGCACTGCCGGCCGTGGTCATCGCCATGGTCATCAAGGGCGCCGGCTTCGGCATGGTCTTGTTCCTCGCAGCTCTGCAGAATATCCCGGAAGCGATCTACGAGGCGGCCGACATCGATGGTGCCACGGCGTGGCAGAAGTTCACCAAGATCACCATGCCAATGCTTGCCCCGATCATCTTCTTCATGCTGACCACGGGCGTGATCGGCGTGCTCAACGCCTTCACCGAGTTCTACGCCATGACCTCGGGTGGCCCGCAAATCGTGCTCGGCGACGAAACACTGGGTGGCACAACCGTGTCCGGTTTCTATCTTTACAAACAGTTCGAGGGCGGACGGTACGGCTACGCGGCCGCGATCTCTTATGTATTGCTCTTCATCACCGTCGGTCTGACCTTGATCACGCGCCGCTTCCTGCGTGAAGAGAACTGAGCGAGGAACGCCATGACCTTCGCAAACCTCATTCGCAGCGCCTTGTTCACGACTCTCCTGCTCGCCCTCGTCGTCGGCGCCACCACGCTGATACAGGGCCTGGCCAATTTCGCCATCATGATCGTCGTTGCCGGTCTCTTTCAGGGGTCGACCCCCGAACAGACGGCCGAGATCTCGAAGAGCCTGCAACTGACGGCAACCGGCGGCACATTTCTGCTCACCGCCGCCGCCGCTTTCTGGGTCATCTCCCGCTGGTTGCGCACCCCGACGCACCTGCGCCCCGAGTTCCTGCGCCAGTTTTTCCTCTACGAAGCCCTGACCGCCGGGGCTGTGCTGGTGCTGTTCCCGTTCTTCTGGATGCTCTGCACCTCGTTCAAGCCGGCCGGGCAGGAACTCAAGATCGATGAGAAAAACCCGCTCAACGTCGTGCCGGCGACCCCGACCTTCGCCAATTTCAAGAAGGTCGTGCGCGGCAACCTGCTCGGGTTTCATTTCAAGCCCGAGAGCGGCGAGGCTCCGATTCTCGTGAAGCTGCCCGCGTACGTCGAGGCCGATTTCGCCAAACTCGTGGCCTCCTCGACCCCAATCAAGGTCGAGGGCGTGCGAATCCGCGAACTCAGCGGCGAAGAGTGGGTCCGTCCAGGGTTGATCCGGTCGCTCAACCTGCCCGATGCGCCGCCCGCGGTGCCATCGATGATCCCCACACAAGAACCACCGCGTCTCGAGGGCGAGATCCGCCTGGTCGCTCCAGATGCCGCGCTCGGCTCCCCGTTTGTGGCGAAAGGCGCCATCGGCGAGGTCGCCTACGAGGGCCGGTTCGGCCGCTTCTTCCTCAACAGCCTCTGGGTCTCGAGCCTCGCCGCGGCCCTCGTGACCCTGTTCGCCTCGATGGCCGGTTACGTGTTCGCCAAGAAAGAGCTGCCCTACAAGAAACAATTGTTTGAGTTGCTCATGACCACCATGATGATCCCGGGCATGATGTACATGGTGCCGCAGTTCTTCATGGTCGTGAAGATGGGCCTGTACGGCACCACGGTCGCCATGTACCTGCCGCACCTGGCCTCGGTCTTCGGGGTCTTCATGATGAAGCAGTTCATGGAAACCATCCCCAGTTCGCTGATCGAGGCAGCGCGCATCGATGGCGCCAGCGAGTGGCAGATCTTCGGCAAGGTGATCATCCCGCTGGCGAAGCCGATCGTGCTGACGCTGTTCTTGCTGACCTTCCTGTTCCACTGGTCCAACTTCCTCTGGCAGTTGATCGTCAGCGATCCGAGCGTGCCGGGCACCTTCACGCTGCCGGTCGGTCTCGCCCTGTTTCGCGGCCAGTACTCCGCCGATGTCGGCCAGATCATGGCTGCGTCGTGCTTCTCGATCGTGCCGATCGCCATCCTGTTCCTCATTGCCCAGCGGTATTTTATCGAGGGCATGACCCAGGGCGCCGTGAAGGAGTAACGCCATGACCTGCCCGCACCTGCACCCGATTTCGCCGGTATCCGCAACGCGACCGGTCCGGCACGCGCGCATACATCGTATTGCCATCGTCGCGACGCTGCTGATCGTCGGCATGGCCGCCTGGTTCACCGTGGGGTGCAGCGAGGTGCCGACGACCACCGCCGACGGCCGCACCATCCTGACCTTCTGGCACATGTACAACGATCAGGAGGAAGCGGTTCTCCTCGAGATCGTCGCCGACTTCGAAAAGACGCACCCGAAACTGAAGATCAACCCGGTGCGCATCCCGTTCGACGGGCACAAGCCCAAAATCCGCACCGCGCTGACCGTCGAGAAGGCCCCCGACATGGCCCGCGTCGACTGGTCGTTCGTCTGCGAACTGGCGCGCAAGCAGGCCCTGGTCGAACTCGACAGCATGGGCTTCCGCGATCGGGTTGCCGACTATCTGCCCGCGGCCGTCGGCACCAACCTCATCGACGGCAAGTACTACGGCGTCCCCGACCAGACCACCGGTGTTGCCCTGTTCTACAACAAAGAACTGTTCCGCGCCGCCGGGCTCGACCCCGAGAAACCGCCCAAGACGTGGGCCGAGTTTGTCGAGGTCGGCAAGAAACTGACGAAGGCCGAAGCCGGGCAGTATGCCTTCGCCATGGACAACACGCTGTGGTGGACGCTGCCGTTCTTCAACACCTTCGGCGCCCCGTTGATCAGCGAAGACGGCAAACAGTGCCTGCTCGATGGTGCCTCGGCAACCATGGCCCTCGAGTTCAAGGCCAGCCTCTACAAAGAGCACAAGATCGAGGCCGGCGCCTGGCGCCCCGGCTCGATCAGCCCGGAGTCCGGCTTCGTCAACAAGAAGTTCGCCATGATCTTCATGGGCCCCTGGAACCTGCCCAAATTCGCCGGCGCCGGCCTCGACTTCGGCGTTTCGTTGATTCCGGCCGGCCCGTGCGGCACGTCGACCAACGTCGGCGGCACCGACATCGTCGTCTTCAAGACCAGCAAACATCCCAAAGAGGTCTACGAGTTCCTGCTGTTTCTGACGTCGGGTGAGAATCAGGCGCGGTGGTGTCAGAAATTGCAACAGATCCCGGTCAACCTCAAGGCCTACGACAAGGTCAAGCTCGACGACCCCAAGCTCGGCGTCTTTCTCGAACAGATGAAATCGGCCCGCCCGAACCCGATCGTCACCAACTACGGCGATCTCGAGGAGCTGGTCAACCCCGAAATGGAGGCCGTCCTGACGGGCCAGAAGATCGCCTCCGAGGCCTTGTCGACAGCCGCCCGCAAGGTCGAGAAGAAGGTCCTCAACCCGTCGTAAGGGGGTGCCATCGATCAACACAGATGAAATACGTTGTGTTGACGCATTCAACGCATCACTGCTTCGCAACGGGCCGCACGGGCGAGAACCCGGGCGACTCATGCGGCGGCATCATGGGTGGTGCGTGACAGAAAGGGAAATCGACGATGCAGTGTCCGGGCTGCGGCTTCAACAACCCCAAAGGCGCGACGCACTGCCAGTTGCGCGGGCAGAAGCTGACCGCGGGGTAACATGATTCTCGGCCTGGGTGTCGATGTCATCGAACACGAGCGCGTGGCGCGGGTGCTCGAACGGCACGGTCCGGCATTTCTCGCCCGGGTGTTCACCGCCGACGAAATCGCCGAAGGTGAGCGACTGCATCGCGGCGTGGCCGGCTGGGCAGCCCGGTTTGCCGCCAAAGAGGCGGTGTTCAAGGCGCTCGGCGGCGAGCAGACGATGCTCTGGCACGAGATCATCGTGCTCTATCGGCAACGACCGCTTCCCGAGGTGACCCTCGGGCCGCAGTTTGCGGCAGCCCTGCAACGACGGCACGGCGTGGCAACCGGCCGGTGGCACTTGTCGCTCAGCCACTCGCGGCAAACCGCAGTGGCAGTGGCGATCTACGAAACGCTCCCCTGACAGCTCGTTGGCGCGAGGTGCAGGTCATGTGCCTGCTCGTCGTCGAAGAGCCCCTGGCAACAACGCGCCGGGACCCTCACGGGCCCCGGCGGCGTCTACAAGAAATACGATATATTTACGGTCGTTGTTTAGAAGAAGCGACCCATCAGGCCGAACACCGGACCGGAGTAGCCGATCTTGGCGGAATCGTTGTCGAAGTCGCCCTGCAGGCTGAACTGCCGGTAACCGAGGAACACCGACCACTCGCTCTCGAGCTTCTTGCTGGGCTTGTTGAGCTGATAGGCCACATTGGCATCGAAGTCGATCGTGCGGGCATTGGCGCCGCCGCCGTTGGCCGAGAACCACTTCACGTGGCCGTTGAGCCAGACGCGGTCGGAGGCCTTGTAGCCGCCACCCACGCCGATGTACGGGATCGGATAGTTCTCGCTCCAGCTACCGGTGCGGGCAAGGGCTGCGTTGGCATTGTCAACGCCGGTCACGTCGATGCTGGCTTTCGCAACTTTCGCACCGAGCAGGGCATCGATGTAACCCTGATCGGAGTCGGAGAGCAGATACGCGTTGGTGATGTCGAACCACGAGTTCTGCAGGCGCAATTGGGCGCCCAGCGCGTAGTTCTGGTTGTCAAAGGTCACGGTCTTGTTGATCGTGCCGGTGTGATCGAACGAGTTGTAGGTGAAGCCCAGGTTCCAGCGCTTCGACAGCGGCAGAAAGACGTTGCCGCCGATGCGGGTCTTGGTGCCGAACGACGAATCGGACTCGAAGTCGACGTTCATGCCCTTGACGGTGGCATGACCGAACAGCTTGGCCTGCCAGGCGTAGAGCTCGAAGCTCTTGGCGCGCTCTTCCCAGTGTTTGCCCTTGGGCTGATCGGGGGCCTTGTACAAGGTGCGCTCCCAGGCAAAAGCGGCGGGGGCCGCGAGCAACGCGACAACCAGGGCGATAACCAGACGTTTCATGGCGGGATCCTCCAGATGAGTGGGTGTGCTGAGTCACAGACTCACGAAACTCAGGACGTCAATTATACGTACCGTCAACGCGAAGGCAAGAAGAATTCGACACTGCTGCGACACTGGGGTTCCATGCCTGCCGGCCCCCACCATGCCCTGTTTTTGCCGGATCACCGGCCGCTTCGGACCCACCGGTGCACGCGCTCCAGTGAAACGGGTCGCGAAAAGGTGGTGCGTACCCTTGCGGGCCATGGCATAATGGCCCCACTGCTTCCACTGCTACGAGGGGGGTCGTTTCATGTCCGACGTCTTCAAATGTAAATCCGTCGAAAACCTGCTGAAGGAATCGGGCGAGGCCGGGCACTCCCTGCCGCGGGTTCTCGGCGCGTTTGACGTCACTATGATCGGTATCGGCGCCATCATCGGCGCCGGCATTTTCTCGATGATCGGCCAGGGGATCGGTCTGGCCGGCCCCGCGGTGGTGTTGTCTTTTGTATTGACATCCATCGCCTGTGGTTTCACCGCTTTGTGTTACGCAGAGTTGGCCGCCATGGTGCCGATCAGCGGCAGTGCTTACACCTACGCCTATGCGACCCTCGGCGAACTCACGGCCTGGATAATCGGCTGGGACCTCATCCTCGAATACGCCATCAGCAACGTTGCCGTGGCCCTCAGTTGGTCGGGTTATTTCAACTCGTTGCTGGAAGCCTGGTTCAAGATCAAGCTGCCGACCTACCTCGTCAATGATTACCGCACCTTCATGCAGAATGGCGTGGCGCAGGGTTGCGACATCGCGCAGGTTCCCCACGTGCTCGGCATCCCCCTCATCTTCAACGTGCCCGCTTTTTTGATCGTGGCCGCCCTCACCGTGTTGCTGGTCATCGGCATCAAAGAGAGCACCCGGTTCAACAGCCTCATGGTAGTGCTAAAACTCGCGGTGCTCGCCGTGTTCTGCGTGGTCGGCATCCAGTATTTCAAGATCGAGAACTGGACACCGTTCATGCCCAACGGTTGGTTCTCGGTCAACGCTGACCACCAACCGATCGGGGTGCTGGCCGGAGCGTCCGTCATCTTCTTTGCCTACATCGGTTTCGACGCAGTTTCGACCGTCGCCGAGGAGACGAAGGAACCGCAGCGCGATATGCCGCTTGGCATCATCGGGTCCCTGGTCATCTGCACCATCGTCTATATCGTCGTGGCCGCCGTGCTGACCAGCATGGTGCCGTTCGCGACCCTCAAAGGCACAGCCGACCCGCTGGTCGTGGGCCTCGTGCACAACAACGCCCCTTCCTGGATCATCAGCATCGTTGCACTTGGGGCCGTGATTTCCTGCACCGCAGTCCTGCTCGTCTTCCAGATGGGACAGCCGCGCATCTTCTTTGCCATGAGCCGTGACGGCCTGTTGCCGCAGTATTTCGCGAAAATCCACGAGCGCTTCAAGACCCCGCACGTCACGACGATCTGGACAGGCGTCGTCGTCGCCGTTCTTTCGGGGTTGTGCAACATCAATGAGATGAGCGACCTGTGCAACATCGGCACCTTGTTCGCCTTTGTCCTGGTCTGTGCCAGCGTGATGATCTTGCGGCGAACCGACCCCGATCGGCCTCGGCCGTTCAAGGTGCCGTTCGGCCCGTTGATGCCGATTGGCGGCATCCTCTGTTGCGCCGTCCTGATGTACGGTCTGCCGTGGGTCACCTGGAAGTTCTTCTTCGCCTGGCTGGTCATCGGCCTGGTCATCTACTTTTCCTACGGGTATAATTACAGCGTATTGCGACGTCCGCGAACCCCCGCCGCCTGAGGGCTGTCATGGACAGCACCCTGCGCGCCCGCCACCTGATCCTCGCGATCCTCTCGGTAATCGTGCTGGCCGCACTCGTGGGTATTCGGCTCGACGCGTGCGATCCTGAACCGGGACCGCAGCACTATCCCCCGCCCGAAGCCCCACCGGTGATGCGGGGTTACTTCGAGGTCATCTCGATGAACTCGGGTCTGGTCACCAACCAGATCCGCTCGTTGCTTCTCCACAACGAACTGCTGCTGGTCGGCACCGAGGGCTGCGGACTGCTCATCGGCAGATCGGAAGAAGCTGTATTTACTCAGTATTGCTCTGCGACGAACCCGCCTTTTCCGGCTGACACCGTCACCACCCTCTACGCCGGCAGCAACCCCGACAAGGCCTGGGCCGGCACCCCCAACGGGATCATCGAGATCTCCGGGCTCGTCGAGGGTAGCCTCTCGTTCCATTTGATCAACACCGGCGACAACAAGTCGCCACGCAACATTCTCGCCCTTGCCCCGGCCGACGACAACGGCGGGTTCTGGATCGGCACCAGCCAGGGCGGAGCCCGCATGATCGGCAAGATGGTCGCGCCCCTGAGCCTTCGCGAACCGCAACTGACCACCGGTCTTACCGCGGTCGCGGCCGGCACCGACGGCGCCGCATTCTTCGGCGGGGCCGACGGACTCTTTACGACCCTGGGTGCCAGCCTCGAGAAGGTCCCCGGCCCGAGCGGCCCGGGGTTCGGGTGGATCCATGCACTGCTGCCCGTCGGCAATGAACTCTACATCGGCTCGTCGCGCGGCCTGTTCCGGCGCGTCGAGACCCGCAACGACGAACTGCTGCCGGGCGTCTGGATCACGGCGCTCGCCAATACCCCGGGCGTGACCGAGTTCTTCGGCACCGCCACCGCCCCATCACTGATCGCGTCGCCGAGCATCGATGTCCAGGTGTCGTCGGTCGGGGCCCGCCTCGCCGAGCTCGATGAGCAACTGCAGGCATTGAATGGGCGGTATTACGAGCTGATGCAATCCTTCGACCCGCGGGACCCCAACTGGGACGCTTATTTCGCCGACTTCAACGCGGTGTTCACCGAGATGACGCGACTCAATGCCAGCGCCGGCCCATCCCTGGTCCGCGGTCTGTGGGTCGGCACCCAGGACCAGGGCGTCGTGCTGTTCAGCAACGACGGCCAACGCTACCATCTCACCAACGCCAACTCCAGGTTGCCGAGCAACCGCATCACCGCGATCACCGTCGGCCGCGACGGCGAAGCGTGGATCGGCACCCATGAGGGCGGGCTTCTTCATTATCGGGCCCAATTGACGGCCAAGGGGAAACGCAAAGACGTGGTCTGGAACGGCCAGGCCACGGTATTGCGGGTCATCGAACGAATGCTGTTCATCGGCACCGAAGAGGATGGCTTGGTGCAGTATGATGTCAATACACTGCAAGAGGTCGTCGATCCGGCCCGCCGCGGATTAAGAGACTTCCATAAAAAAGTCACCGATGTTGCGGTCGATCGCAAGGGCCGGATCTGGGTGACCGGCAACGCCGGCGTCTGGGTCCGCGACAACAACACCTGGTACCGGTTCAAGAAGAAAGACGGCCTCGCCGCCGAGTTCACCGACGTCGTCGAGGTCGATGTCGACGGCCGCATCTACGTTGCCGGCGGCCGGGAGATTGCGGCGATCGCACAGATTTCGCAATACAATGGCCATAACTTCTCCAACTATGGCCTGCCGCAACTGACAGCCATTCTCGGTCTGCGCGGTGCTTCCAGCACCGAACAACTGAAGGCGATGTGCCTCGACGGCACCTACCTGCACAAGTTCGACACGGCCAATGCTTCGGCCGCGGTGAAGAGTTACGACGCCAACGAACCGCAAAACAAGGTGACGACGCTGGTCGGCACGCCCCACTACCTGTTGATCGGCACCGCCGACGGCGCCCAGACGATCTTCGACGGGGCCGCCTTCCGCCGGTTGTCGCAGAAGGGGACAGGCAAACTGTCGGGTCTGTTGCGCATGCGGCGCACTCCCAGTGGCCGTCTCGTGCTTGCCGCCACCGATCGCATCCTGACCTTCGACGGCGAAACCTATCGACCGGCGACCCCCGCAGAACCGCCGTTCGACCGATACACCGACATGTGTCTCGACGACCTCAATCCCGAGACATTCTGGGTCTCCTACAGTGCCAACAGCAGCGGTGCCGTGGCCCTGTACCAAGACCCGCTCTGGAAAACGATCAAGTTCGACTCCCCCGTTCGCCATCTGGCGGTCTCTGACCCCTACCTCTTTGCCGCCGTGGCCAGCCAGGTGGTGCGCATCGTGCGGCGGTAGGGGCAACGCGGCGGGCAATACGGCGGTGCAAACGACCACTACGCCCCTCGTGGGTGGGCGGGCAAAACGGCGTTTGCTTTTTGGGGGGCGTTGTGCTAACCTAGGCAAACCTTCGGGGCGTAGCGCAGTTGGTAGCGCGTTTGGTTCGGGACCAAAAGGTCGCTGGTTCAAGTCCAGTCGCCCCGACCGCTAAGAAAACCCCTCCGTTCATCGAGCGGAGGGGTTTGTGTTTCGGGCGGTTGCGGTCGCCTCCGGAGGCGACCGCAACCCACGCGCGTCAGTGACCGACGCGCAGGATGTTCTTGATATCGATGGTGCCCGACGACAGCGAAGTGCGATGCGTGGTTCCGCTCACCACCACATCGTGATCGACGTAGACTGCCAATTTTTCGCGCCACCGCTCGTCGAGAATCTGCAAACCGCGATCGTTCTTGCGCGCGCTCACCCGCGATTCCTGAATGAACATCTTGTTGCGGTTGAACGTGATCTTGCCCCGCAGCGTCTCTTCCTGGGTCCAGACCTTGGGCGGTTCTTTCTTCTTGCGGTCGCGCTTGCCACGCTTGCCCCGCCGCGACTTCTTGTCGTCGGACAGATAATCGTTGGGGTTCTTGACCTTCTCGACGTTCTGGGCCGTCCAGACATACACCTGCACCGGTTGGCTCGCGGTCGCGTCTTCCTCGTCGGGCTCATACTCGGTCGTCAGCGCGCCCTCGAGCGTGCAACGAACGACGTTGCCGTTGCGAATCTGCTGTTTCTTGGGCAGCTTGCGGTTCTGGGGCAGTGTAAATACAACCTCGTCACCGATTTTCAAGGGGGCCGCCCCCGGGGCAACCACCACCGCGCCAGTCGCGGTTTCACTCGCACCCGGGGTCTCGATGCGCAGAAGATCGAGGGTGACCCGGTCTTCGACCATCTGGGTCACTTCACCAACGGCCGTCACCACGACAGCGCCAGCGGGCACCGCCACGGCAACCGACACCACCAGGGCAAAAAGGCCGAGCATCCAGACCGACACCGACCGGCGCCCAACACCCACAGAAACCTGCTGCAGCACGGGACCGCAGCGTTTGTCTTGCTGATTCATCGTGGCCATCGCTCCTTATTCTGAACAGGGGCTGATCAAGCGATGACTACTCTACCATTGGGTCACGCCGTCGGCAACGGGCGTGCGAACGCCGCCCGCACCACGAAAAACCGCCGGTCGATCGACCGGCGGTCTCATTACGAAAAACCCGACGCGGGAGTGTGCCGTCAGCGCCCCTCGATTTTGTTCCCGCACTCGGGGCAGAAGGTCGCGGTCGACGGCACCTTGGCGTTGCACTTGTTGCACACGTCTTTGGCCGGAATCTTCGTGCCGCACTTGGCGCAGAACTTGCCGACTTTGCCCACCGTGCCGCACTTCGGACAATTGTCTTCGCCGCGCGCCAGATTCTGGGCCTGCAGCAGCGCCTCGCTCATCGCGCCGGCCGCAATGACCTCGCAGCATTTCAGACACATCGAACGCGTGCCGTTCCAGCACTTCTTGCACACGTATTTTTCGCACTTGCCGCAGTAGGTGAAGTGCGGATCGAAATTCTCGGCGGCTTCCATGAACGCCGCGGCCTTTTCTTTGTTCCAGGCCATCAAGACCGGATCATCGGCGCCCTTGATGAACTTGGGCAGAGAAGCCAGCGCCGAGGGCTTCGAGAACGGCACAAACGGCGCCTGAAAAGGCTTGGCACAGGACGGACAGGTCAAGACGAACACAAACCCCGGCTCGTCACCCTCTCGTGTCGACTTATCGACGATCTGCTTCATCAACTCTTTGTCTGGCATTTTCGTGCTCCTGCGATCGCCGGCAACCACACC
>CAZADH010000172.1:0-13022 GCA_964483805.1 uncultured bacterium
GGTCGCGTTCGAGGATGAGAAACGACCGCAGCCGCAGGGCATCGCGAACGGCACGCCGCACGGCGACCCCGACCGTCTGCCGCCAACGCGCCACGAACTCCTCGGAAAACTCGATACGCTCCGGCAACTGCGCGAAGTATTTCTGCTGCGGCAGCGGCTCGGCCGGCCGGCCACCGAGTTTCTGGCCGAGGTATTCCCAGATGATTTCCTCTGGGACGACTTCAACAATCACTGTTTGATCACTTTCTTCTGCGCTTCCGCGGTCGCCAACGCCACGCCCGGGGTGTCGCGCCGCAACTCCGGATGGTGATCGAGGCAGACCAGCTTGATCGTGCCGTTGCGCACGCCGGCCGCCACCTCGGCCCCGAGCAGCGTTGCGGCCTGATCGGCCACCTCGTTCTGCACGTCGCCCGAGCGGATCGCCTCGTTCATCTCGAGCGCCGACATGCTCTCGTCGACGAAGTCGATGACGACCCTGCTCTCGCCCGTGCGCTCGTTGAACTCAAAATCGATGATGAATTTCTTCATTCTTGTTCTCCTACGCATGCCTCGCCAACGCTGCCCGAAAAGAGGTCGCGGCCAAGCGGCGTGCCGTTGACGACGATTTCGTCGCCGCGCCAGTGGATCTCGATCTCCTGTCGGGCCGGTTCCCAACGGTCTTGCAGAGCGCGATACCGCTCGGTGATGAAGTGCACCGTCTGGTTGCGCGAGCCGATCCAGTGCCGGGGATCGGGGGTTAGCCCGCGGTCGAACGGACCGGCTTTAACCAGGTCGGCCATCTGCGCCACCGCGCGCCACCGCGGATTCGCCTGCACCGCGTCCCAGCAATATCCTGTAAATAAGAACACTCCCTTTGTTGATTCCCGGCGCAACTCCGCCAGCAACAGCGCCAACTCGTCGGCCTGATCGAGCGGTTCACCTCCAAGGATGGTGACGCCCTCGACCGCCAACGACGCGATCTCGCCGGCCAGGCAGCGTGGATCGGTCTCGACCCCACCCGTCGGCGGCAGGAACTCGGGGTTGCAACAGTCGCGGCAGCGGATCGAACAGCCCTGCAACCACACCGCCGCCCGCAGCCCGGGCCCCTCGACCTCGGTCGCCGGCAGGAAGTTACCGATGCGCATCGCCGACCATCCTTTCGATCGTGCTGCTGATGAGCTGGCCCAGGGTCATGCCCTGCTCGGTCGTCGATTGCGCCGCAAACTCGTCGGTCTGCGGGAAGGCGAGCGGGATGAACTTCATGTCGGGCAAGGCGGAGCGCCCCAGCACCCAGCATTGGTCGCGAACGCTGGCCTCGGGGAGCGGCGTCTTGTCGAAGTGACTCTCGACGGTCACCCGCTCGCCGTTGCCCTTCTCGTGCAGCAGAAGCCGGAAGAACTCACAGGCATCCACGAGCGTCGACGGCTTGAAGCCGAGAAACTGAAAACGAATACGTATAATGTCTTTACAGAAGGTCTCGATGAGCTTCTCCGACAGCACCAGGCACCAGGCGAACAACATGCCCAGGTGCTTCTCGTGCTCCATGAACATCGTCAGATCGAGGCGCACGAACAGCAGTCGTCGAATGCGGAACACCGCCCCCTGTTCGCGTTTGAAATACATGAGCTGGTTCTCGAGCACCTTGTAGTCGAACATGTCGACTTCCATCGACTCATCGATGTAGGCAAGTTCCGACGGCACCAGCGACGAGATGTCGCCCTTGTTGGTCAACGCGTCGTACCCGCCCAACGGCAACATCTGCGGCTCACCGAAGCGGCTCACGACCATCGGTGCCTCTTCGCGCAACGTGAAGACGCCGCTGGCCCAGGTGGTGATGCCCGCGACGAACGACATCATTACCCGGTAGAAGGTGCGGTTCGCGGGCTTCGGAAACAGATCGGGATGGGCGATCTCGAACAGATCGGTGGATTGCAGCCGGAACGGTTCGCGCTGCAGAGCCTCGAGCGTGTCGCGGTAGACGCTGTCGAGCACCTCGTCAGCGTTGAACGCCGGATCGGGCGCCAGGCCGATCTGCAACGACCGGTCGAGGTCGCTGTCGGAGAAGTTCACCGCCTCGTGATGAAAACCCGGGATCCGGTCGACGATCTGCTCGACCACCCCGCTGAAGAACGCCGGGTCGGCCTTGGTGCCGGCGAGGATGAAGACCCCTTCGAGATGCTCGAACCCGGTGCCGATGCAGATCTTGTCGAGCAGTTCCTCTTCGACCGGCGACTTGGGCACGCGACTGCGCCGGCCGACACTCTTGTGGCTGAGCCGCTCGAGCAGATTCGCGAGAAAGCCGGGCGGCAGCGCGCGCCGCCCCTGCAGCACCACGCGCTTCCAGCAATGCACCGGCTGCGTGTCGAGCTCCTCGAGCCCGGACCGCTGCAGCGACCGGCCATACCATTCGCGTATCTGCGCGGGGTTGAGGAAGTTCACTCTCCAGACCTCACTTCACTTGCACCCGACGTGGCTGATCGCACCGTCACCCAGGCGCGCCCCAGCACAACGGACGGCGCAGACGCAGAAACGGCACGGTGCGGCATCATCGCGCAACCAACCGCTGTCCGCTCTGGTGAACGAACCGTTCCAACATCCACAGCGTGAATTTGCATAGAGTCCACCCGTTTCGTCTATGAATTTTGCCGCCGGTCCTGCATTGTCCACACCACCATGCGCCCACCCCAGGCCGTCTCCCGATCATGGCGATGCCTTCCTCGGAGTGCGGGTCGAGAACATTGTTCCTGCCCGATCGTAGCAGGGTTTCGCCGATTTTCAAAACACGCAGCCGCCGGCAACGATAGACCAAGCCACCAAGGCCTGCGACCATGCAGCGAACAGGAAGCGGACTCAGGTCGGAGGGTCTGCACGACCTGGGGCATCGAGAGCAACGCGGCCGATCGGGACGAGACCAGGAAGCGGTGCTCGATGGACTCACGATCGCGAAGCCCCTTGCCTGACATCTCACGATGAGATATGATGAAATCAGATGCACGTAATCACACGCAGGAAGCTCAACGAGTTTGCCAAGGCCCATCCAGCGGCAAGGGGCCCACTCGATGGCTGGTATAAGGCCGTAAGCCGGGCGAGGTTTCTGAACCTGGTCGAGATCCGCGAAGTGTTTCCGGCAACGGATGACGTGCAAGGTCTGTGTGTGTTCAACATCGGCGGGAACAAGTTCCGGCTGGTCACCAAGATCGAATACCGATGGCAGAAGGTTTTTGTCGTGGCGGTCATGACCCATGCGGAGTACGATCGCGGGACGTGGAAGCCGAAGCGTGGGAAGAAGTGAGGTAAAGCCATGAAAACGACGGTCACCAGTGCTGGGTCGGCGAAAAGCCACGCGACGCGTCAGACTCGCCTATTAGACCGGTGGCTCGATGTGGTGAAAATCGTGGCTGTCGATCGGATCAAGTCGGACGACGATTACGACCGAGTGACGGAATTCATGCAGGAAGTCATGGCCGAGATCGGCCGTAAGAAGAAACACCCTCTGTGCGGTCTGATGGATATCCTCGAGATGCGCCTGCGCGAGTATGACGACGCGCACCATCCGATGGGTGACGTTTCGGGGGTGGAGATGCTGAAGTTCCTGATGGAACAGCACGGCATGAAGCAGAAGGATCTGCCAGAGATCGGCTCACAGGGCGTGGTTTCCGAAATCTTGCGTGGCAAGCGAGAGCTGAACCTTCACCACATCAGCGCGTTGGCGAAACGATTTCACGTGCCGGCATCGG
Organism: uncultured bacterium; assembly: GCA_964483805.1. GTDB lineage: Bacteria > Muiribacteriota > Ozemobacteria > Ozemobacterales > Ozemobacteraceae > CAZADH01. The sequence continues at coordinate 3,717 of CAZADH010000172.1, forward strand.
TGTTTTTGCCCGGACCGGAAGCACGCAAGTAGTTTCCATTTGTTGCGGCGCGCTTGCGCAAACCCCGCGCAGATTCCTCGTTCCCCAGCGGGGCCGCGAGGTCGCCCAGGCCCGTCGGTGACCCCTGCACGCGCTCGACTTCCGCAACATCCTTGGTCTCAACCCCCTTTGCCACCTCCGTCCCTGCCACTGTATCGGCATTTGCGGTTCACTCCATGCTGTCGATGCGCTCTTCGACGTAGGTCTTGATCTTCTGGACGTCGGCGAAGTTGTTGCCGCAGTAGCGCAGGATCTTGAGGTCTTCTTTGGTGACCCGGCCGCCGTTGAAGATGAACGCCTGGGTGAGAATCAACTTGTACAGCTTGATCAACTTGCGGTCGGTGATCTCGACCTTGAGTTCGTCGGCGAGCACCGAGATCAGCGTCTTGAACGCCTTGGTGATCTTCTCGTCGCCCAACAGCGTGGCGTCGTCGTTCTCGATCATTTTGGGCAGGACCGTCGACAACATGTAATCGTGGATGAGCAGGAAGTCGTCGAGGGTGCAGTCGGATTTCCAGGGCTTTTCGGCGTTGAAACTGCGCGTCTCGAACCGGGTGCCGAAGCGGATCAGTTCGTGAAAACAGGCGTTGCGCACCGGCAGCGTCTCGACCTTGAGGATGAACCGGTCTTTGAGGGCATCGAACTCGCCGAAGTCGGGAATCTCGTTGCTGGCCGCAAACAGACAGACGAGCGGCACCGGGATGGGCGCCCCTTCCTGGTAGTATTTGCGCTCATTGATGACCGTCAACAGCATATTGAGTATTGCTGAATTCGCCTTGAAGATCTCGTCGAGGAAGGCGATCTTCGCTTCGGGCAACTGGCCCTTGACCTTGCGCAGATACCGACCCTTCTTCAGTTCCTGGATGTCGACCGGCCCCATGATCTCGCTGGGTTCGGTGAACTTGGTCAGCATGTATTCAAAGTAGTCCGACTGCGGAATATTCATGCCCTGACAGAACACCGAGACCAGCAGCGACTTGGCGGTGCCCGGGCGACCGATGAACAGCATCGGTTCCTGCGCGGCCGTCGCCGTGACCATCAGCTTGAGAATCTCGTCGCGCTTGAGAAAGAACTCCTTGAGACGGTTGTTCAGATCGAGAATGCGCTCGCGGGCAGCGTTGATCTCGTCGATCGTCGGCGCACTGCGACTCGCGCGCGGCGTGGCCGGCGTGGGCGTAGGTTCAGAGCGGGTCTTCAGCGTGATGTCGAAATCCATTTTTTGAACGCGGCTTCCTTTCCGATCGCCAGATTGCGGGCGTGTTCCATCCAGAGAGCCCGGCGCCGTTCGTGCAGATGGTGCTTGCCCATCGCTTTGGGCAACTGGTCCATCAACACCCCGACCTCGAGGTAGCTCATCACTGTCAATACTTCGTCAAGCATCTCTTCGTTGCCGACGCGGCAGGCGTGCCCGGCCCACCGCAAGGCGCGGTCGAGCATGGTCGCGAGCATGCTGGTCCGGCCCGGAGAACTGTCGAGGAACAGGCAGAAGATTACCTGCTCGGCCGAATCGCGGAAATGGACCCAGTCGTCCGGCGGCAGCGGAAAACCGTTGAGCAGCTTGACGAACACCTTCTGCGAGTCGAACTCGTTCTGGTAAACCTGGTGCAACCGGAACGAATCGCAACACAACGTCAATAAGAAAATGTCACGTTTCTGGCCCACCCCTGCCGACCCGAGGCGGCGCGAGTCCTGCATGAACTCTTTGGCGAAGAACTCGAACGGCACGATGTGTTCCTCGAAATCCCGCAGCGGACCGAACTCCGACACGAGCCACAGCAGCACGCGTTGCGCGCGCGCCCGCATGGGAATCGTCGCATTGCGTCCCCGGGCGTTGCGGAAGTAGAGATCCCAGTCGCGACCGAGGCCACCCAGCGAAAAACGCTGGAAGATGGCCCGCGCGATCGGCTTGCCGTCGCTTTCGGCCGGAATCACCCCGGGGGGCAGGTCGCGCATCCACGGAACATCGGTCAGCTCCCGCCAACTGTCGGAGATGCTCTGCGCGTAGCGAAACACCGGGCGATAGAGGTCGCCGGTGAACATCTCGGCCAGCGAGATCTCCTTGAGCCGTTCCATGCCCACCAGTTTGTGCCACCGTTCGGCCGAGTCACGCACGGCGACCGCGCCCCCTTCGCCAGTGCCCGGCCAGACCGCGAGGTCGCGGCAGCGCGGGCAATTGCAGCTCGACAGTTTGTCGGGTGGAATCAACGTGTTCGCCGTCTTCTCGCCAAGGTGCGCGGTGAGCAGAATGTGGAATTGTTTCTCGAGAATGTGAGTGACCTGCCCGATTCCCCCCATTCGGCGAATGAAGAAGGTCACGTTGCTCTTGATCTTCGCCATCTCCTCCGGGCGCAGGAGACCCAGTTGCTTCGTCGCTTCGGCGAGCCCAAGGAAGGGCCGTCGCTCGCCCGAATAACCCGTTCGCATCGAATCGACGGCCTGTGCGAAGATCGCCGCATCGGCAAAGGTTGCCGCAAATGCCAGGTTGAATGCGTAATGAAACTCCGCTTCGAGCCTCGCGCGGCGAATCACCGAAAGGATGCGCCCCTTCTCGGTTTCCGGCAGGTGCGGATCGAACAGCGCACGCAGATCTTGATCGGATTTCGCGAACTCCCGCACCTTCTGCAGGAAGGCCGCCGCGTCGTTACCGAGAATGCAGGCGGTCAGATCCGAGACGAGCGCAGCGGGACGCTGATTGTTCTCGAGACAAAGGAAGGCCCGTTTGCGCCACAGCTCGGGCTGATCGATGGCCGCGGTCAACTGCCGGTCGATCTCGTCGAGTTTGCGCGGGTCGTCGGGCACATCGGTCGACACCGCCGCGCGAGCCCCGGTGGCAACGGCGTTCTGGATCTTGGAAAACCAGCCTTCGACCTGGCGTGCGGCCCCGTCGAGGAACCCTTCTTTCGCCCAACCCGCCGATCGGGGCGGGGTCCGCGTCGCGGGGTCCTCCACCTCGATCACCACGATCATTCTTTTTTTTTTGCCGTGGGAAAGTCAAACGTCCAGGTCGACTCGTAGTTCGCAATCTGACGGACCGCGTTTTCGGCGGCGAAGGTGACGAAGAAGTCGATCTTCTTCAGGCCGCTGTTGGGCAACACGTGCGCAACCAGTGCCTCGCCGTCGTTGTCGAGCACCAGGAAATCGTCGCGGCCGCAGGTGTAGATCTGTTTGAGCCGCTCCTCGGCAAGGCGCGGCGCCAGCACCCGTCCCGCCGGCACGAACACCGTTTTATCGAGCCGGGTGAACCCGCGAAATGCATCGCCGAACACCGAGGCCAAACCGCGGTCGGCCTGGGAACTGAAGGCGTAGAGCCACATCCGCCGGTCTTGGCAGAACCAGGCGGCAAAACCGGCGAACCGCTTCATCGACTCGTTGGCCAGAATCTCTTTGAACTTCACCACGTCGTCGATCATCCACAATTCTTGTAGATGAAGCTCTTCGGTCGCCCGCAGGGCCGGGGTGATGACGATCTTCTCGCGTTCGTCGGTGATCGCCAGGTGCGGCGCCTCGACCCGGACCTCGATCACCGCGTCGCCACGCGTCCAGGTCGGGGTCAGGGCCTCGATCTGGCCCGCGTGGTCGAGCAGCAACAGGCTACCCTCGGCCAGATGAAAACTGTTGAGGCGAATGCCGTTTTCGGGCACGGCGATGGTGTAACCGGCCTTGACGAACAACCCCTCCGAATCGGGGACCTGGTTGAACACGGTGAACGGCCGGTCGTTGGCGAGCAACGACAATGCCCACAGCGATGGGTGGCGAATGCGGATGAGCCAGGTCGCGTCGGGCAGAACGGCGAAGTCGACCAGGCCCTGCTGCAACAAGAAATGCCGGCGCACGATCTCGAAAAAGGTCGCCCGGTCGGCGGTTCTAATGACCACCAGGTCGGCGATCTGCTGGTCATCTTGGGTGTGGATGACGAACTTCTTGAACAGATCGACCCACGCAGCCGCTCGGGTGCTGCCCGCCGGCTCACCCACCGTCCAGACCGCCGTGGTCGCGGTGCCGCCACCACTCGCCGCCGCGCGCATCGCCGCCTGCACCGCAGCCACCGACGCGCTCCACCACACATCCCACGGTGGTTCGATCTCTTGCACGAATTCGCCGCTCATCTGGCCGGTCTGCGCCAGATAGTGCACCGCCAGCATGTCGGCAGCGTTGACCATCTTCAAGAAGATGCCGCCGGCCGCCGGCGTCCTGCTCGAGGGTTGCGTGGGCGCACTCATGATCTATGACCTATCACAGGACCGACCGCCAAGGCAAAGCAACTTTCCGCACTTTCCGGGGACATGATCCGTATTTACTTTCCCGGGACATGATCCGTATTTCCGCTGCATCTCTTTCCGTGCTTTACCTTGGCATGATCCGTGTTTTTCATGGCCACCCCACGGAAGCATGCCGAACCGAGCGCACGGCCTCACTCCTGCTATTTTCCCTCGAGAATCCTCGTGACATCTTCGAGGTTCAGCGTGCGGCGTTTGATCAGCTCGGCCGCCAGCCTCTCGAGATAGGGGCGATACTGGGTCAGATACTGCACCGCTTCTTCGAGAGCCTGGGTCAGAATTGCATCGATCTGCGGCGACAACCGCGCGATCGCGTACGGCTCGGGCCGCTGTTGGTCGTCGGTGTAGTTGCGCGGCGTGATCGCGCCGCCCATGCCGTAGATTGTCACCATATCGGTGGCGATGACGGTCGCGCGCCGCAGGTCTTGCGAGGCGCCGGTCGACACCTCGCCGAAGATGACGCGCTCGGCAGCGTATCCCCCCAACGATATGCCGATCTCGGCCGTCAACTTCGACTCGGTGTAGAACGCGTTGGGTTTGCGGGCCTGGGAACGGACCTCGCCGAGCGTATTGGCCGCCCCGCTTTCGAGGGTGACCTGGCGGATCTCTTCGAGGCGGCCCGCACGACCGAACATCAATGCGTGCCCACACTCGTGCACGGCCACCACCTGTTCTTCTTCGGGCGACAGCGCGGTCTTGCCCGACTGCTGTTTGAGCCACTCGGTGACGATCGCCGTCGTGCCTGTCTCGTGGCCGGCGTTGACCAGATGCCGCTTAAAGCCCTTCATCAGCGCGTTGAGATGGTCGCCGGTATACGGCGTGCCCAACTCGGTCATGCGGCCGGTCCAGCCGGCCAGCATGGCGATGTCGTCTTCAGCCAGGCCGATCTCGAGGGTCTTGTTGTAGAGCGCGAGGATGGCGCGGCGGTCGTCCCACTCGGGATACGGGATCTCGATCTGGTATTCGAACCGCCCGGGCCGCAAGAAGGCCGGATCGAGACAGTCGACGAAATTGGTCGTGCCAATCACCAGCACCATCTGCTCCTTGCGGAAACCGTCCATTTCGGTGAGCAACTGGTTCACCATCGAGTGTGCCGCCTGTGCCGCGCCATCGGCGGAACTGCCGGTGCGCGCCGACGCGATCGAGTCGAGTTCGTCGAAGACGATCACCGAGGGGGCGGTCGCCCGGGCCCGCGCAAACAGGCGCCGGATATTCGCTTCACCCTCGCCGACCCACTTCGACTTCAACTCCGGACCGCTTACAATGTAAATAGCGGCGTTCATCGCTTCGGCGATGCCCTTGGCGAACAGCGTCTTGCCGGTGCCCGGGGGGCCGTGAAAGATCAGGCCCCGCGGGATGATCGATTCGATCTTCTTGATCTTCTTCTCGTCGCTGGTCTGCGTCGTGCTCTTGAGCAACCCGAGAATGTTCTGGTGGATCTTCTGCTTCACCCCGCTGTAGCCGGCGATGTCGTGGTCGAGGTTGATGTGCGACAGCGACACGCCGCCGCACGCAGTGTAGTCGCGCAACTCGCGCAGGTAGTTGCCGTACTGATCGGCCATCGCCGGATCGAAGTCGGCCTTGTGCGCGAAGATGCCCATGATCTCGCGGAAGCGCACCGGGTTCAGACCCGACACGTATTTGAAGATCCCCATCAGGTTGATGGTGTCGACGGCGAACTTGCGCGCTTCGTCGCTGGTGATCAGGCCCGCAAGGCGCTGCCGGGGAATCCCGAGCAACTCGGTGCGGGCGGGAAACGCCTGGGAAATCAGCTCGGGCAGCGGGAAGTCGGGGTCTTCAAACGCCACCATCACCAGGAGCGGGTTCTCGTGGATGATGGTCATGATCTCCTTGCCCTCCTGCGACAGGCCGCCCATGGCCGTCGAGGTGACGATGTCGAGATACGGCAGGAAGAAGACCTTGTTGGCCTCGGTGTTGTTCACCAGCGTGCGCAGGTGGTTCACGATGCCCATGACCCGCGTCGTCTGGTTGTTCTGACTCGGATCCGACCGCCCATCGACGATGGCCACGGTCTTGCCCTCGGCCGCCAATCGCTTTTTCAAGGTTCCCTGCAGATACGGCACGATCTGTTTCTCGCAGCGGACCAACACCGACACGCCTTCTTTGAGGCGGGTCCAGATGAAGCGGATCGGATCCATGTAGCAGGTGTCGACCGCGTCATACATTGTAATCTTCTTGGGCAGTTCGGCGATCTTCAGCTCGAGCATCGGTGTCTCCTGCATACAGACGTTTTCGGGACATGGCAACGCGCGTCGGGACGCACTCTCGCAGCAATATAACACAGCCGCGGCCCGCATTTGCGGCCGCGTTTCGCGCAGTCGCAACCGACTCGGAGATGGTGTATTCTGCACCCATGGTTGCGCCGTCTGCCGAGAAGTTGACCACGTTGGCCGCCGATTGGGTGGCGGCCCTGCCCGAAGAATGGCAGAATCCGCTGGCACAGTTCCTCGACCACGTGTCACGGCACAACGTCGACGAGATCGTCAGACTCGCGGTAGCCATCGGCGGGGTCGATCTGGCAACGCTGCGGTTTTCGCCGGCGCAGCAGACGGCCCTGGCCAACATCTGGTTCGCCGCCACCCGACGCTGCTTCGAAACCTGCCCCGACTTCCGTTTTGCCGGCTACCTCGCGTGTCTGCACGAGTGGCAGAAGGTCTATGGCACCTGGGGCCACACGGTCGCGCTCGGCGAGCAGCTCGAGTTCATGTTCCGTCTGACCGGGGGCTTTTCGACGGCGTTCTTCGACGATGAAACCCAGGCGGTCGTTTGCTGCGACGGCGTTCTCGACCGCCATGTCACCGCGCTGATCCGCTGCACGGAGTCGGCCGGTTTCGCCACCTGGATCTCCCGGGCAGAGTCGATCGCGTTCATGCGGGCCATGCTCGACGGCTGGCTCGCACTGCTGGGATCGTTGCTCCAGGCGGGCCGTGGTCGACCGTTCGAGACGCTGTATTCACAGTGTATTTTCCTTTTGCGCGGTCAACCGGAACTGGCCCCGAAGTTCCCGGACCTCAAGCGACTGTTGGTCTTTGCCTGCCGGCTGTTCCCCAACCAGGGGTTCACTGTCATTCGCAGCCACCTCGGGTCGTGTCTCGCCACCGCCCCCGAAGACACCAAGGCCTTTTTGATGGACCTGCATGCGGTTCTCGAAGCCCATGAGAGCGCGGCTTCCGACCAGACGGCCGACCTGACGACGGAGCTGACCGTCGAGTACGCCTGCCGCACGGCCATCGAGGAGGTCGTCGGCGACGGCAAGATCACGGCAACCGAGGAGCAGATCCTCGAAACCTTGTGGATTCAGTTGGGTGTGCAACCGCAACTGTATCGCGGCATCGTCGAGCAGACGAAGCAGCGCATGCTCCACGGCGACGTTCTAGTGCTCACCCGCGATTTTTCGGCCGAAGAGTATCTGTTCAAGGTTCTGGTCAAAGCGGTGGAAGACGGTAAGATCACCGACGATGAGAAAGCGATCGTGCAGAACATCTGCCTGGCGCTCGAGATCGATCGCAATACCTTCGCACGCGTGTTTCAACGGGCAAAAGAAACGCGGGCCACCCGGCTCGCCAACACCCCGACCGACCCCGACAATCCCATGTTTTCGGCGTTGCAGACCATGCTGGCGCGGCGCGAGCGGCTGACGGCACTTTTGCAGGCTCCTGCTTGCCGCGACGCGCCCGCCGATGCTGTGGCGGCGTTCATGACCAGTCTCCCTGAGCACAACGACGACCCCGCTGCCCAGCGGGCCTCCGGCGCGGGCCATCCCCTCGCCGTTGCCGTATTCGCCCATGAACCGGAGTGCTTCGACCTGCCGGTGATCGGCGTGCTCTGCCCTGGCCACGCGATCGAGAAGGTCCGTCTGCAACTGGTGGGCGGGTTGATCTCGACGTATTTCATTGAGAATACGTTGGTATTGCACAACCGCGCCCTCGATCGCGAACTGATCGTTCCGGCCGTCGCCACCGGGTCGGGCTTTGCGGCGTTTGGCGCGGGCCTCGCGGCGAGTGCCGGACGTTACCTGGTCATCGTCGCCGACTACCCCACACTCACGCCGATTCTCGTGCACGAGTGCCGAGGGTCGCTCGATTTCACGGGCACCCTGTATGGCGCCATGCGTGACCTCGTCGCCGGTCGTATCGACGCCGCGAGCGACGCTCTGACCCGACTGCTCGACGAGGCCCCGCATCTGCAGCACGTCGCGCACCACCTCGGCCTGTGTCACAAAGCCCGGGCCGCCCAGGGTCAGGACCCCGAACAGAATCTGCGGGCCGCCGCCGCCCTGTATCATCGCGAACTCGAGCTTGCCCCCGAATCCGAGACGGCGCTGCTCAGTCTCGCCGTGATCTACAAGAGCATCGAGAAATACGAAGAGGCGCTGCACTTTCTCGAACGGGCCGTCGCCCAGGCGCCAACGTCGATTCCGGTCCTCACCACCCTGGCAACCACGCGTTACAACCTGCAGGTGAGTCGGGGACGCCCGCCGCGTCTGGCAGCACGCGCGCCGGTTGCCGGCCAACCCGCAGGGTCCGACGATCTGGTCACACCACTGGCGCAGGCGTTCCGCCTCGCTCCCAGGCATCCGGCCGTGGTGACGCTGGTCGACCAGTTCAGCGCACTCCTCAAGACCGATCTGCGCGCGCACCTCCGCCTGGCGGTCTGCACGGCAGACTGAGCTGATTTCGGGCGGTTGGCGCAGCCCCAGATATAACTATATTATATGTATCCTGGCCTCGCCGCTTGCACCATACGCCGCAGCGGGCATGTGCCACCAGGCCGCAGGGGTTGACCCGTCAGGGTCGCGGCTGCATGCGGCTGATGACCGGCACGGTACCCCGTTTGCCACCGGAACCTGTACAGATCGTGTGACAGACATGGCCCGGTGATGGTATAGAATGACAGTCGCCACCTCGGATATCGGGCCACCGGGAGAATCACCATGAACGCTGACAACCGCGCCAGGAATGCCCTCATT
>CAZADH010000173.1:0-13003 GCA_964483805.1 uncultured bacterium
GATCGCGCGCAGGCCCTCGAACCGATTGCGCGGCAGATCGAAGACACGTTGGCTTTACTGGGGCGCCTCGGCCGGGCCCCGACCGATCTGGGTGCCGCGCCGCCGGCGGCCGCCCATGCTGTTCACCTGGCCCATGGGGAGGCCGATCAGGAGTTGCCATGCTAGGAATGTTACTTGCGATCCTGGTGTTGGGGCCCATCCAGGCAGGATTATTTGCCTGGATCGCACCGACGGCGCCGATTCGCCGCGGTGTGGTGTTTGCCTCGGTGCTCGTGTTCCCGCTTGCTGCGCTCGCGCTGTGGGGTGTGCGCGGGACGCTGCCGTGGACATTCGAGCTGCCCGACTGGATCCCAACGGTGCTCGAACTGGTGATGGCTGCGGTCGTCATCGGGCTCGGCCGTTGGGTGAGCAGTTGGGCCGTCATGGCCATGGGCGTCATCCAGGCCGGCTGCGTGGGGGTGGCGAAGATGATGCCACACAATGTGCATATGGGCGCCGCGCCGACGATCATCTGCGACGACCTGTCGCTGGTGATGATCGTGGTGGTTACGCTGGTCGCGTGTGCGATCTACCTCTTTGCGGTCGGCTACATGGACCGCCACGAGCACCACGGACCGAGCACGCAGGCGAGCCAGGGCCAGTTCTTCTTCTTCATGGTCGGGTTCCTCGGCGCGATGAACGGACTGTTCCTCGCCAATGACATGCGCTGGTTGTCGATCTTCTGGGAAGCCACGACGATCTGTTCGTTCATGCTGATCGGTCACGACCGCACAGCAGAGTCGAATGCCAGCGCGTTCCGGGCGTTGATCATCAATGTCTTCGGCGGCACCGCGATGATGATCGGCGGGGTCGTCACGCTGGCCATGCTCAAGACCGAGGGTCTCAACCAACTCGTCGCCCATGGCCGCGAGGCGTTGGTCCCGTTGGCTCTGCTGGTGTTGGCGGGCTGCACCAAGTCGGCGCAGATGCCGTTCCAGTCGTGGTTGCTGGGCGCCATGGTGGCCCCGACCCCGGTCTCGGCGTTGCTGCACTCCTCGACGATGGTCAAGGCCGGCGTCTACCTGATCGTGCGTGTGGCCCCGGGCTTCGTCGACACGAAACTGGCCGCGGTGGTGGCGTTGTGTGGTGCATTCACCTTCGTGGGCACCTCGGCCCTGGCCGTGGGCCAGAGCAACGGCAAGAAGGTGCTGGCGTACTCGACGATCGCCAACCTCGGCCTGATCATCGCCTGCGCCGGCATGAACTCGAAGCTGGCGTTCGCGGCCGCGATCATGCTGATCGTCTTCCATGCGATCGCCAAGGCGCTGCTGTTCATCTGCATGGGCGCCATCGAACAGGGCATCCACAGTCGCGACATCGAAGACATGGAAGGCCTGCTCTTCAAGATGCCATTCACCACGACGCTCGCCGTCATCGGCATGGTGTCGATGCTGGTGCCGCCGTTCGGCGTGCTGATCGCCAAGTGGATGACCATCGAGGCGGCGGCACTGCAACCTGTTGTATTGCTCTTGTTGGTGCTCGGCTCGGCGCTCACCGTGGTGTTCTGGGCAAAATGGATCGGGCGCATCAACACCGCTTCGTATCACCCCAAGTACGTGCCCGAGGGCATGCCGCGGTCGATGAGCGTGGCGTTGCTGATTCTCGCGTGGGGCACGGTGATCTCGGCAATCGCCTGTGCGCCGACGTTCAATCGCATCATCATCCCGATGACCGACAAGATCTGGGGGGCGATGCACGTGAACGAGGTCGCCTGGAAGTCGCTGGGCGACATCACCGCCGCGGTGGCCTGGCCGTTGTTGATCCTGTTCGCCCTGGTCATCGCCGGGGTGTGGTTCACCTTCGGTTCGGCCGATCACCGCATGGTGCGCCGCCCGTTCATGTGCGGCGAGAACTGCGAGACCGGCAACCTGTCGTTCCAGTTCCGTTCGATTGCCGACAAATGCGAAACCGCGATGTTGCGTGGCTATTACGTGCCGGCGACCTTCGGTGAGGCGAGCCTGACCTCGATGGCCAATCCGATTGCGTTGCTCTTGTTGTTGAGTCTCTTCGGGGTGCTGCTGCCATGAACACAACCTTGATCCTTCAAGCAGTTCTCGCTCTCTTCCTCGTTCCGGCGATCGGCGCGCTGCTCAACGGCGTCGACCGCATTCTCACGGCGCGCGCGCAAGGGCGCCGCGGTCCGCCGCTCCTGCAGCCGGTCTACGATGTCGCCAAGCTGCTGGGCAAAGAGCCGATCGTGGTGAACCACCAGCAGATCGTCTACGTCTACCTGCACCTGGGCTTCACGCTGCTGGCCACGATCATGGTGCTGCTCGGTCAAGACATGCTCATGGCCGTGTTCATTCTCGCCTTCGGCGGGATCTCGCTGGTGCTGGGCGCGATGAGCGTGCGCTCGCCGTACAGCCGCATCGGCGGCATGCGCGAAATCCTGCAGATGCTGGCCTACGAGCCGATCCTGGTCATGCTGGTCATCGCCATCTACCTGATCAAGGGCGACTTCATGGCGACCAACCTGGTCACCAAGACCGGGCAGCCGCTGTTGATGCAACTGCCGCTGTTGTTCCTGGCGTTCTGGGCGGTGGCGGCCATCAAGTTGCGCAAGTCGCCATTCGACATCTCGACCTCGCACCATGCCCATCAAGAGATCGTGAAGGGCGTGACGGTCGAGTATTCGGGTCCGTATCTGGCCCTCATCGAGATCGGCCACTGGGTCGAGTCGACGCTGGTGTGCGCGATCTTCGCCGCGTTCTGGGCGACGAACTACTGGGTCGCCGTCATTCTGGCGTTGGTGGCGTACGAGGGCTTGATTCTGCTCGATTGCGCGTCGGCGCGCCTGACCTGGCCCTGGATGCTGCGCAAGATGTGGACCGTCGGCCTGGGTCTGGGCATCGCCAACCTGGTCTGGCTCTACGTGAAGTAACGGGGGAAAACCATGAGTCTCATCGGATGCATCGATCGATCGCCGTGGCTGGTGCATTACAACTGCAACAGTTGCAACGGTTGCGATATCGAGTTCGTCGCGTGCCTGACCCCGCTCTATGATGTCGAGCGTTTCGGCGTGTTGCACGTGGGCAATCCCAAGCACGCCGACATCCTGGTGGTGACCGGCTCGGTCAACCATCGTAATGCTCGTGTATTGCGAAATGTTTACGATCAGATGCCGGCGCCCAAGTTGGTCGTGGCGCTCGGCGCCTGTGGCGCCACCGGCGGCATCTTTGCCGACTGTTACAACGTCGTAGGCGGAGTCGAGAAGATCCTGCCGGTCGACGTCTGGATTCCCGGCTGTCCGCCGCGTCCCGAGGCGATCATCGACGGCGTGGTTGCGGCCGTCACCAAGTGGCGCGAGGTCGTGGCGGCGGGTGGTCAGGCGATGACCGACGCCATCGCGGCCCGGCGCGCGGCGGCCACCGCCAACGGCGAAGGTCCCGGCGGCACCGGTGCCGTGACTTCGCCCGAGCAGTTGCTGGCGCGTGAGGCACGCATCGCCTTCCGGGTCGGCGTTTCCGCCGGGGTTGGCGGCGCTCCGCGGATCGAACTGGTACGACGCGCTCCCCCGGCACCGCCGGCGGCGACGCCCGCGTCAATCGCTCCTCCCGCTGCTGAAATCTCTTCGTTGCCGCCGGCCGACAAGGTTCCGGCCCCAGCCAACAAACCGGAGGCCAAGTGATGCTGCCCGATACCGAAATCGTCACCCCCGAACAACTGGTTCTGCGCGCAACGGCGAAGCTGCACGACGGCTACCGGTTCGTGACCATGACCTGCAATGACGAAGGCGAGCAGTTCGACCTGATCTATCATTTCGACGTCGATTACAAGCTGTCGAACCTGCGGGTGAAGCTGCCCAAAGACGCCGAATGCCCGAGCATTTCGCGGGTCTACTTCGCCGCAGTGGTCATCGAGAACGAGATCAAAGACCTGTTCGGTGTCAAGTTTACCGGCCTGGCGATCGACTACGGCGGTCGCCTGATCATGTCCGAGAACGGCCCGAAGACTCCGCAACTGAAGCTCGGTCCGACGACGCGGTTGGAACTGCACCAGACGAAACCGGCCGACCCGTCGAAGGCTCCGCAGACACGCGAAGGGAACTCCTGACATGCCCGCCAAATCGCTGATTCCGTTTGGTCCGCAACACCCGGTATTTCCCGAGCCGATCCAGCTCAAGCTGACGCTCGAAGACGAAACGGTCGTCGAAGCTCTGCCGTCGCTGGGCTACGTGCACCGTGGTCTCGAGAAGCTCGGCGAGCAACGCGATTTTCTGCAAAACGTGTTTCTCGTCGAGCGCGTTTGCGGCATCTGCTCGTTCATCCACTCGGTCGCCTATTGCCAGGGCGTCGAGGCGCTGTTCAAAGATCTGGTCGTGCCGCCGCGCGCGAAGTATCTGCGCGTGGTCTGGAGCGAACTGCACCGGTTGCACAGCCATCTGCTCTGGTTGGGCCTGCTGGCCGACTCGTTCGGCTTCGAGAACATGTTCATGCAGGCGTGGCGCATTCGCGAAACGATTCTCGAGATGCTCGAGGAAACCGGCGGCGGGCGCGTCATCATCTCGGTTTGCCAGGTTGGCGGCGTGCGCCGCGATATCCCGCCCGAGCTGGCCAAGAAGACGTTGGCGAAAATCGAGGGCATGGAAGCCGAGTTGCAGGAACTGATCGAGACGGTGCGCCACGATTACACCGTAAAACAGCGCACGGTCAATGTCGGCGTGATCACGCCGGAACAGGCACGCACCCTGGGCGCCGTCGGCCCGGTGCTGCGCGCGTGCGGCATTGCCAGCGACCACCGCATGACCGGCTACGCGGCGTATGGCGATCTGGGGTTCAAGACGGTCACGGCCACGGGTGGCGATTGTTACGCCCGCACGGTGGTGCGTCTCGATGAGATGACCGAGTCGGTGCGCCTGGTCAAAGAGGCGCTGCGCAAGATGCCGGAAGGCGAGATTGCCGCGGGCGTGAAGATGGGCGCGATCGAGTCGGTGAAGGGCAATCCGGACGGCGAGGTGGTTTCGCGGGTCGAGCAGCCACGCGGCGAGGTGGTCTACTATTTGCGCGCGAATAACACGCGCAACCTCGAGCGGCTGCGGATCCGCACGCCCACATTCGCGAACCTGGCCCCGCTGTTGGCGATGTTGCCGGGCTGCCAGTTGGCCGACGTCGGTGTGATCGTGTTGTCGATCGATCCGTGCATCAGTTGCACCGAGCGCTGACGACAGGAAGGGAGAGCAATACAATATATGTTTGGCATGCTCAAGAACGCGATCTATAATCTCTTCCGCGGACCGTACACGCTACCCTACCCGGCCGAGGTTCGGCCGCCGGTGCCCGGCTCGCGCGGCAGTCTCGACATGGACCCGGTCGCCTGCATCTACTGCGGCCAGTGTGCCCGGCGCTGCCCGACCAAGGCGATCACGGTCGACCGCGCCGCCAAGGAGTGGCGACTCGAGGCGGGTCGCTGCATCATCTGCGGTTATTGCGTGCAGGTGTGTCCGAAGAAGTGCATGTGGCTCAACCCGGAGCACGGTCTGGCCAAAGACTGCACGCCGATGAAGCCGAAGAAGTAGGGGTGGCCGGTCGGCGAAGAGGCAGATTGGGGGCAGACCGCTCGGTCTGTCCCCTGTCTACATTGGCTGCGGCGCTGCCAGGACTGACCGACGCGTCCACCGAGTCGTCGGCCGACGCCGACATACAACGTGTTCTTTGCGAGACGGCGGACCGGTTGGCCGACAATTACCCGTATCATTCGCCGATGTATGCGGGCCAGATGCTCAAGCCGCCGCATCCGCTCGCGCGTCTCGCCTACGGTCTGGCGATGCACATCAACCCGAACAACCATGCTCTCGACGGCGGGCGCGCCAGTTCGCAAATGGAGAAGGAAGCGGTGGCCGACCTCGCCGCCATGTTCGGTTGGAAGCGCCATCTGGGGCACCTCACCAGCGGCGGCACCATGGCCAACCTCGAGGCCCTCTGGGTCGCGGGGCAACTGCGCCCCGGCCAGACGATCGTGGCCTCGACGCAAGCCCATTACACGCACACCCGCATCAGCAAGGTGCTGCAGTTGCCCTGCGAGACCATCGGGTGCGACGACCGGGGCCGCCTCGATCCTGGTCTGCTCGAAAAACGGTTGAAGAAGGGCGGCGTCGGCACGGTGGTCGTCACCATCGGCACCACCGCCACCGGATCGATCGATCCGTTGCCCGAGGTCATTGACCTACAAAAGCAATACAACTTCCGTATTCACGCCGACGCTGCCTACGGCGGCTACTACATGGTCGCGTCATCGCTCGAACGCGAGGCCCGCCGCAGTTATGATTGCCTGCGGCACGTCGACTCGCTGGTCATCGACCCACACAAACACGGGTTGCAGCCGTACGGTTGCGGCTGCGTGCTGTTTCGCGACCCCGCGGTCGGCCGGCTGTACAAGCACGATTCGCCCTACACCTATTTCAGTTCGCAGGAACTGCACCTGGGCGAGATCAGTCTCGAGTGTTCCCGAGCCGGGGCTGCCGCGGTGGGATTGTGGGCCACGCACCGCCTCCTGCCGCCGGTGCGCGGCGGCGCGTTCGCCGACAATCTCGACACCTGCCGGCACGCAGCGCTGGCGCTCTTCGAGCGGATCACCGCCGACGAGCGGTTCGTGCCCGGCATGCCGCCGCAGCTCGACATCGTCACCTGGATCCCGCGTGCCGCTTCACCCGCCGCCGCATCCCGGCTGTCGCGCCAGATTTTCGCCGCAGCGGCCAAACTCGGCCTGCACCTGGCTCTGGCCGAACTGCCCACCCGCTTCTTCGGGGCGCCAACCGCAGGCGCCCCGGCCCGCAAGCCCCGCTCCGGCCATGAGCCCACCGTCACCTGCCTGCGGTCGGTGCTGATGAAACCCGAGCACTTCGACGCCATCCCGGCGATCTGGTCGACGCTCGACCGCGCCACCCGTCGCGCGCTTGCCCAGCCCGCAATCCTGTCGAGGCGCCGCCAGAAATGAACAGCGACCAGACCGTCGTCGAGCTGATCAAAGACTGGATACCGTATCACGGTTTCTGGGTGCTGCAACGCCCTGCCGCCGGCGACATTGGCGCGTGCCGCACCTACGGCTATCAACTGCTGCAACGCGGACTCATGCTGCAGGCCGGTTTCTTTGCCTTGATGATTACGATGTATTGCTACTTTCCCAGCGGTGGCGACGACTATCACATCGGCGCCACCTTCGGCACGTTGCCATGGTTCTTCGCGCCGCTCATCGATTACTGGGAGGGTGTCGAGTGTCTGTTCCTGGCGGGTGACGGAAAAGGCGTCAACGGGCAGATCGGCGGCCTGCAGCGCATGGGGTTGGCGGTTGCGTTCATCCCACTGGTGACACTGTGCGCAGTGGCGACTCACCAAGGCCTGACCGTCGGCGCCGAGAAGTGGCGGGCGCCGCGCCAACTTGCCGTCGATCAGATCACCGCCACGACCACGCTCGCCAAAGGTCGAACGCACTGGAACGACAACGTGGTCAATCACCGCGATGTGGTCGTCAACTACAGCAAGCTCGACCTCTCGGGCTTGGATCTGACCGGCTACAACTTTCACGGTGCGATTCTGCGCGATACGAAGTTCCGTGGCGCGCGCCTCGACGATGCCAGTTTTCATCTGGCCGACATGACCGGGGCCGATCTCACCGGGGCTTCGTGCCGCAACACGCTTTTCGCCATCGCCACGCTCGACAAGGCCGATCTGTCAGGCGCCGACCTGACCGGGGCCTGGGTCCACCACGCCAGCCTGGCCAAGGCCAAGGTCGACGGAGCGACGCTGATCGGCCTGCACACCGGTGGCTTCGATTTTTCCAAACCGCTGGCCGAGCGGTTCCCGAAGACCCGCTGACCATGGCCACCACCGCAGCCACCCCGATCGACGGCATCCGCGCAATCGTTCCGTATTCCGGGTTCTGGTACCTGCCCCGCCCGGCCGCCGGCGACATCAACGGGTGCCGCAACCACGGGGGCAAACTGCTGTTGCGCGGTCTGGTCATGCAGTGCCTGTTCCTGGGTCTCGCCTATGTATTGGTGTTGTATTTACCATGTTCGCGCGGTTCGGGCATCAACGTCGCCGCGGCGGCCGCAACGTTTCCGTATCTGTTTGCCTGCATTCTCGACTACTGGGAGGGTTTCGCCTGCCTCCTGGCCTGGGGCGATGGCACCGGCAAAGCCGACGAGCGAGCATCGTGGCAACAGGGACTATTGGGCCTCGCCTGTGCCGCCGCGTTCATCCTGACCGGCACGGTCCTGCTGCTGACCGTGTTCGGCCGCGCACCCGCGCTGCGCGCCATCGCCGATCAGAAGACGCTGCGCCAGGAGACAATCAAACGACTGAGCGTCGGCGCCACCACCTGGAACACCAGCGTCAACATCAACCCGCGCGGCGGCATCGACCTCAGCGGCGTCGATCTGTCAGGGGTCGACCTGCACGGCTACAATATGTACGGGGTCAGGCTGCGTGGCACCAATCTGCGCGGCGCCAATCTCGATGACGTCAGCTTCGACACCGCCGACCTGAGCAACGCCGACCTGAGCGAGACCTCCTGCCGCCGTACCATCTTCGGCACGGCGCGCTTCGACAAGACCAATCTCTCGAGGGCTGCCTTGATCGACACCTCGATCGATCAGGAGCAACTCGACAAGGCGATCACGACCGGAGCCACGATGCGGGGATTGAAGAAACAGGACATCACCACCGGGCGGCTGCTCAATCAGCGGTTCCCGAGCACGAATCGGCCGATTCCGTTTCGCTGACGCTGGACCCGCCAATTGCCCCGCGCCGAGACTCGGCGTCCCCGGCCGTCGCGCCCAACCACGCTGCCCCGGATCGCGACTCGACGCCGCTCGTGGCGTCGGGTTACAATGCGGCATGCACGAAGGAACGGTTGCCCAGGGAGTCCTCGACACCGCGCTCGGCGCCTTGCCGCCCGGCCAGCGGATCACGCGCGTCGTCGTCGTCTGCGGCACGCTGGTCGGCATCGTCGCAGAGAGCCTGCAGTTGTTCTTTGGCGAACTGGCGCGCGGCACGGCGGCGGAGGGTGCCGCCATCCAGATCGTGGTCAAACCGGCCGTCGTCAGTTGCCGGCAGTGCGGCGCCCAGACCGAGCACGAGAGCGGCACGCCGCTCGACATACAATGTAAGTCGTGCGGTGGGTCTCTGCGCCTGTCGGGCGGACGCGAACTCTATCTCGAGGCGATGGAGGTCGAAGAGACCACAAGTTCGCGGTAACCCGTGCCGGCATCGGGTTGCCGAGAAAAGGCCCACCCCGGCAGATCGACCAGCACGATTTCGGCCGTGGTGTTAATCGGACAGCCCGGGACAAGGTGGCCACCGAGACAGCGCCCCTCGCGATCGGCCAGACCGATGTGCAGGTGAATCCCGTCGGCGCAGAGCGTACCGACCAGTGAGATGATCTCAAACGGCCCCGGGAACTCACGGTGTTCTTTGCCGTCGGCAAGCCGCAAACGCGCGTGCCGCAGGCTCCCCACGCAGGTCAAGACGGCTCCTGCGGCCACACCATGGGCCGAAACCGCCGCCTGCAATGACTCGTAGAGGTCGTCGCCGGGACACAAACGCAGGGCAACCGTCTTCATCGCTGTCATACCCCCTCGCTCAACGCATCATGTAGAGGCCGAAAGCGGCCGCGGCCACGAAGCGATAGTATGCAAACGGGGTGAGCTTCGTGCGATTGAGAAATCGCATGAACCCGACAATCGCCAACCACGCCACGATGAACGACACGACGAACCCGACCGCAAAAACACCGGCATCGTTCATCGACAACAACTCGCGACTCGACCACAGGTCTTTGCCGGTGGCGGCGCACATCATTGGCACCGCCAGCAAGAACGAGAACTCGGCCGCCGCTTCGTGACTGATGCCAAGCAGCAAACCTCCGGCGATCGTCGCCCCTGACCGCGAGAAGCCCGGCCACAGCGCCAGACACTGGAACATGCCGACACCCAACGCCTGCCGCCAGGTCATCTGGTCGACAGTGTTCGCCCGCACCGGCGGTTGCCAGCGCTCGGCAACGATCAGGTAAATACCCCCGACAACGAGACCGATCAACACGGTCTTGGGCGAAAACAGATACAACTTGATCTTCTTGTGCAACAACAGGCCCATGATCACTGCAGGGATCATGGCCAGCGCGACGTGCCACAACGTCAGTCGGTCGCTGGCCCACGGGCGGTCGCGCCACCGACGGAGCATATCGAAGATGCGTTGTCGATAGAGCACAGCCACGGCGAGGATCGCGCCGAGCTGGATGAAGACCTCGAAGGTGTCGGCCTTCTCGCCGGTGAAGTTCAGCAGGTGCGCGCTGAGGATGAGGTGCCCGGTCGAGCTGACCGGCAGAAACTCGGTGAGTCCCTCGACGACACCTTGAATGGTCGCAATCAGATATTCGTTCATCGGTCTTCTCCTGTGGTCGCGCCAACGACATGGACGTGGTCGGCCGCTTTTCGAACCGGCCTGTGGTATAACATAAACTCCCGCAAAGGTACAGCCCGTTGCTGCCTGGCTGTTCTTCGTCGCTGGCCGACCGGGAACCCGACGTTGGGGGACCCGGCATTGACCTATATTGTATTGATTGTCGCGAGGTGTCCCATGACTGAGTCCCGGTTGGTCTATACATCGGAAGACGGCCGTATCTGCCCTGAATGCAGCAAACCGGTCAAGCAGTGCCAGTGCAGCAAATCCGGGCGTCAGGCCGCATCGGCCCAGGCAGGCAAACGGGCGACGCCAGCCGACGGAGTCGTCCGCGTGCAACGCGAGACCAAAGGGCACGGCGGCAAGACGGTCACCGTGATCAGCGGCGTGACCGGTGGCGACAGCGCCATCGCGGCCCTCGCCACCACCCTCAAGAAGCGGTGCGGTTGCGGCGGCAGCGTCAAAGACGGCGTGATTCTCATCCAGGGCGACC
The DNA here is from genome assembly GCA_964483805.1 of uncultured bacterium. Taxonomy (GTDB): domain Bacteria; phylum Muiribacteriota; class Ozemobacteria; order Ozemobacterales; family Ozemobacteraceae; genus CAZADH01. Next base: position 10,930 of record CAZADH010000173.1, read on the forward strand.
ACGCCGACACCATCGTGGCCACCCTGACGGCCCAGGGTTTGCGTTGCAAACGTGCCGGCGGGTAGGTCGCGGCGACGCCCGGCAACATTTCTATACCGATCTGCTTGCAAAACTAGACTGCTTGGTTTAGATTTCTGAACACCAAATGCCACGGGTACGGTCGTTCAGGAGGCAGACAATGGCCACTCGCAAGCAGCGAGAGCGCAGCGAACGGATATTTGCGGCGGCGCTCGCCGAGTTCGCCCACCGCGGACTGCATCAGGCCAACGTCAACGCGATTGCCGAGGCCGCCGGGGTCAGCAAGGCGACGCTCTACAACCACTTCGCCACCAAGGAAGCCCTGTTCCTCGAGGTCTTCAAGCAGGTGCTCGATCGACTGACCGAGCTCACGCCGGCCGGCCCGCGCCCAATGGCCGCACCGACCGGCGGGGGTCGTCGCGCGCCCGGCAGTGTTCACGCGCCGACGAGTTTCGACGATGGGGTGCGGATCTCGGTGCGCCGGTTCTTTCAGCAGACCGCTGCGTCTCCTGCCATCGAGTTCTTTTTTCGCACCCTGACCTCCGAAACCGACGTGGTCGACGAAGGCATGCGCCAGCGCATGCTCGACACGTTTTTCGCGGCCACGGTGGCCAATGAGGCGACCGAATTGTGGCGCCGCGCCGCCGATGGGGTGCGGCCGCATCTGGCGACCGACATCGTGCACCACGCCTCGGTCGGCGCTTTCCTGTTCGCCTTGCGCCACTGGTTGCACCAGTCACCGCGGCCGCCGGTCGGGGTCGTCGCCGACCAGGTCGCCGAGATCATCCTCGGCGGCATCTCGGTATCGTCGCGGTTCGCGTTCTCATGCCACCTCGCGCCCGACCCGCGCTCGCCAAACAAACCCCGCCGCAGCAAGCCGGCCCCCCGCCCGTCGACCGCGCCGTCGCGCAGACTCCCGTTGCCCGCCAAACCAAACAAGAAGAAGAAATACCTCGTATGACACACTACCGTCCGCCCTCTTCCCGTTTCGTGGCCTGGGTTCTCTGTCTGTTGGCCTGTTACGACCCGCTGTTTGCGGCTGCCGACGACCCGCCCGCCTCGGCGTCGGTTGGGTTGACCTTGCGGGCGTGCGTTCGCGAAGCGCTCGCCGACAACCCGGGCCTGCAAGCCCACCGCGACGCCGTCGCGATGGCCCGCCAGCAGGTGGCTCGCGCCAAAAGCGCCGGCCGGCCGAAGGTAAGCGCCGACGAGACCTTTGTGCGCCTGAAAGACCCGACGGCGTTTTCGCTTCCCGGGGCGGGCGCCATGAGCCTCGACAACACCAGTTCGCAGATTCGCGCTTTTCGGTGGTCGCAGCCGCTCTACACCGGCGGGCAGATCGAGGGCGGGGTACGCCTGGCCCGCACCGGCGAGGCCTTGCAGCACCACCAACGCGATCTCGCCGCCGAGGATCTGACATACAACGTAACACGCTCCTGGTATGGCATTCTCATGGCGCAGGCCATGCACAAGGTCGCCGCCCAGGCCGTGACCGACGTGTTGGGCCACGAGCGGCTCGTGCAGGCCCGTCTCGAGGCCGGCACCGGCGTGCGCACCGTTCTGCTCAAGGGTCAGGTCTCGGTCCTCGCGCGCCGTGTAGACCAGGTGCGCGCCGCCAACGCCGTTGAATTGGCGTGCGCCGGCCTGTCGAGTCTGCTCGGACGCACCCTGTCGGCGAGTGATACGTTCCTCGACGAAACCGTGGCCGTCGCACCACCGGCCGATGAAGCCGCGATGATCGCCCACGCACAGAGCCACCACCCGCTCCTGCGCACCGCCGGCACCGCGGCCCGGGCTGCCGATGACCAGCGTCGTCTGGCCGCGGCCCTGAACCGACCCCAGGTGTTTGCCCAGGGCGACTGGAGTTCGGGTTCCCAGTTCAACGAGGAGCAGAGCAACTGGACCACGGTTCTCGCCGTCAGCATCAACCTCGAAGATGGTGGCGAGCGCCGTGCCCGACTGCGTGAGGCCAGTGCCGGCATGGCCAAGGCCGCCCACGAACGCGAGGATCTCACCCGCAAGGTGGCCCTGGGCATCCGACAGGCGCGCCTGACCC
>CAZADH010000174.1:0-12973 GCA_964483805.1 uncultured bacterium
GCGCGCGTGGTTGTTGCTCGCTGCCAGCGATACGGTTACGATCGCGCGCTGACGCGTTGGCGTGGCGGGGTGGGGGCGGGTGTCGGGGCCGGCAGACCGCCGGCGCTGGTCCAGATGACCTCACCCAGAAAACCATCGGCACCCAGCACCGGGGCGGCGGCTTCGCGTTCACCGGGAATCGGTTGACTCATGAAGGTGATATAGACCAGTTCATCGAGTCGTCGACGCAACTGCAGTGCCGCCAACAACCAGGCCATCAATGCCGCCAGAAAATAGCCGGCGCCAAACCACAGGGGTTGATCGACGATGAGATTGACCAGGGTCAAGGCCCCGTTGGCAAACATGAAGATGAAGGCACCCCACCACACGTCGCGCGAGAAGTCGAAATAGAGTTGGATCTGCATCGTCGCGAGAAACAGCACCTGGAAAAACGCGCCCCACAAACCCCAACGCACGATCGACAGCAGTTCGGCCGGATACTGGATCTTGGCGAGAATCTCGGGCGCGAAGATGAAGCACAGCAGGGTGATGCCCCCCTGCAGCTTGACGATCTCGAAGAAATTGAAGCGCAGATTACGCCGCACATCGTCGACCCGGTTGCGAATCGCTTCCAGGGGTTGTTCGCGCAACACCGCACCGTAATACGCGCGAAATACATCGTAAAACGTTGTCTCGACATTCATCAGATAGATGCCGAGGGCCGGGATGATCGTCGCGTAGGCGAGAAACATGCCGGTGTCGTAAAGACCCGACGAATAGAGGCCGCGACACGGGCTGTCGCCATGCACCGAGGCCCAGAACAGCAGTTTGTCGATCCAGATCGCGATGTTGAAGAACAGCCCGATGGCCAGGTGGGTGCGGTACTGGGCCAGCGACCGCAACGCCCGCAACGACGGCATCAACCCGGGGAACCCCAGCTCGCGCAGGATGCGCCACGAGAGCCCCAATAGGATGATGACCTGCCCCAGGACGAAGCCGAACAATGCGCCGTCGAGCCCCCACCGCTCTGACAGCCAGCGGGCGCCCAGGAAACTCACCGTCGAACCGATCACGTAGATCCAGGAAATCGCCTGAAAATCGCGCAGACAACTGAGGTGAATCATCGCCAACCACAAGAGACCCACCGTGACAAACCCCGCCAGGAACGTCAGTCGGTAAAACAGCGACAGCGGCAGAATCGGCACGAACAGCGCGCCGACGACACCGAACAGCGCGCAGATGACCAACGCCATGCCCAGATAGGTGGGCGCCACCGCACCCACCCGGCCGGCATACAGCTCGTCGGCGAGGTAGCGGGTCACCGGCATCTGGTAGAGGCCGGTGGCGATGAGCGAGAACGCATAGAAATAAACGATGGAAGTCCGAAAGATGGCGAAGTCGTGGCCCGAGAGCGTCAGCAACCAACTGAGCAACCCGATGACCACCAGCGACACGATCCAGGGACCGGCGACGAGGAACGTCGCATAAAAGAAGCCCTGCAGGACGGCCGTGTAGGTGCCCCGTTGCACCAGGCGCTGCAAGCGAAAGCCAATGCCGGCCATCAGTGTCCTCCCTGTCCCGTCGGCTTCGCGGGATTCTCGACCGTCGCGGCCTCACCCGAACCGGTGGGCGCCTGCGCCGGAGCCGGCGTCGCAGGCAGCAGATGCCTGTACATACGTCGGTAGCGTGCAAACAGGTCTTTCTCCTGATAGAAGGCGCGCACGCGGGCCTTGCCGGCTCGGACCATGCGGGCATGCAGTTGCGCGTCAGTGCAGATCTCGAGAATGGCGTTGGCCGTCTGCCCAGGGGAGCGCAACGATGTGATGATGCCGCAGGGACCCAGAGCGCGGTCCTCGGGCGGGCCGCCCAGCAACAGTTCCTTGCAGGCTCCGACGTCGGTGGCCACACAGGGAATGCCCGCGGCCATGGCTTCCAGCAGCGTCAGCGGTTGGCCCTCCGAATGAGACGTGAGCACGCTCACATCGAGACGCGGATAGATCTCGCGCACATCGGCCGGGCCGTCCATGCATACCGCGGCCCCGATGCCCAGGTCGTCGATGAGGGCCCGGATCTCGGCGACGTATTCGGGGTCCTCGTCGAGCGGGCCGATGAGATGAAATACAACGTCTGGACATTTCATCAAGACGATCCTGGCAGCTTTGATCAGGGTCTTGACGTCTTTGATCGGTACCACGCGGCCGACGAAGCCGACATGAAACCGTTGGGGATCCGGTGGCCGCGTGTCGCGCAGGTCGAGAAAACGCTCGATCTCAATGCCGTTGGGGACGATGTCGATCTTCTTCTCATCGGCACCCAAGCCAATCTGCATGCGCCGGTTGCCCTCGAACAGGGTGACGATCCGATCGGCGAGACCGTAGGTCCAGGTGCCGAGGACCTCGAAGAAGTCGAACCAGAGACGCTTGAAGGCTCCCAGTTCTCGGCGCACGCGATGTTCCGGGTGCGGGTCGGCACGGATCCACTCGGCCTGGGTGATCTCGATGGCGCGCTCGCGCGTGTAGATACCGTGTTCGGTCAGCAGGAGCGGGCGATTGTGTAATACTTTGTGCATGCACCCGATCAGGCCGGCGTAACCGGTCGATACCGCGTGCACCACCCGCGCCGGCGCGAGGCGGGCCTGGAGAATCTGCATCAGTGGCAGGTGGATGAACCGCCAGGTCCAGAAGCTGTCGATGAACGAGGCCTCGGGCATCCGCCGCTGATACAGTTCGGTCAACAACGTGAACGCCTCGCGACTGGCGAACAGTTCGCGCAGGTGGTGACGGGTCCCTGCCGCCCGCAAGCGATGCAGCAAGGGGGCGAACTCGGCCAGGGTGTGCGGACCGCCGGCATGATGCAAGCGGGCGATCTCGTTCATCAGGTGCTGCAGGTCGGGCGGGCAGGGGTGGGCCTGGTCGGGCAGAAACACCGGATCGTGCAGGTAGATGACCTGCAGATACCGCACATTCGCCGGCAGTGCGTAACGCAACTGCTGCGATCCGTCGCGCTGCGCGGCAATGTGGGTGAGCCCGAAGGTGAACTCGGGCAGACCGGTGATGAGGCGGTGCACCCAGCTCGACACGCCGCCGGTGACGTAGGGGTAGCTGCCTTCGAGCAGCAGTTCGATGTCGACCTGAGGCAGCGGCGCAGCAGCCGACGGCGCGCCGGTCGATGCAGCGGGCGGCATGATTGCCTGGGATGCGCTGGCGCTCATGCGGCCGGGCCCCAAAACTCGGCCAATGCCGCCAGATCGATCTCGACCGCGCGTCGCCGCAGGTGTTCGCTGTTCGCGGGGACGGCGGCGAAACCCCGCATGACCCGGGCGGTCTCCTCTTGCCGGCCCGCCCGCCACAACGCTTCGGCGTAATCGAGCAGGAATTCCGACGGCAGGGCGTGGCGGCGCTCGAGGCGGGCGAACCCGTCGATGGCGCCGGCGTTGCCGATGAGCGCATCGTTGCGGGCCAACAGGGCGGCGGCCTCGGCATCCTCAGGGGCGGTCGCGAGCAGTCGGGTCAGCACGTCACGACACTCGGTGGCGTGGCTCTGCAGCATCCAGGTGTCTTCGAGCCCCGACATCATGTACCGTTGCACGACGCGCACCAGCGCGAGGGCGCGCTCCCGAGAAGAATCGGCCGCCAGCTCGTCGCGACGGGCGCGAATCTCGGCGGCGTATCGTTCCTCGATGCGATCGAGGCCCCACGAAGAATAGAACTTGATATCGACATCGGGATCGTCGAGGGTGCGGCGGATCAAGCCCACCGCGTCGTCGTGGGCGAACCGGGACAACACCTCGATCGAGCCGCGGGTGGTGGCCTTGTCGCGGTCGGTGAGCAGGTCGGTGATCGGCTCGATGGCCAGCGTCTCGAGCGCCTTTTCATCGGGGTCGACCGCGGCGAAAAACGGTTTCGGGTCGACACGGTATTCGATATACTCTTTATATACATCGTAAATACGCGATGGTGCTTCCTTGTTGCGCCCGCGCCAACCAAAAACAAACGCCAGGGTCGGCACGCCAAAGAACGGCACGAAGAGCGCGATCGGCGCCGCCAGTCGTGCCCAGCGGCGCGCCTGTTCCTCGGCCGGCGGCACGTCCGGCATGGGGACACCGTTGGAGGTCACGGTGACCGGGTCGGCGTCGCCGCTCACCGGAATGCGCATGGCCGCGACAGCCAGTAGCGCCGCCACCCCGTGCCAGAGCAGGATGCCCAGGCTGGCGGGCAGAAGTGCCTCGAGGGTCGCGATGAGCGCGATGTCACTCGGTCGCCCGGTGATGACCCGCCCGGTGAAAACCAGTTCACCCAACAGCGCCAGCAGCATGGCGATCCAGGCCGCCACCCGCCACCAGCGGTGTCGCCGTGCGGTGTCTGGGGCCGGCAACCCCTTGGCACTGCGCGCTTCCAGCGTTGGCGGTAGATTGGGCGCGGGAGTCATGGTTTGCCGGCCGCGCGCCGTGCCTCGTCGATGAACCGTTCGACCACCGCGGGCGGCACCTTGTACGGCGAGTCGCCTTCGGCGGTGCTGACAAACGTGTGCGTGCCGATGCAAACCCGCAACAGCCGATCGTCGCCGAACGGTTTGAACTGATAACTCTCGATCGCTGCCCGCAGCTTCTCGGTCAGGATCTTGGCGCCGGTCTGATCGGTCAGCGGCAGGATGATTGCGAATGACGACGGGTTGTCGAAACGACAGGCGATATCGACATCGCGAATGTTGTAGCTGAACACCAGCCCGACGATCGACAGAAGATCGCGCTGCAGCTCGGGGGCCATCGCCTCGAAGTCGGCCAGCGCCAGGATCAACAACGACATCGGCAACCGATACCGCTGCGACCGGCTCATCTCTTCGCCGATGCGCAGGCCGAAATACTGATAGGAGTAAACGCCCGTCAGTTCGTCGTCGAGTTCGCGCGCCTTCAACCCCGAAAAATCGAGCGACTGCTCGATGGCCCGCGCGGCCCAGTCGGCGATGATGCCGAGAATGCGCAGATTTGCCGCATTCATGGCGAGAAACGGCAAACGGTCGACGGCAATCACGCCGACCGTCGTCTGCCGTTGCGCCAGGAAGATCGGCGCCGCCAACAAGGTGCGCTCGCGCTCGGGGCGAAGGTTGTCGTCGTGGCCGGGCAGATCGCGGAAACTGACGACGCGGTCGCCGGCAAAGGCCTTGGCGATGAGCGGATGCGCGCGCCCCTTGGTCGCCAGAGTCTCAACATCGGCGTCGTCGTAACCCAGTTTCTCGGCCAACCGGATCTCGCCAGCGTCGTCGCGTAAATACAAACAGATACGATCCGCATGCAGGAACCGACCGGCCAGTTCGCAGACGGCCCGATGCAACTGCGCGGCGTCGAGACTCTCGAACCCGCGGGCCACACTGTAGAGCGTGCCGATGGTGTCCTGGCGGCCGACGATGCGTTTCTCGAGTTCGGTGTTCGCCTTCTCGAGGGCCGTGAAGTGCTGGTGCAGATTGTCGAACTGCGTCTGCAATTCGTCGTGGCGGTGCCGCCAGCGCAGGATCTCGTCGTGCAGCCGATCGTACATCTGGCCGAGAAACACGGCGACCACGGCAAAGGCAATGGTGATGACCTTGTCGTCGAGGCTCAAATGGAAACGGCCGAGGAAGAACTCTTCGAGCGACACGAGATAGAAATAGTAGCCGCCGCACAACAACGCGGTGAACAAGGCCGGTAAAGTGCCGTAGCGACCGGCAATCAGGATGATCGGCACCCACAACAACGAGAACGGCAACCCCTTGAATGCCGGATTGCCGGGAAAAACAAATGTATTGAGCAAAGCAATACATGCCACCATGAGCACCGCTTCGAGGTAAGGCCAGAGAATCGGGCGTTCTTTCACCAGCCCCTCCATTCCACCGCGCCCCCAAGCTGCCACTGACCGTACCGCCCACCGTCACCAAAATGGCTGATGGTCGAATCGAGGGCGCTTCCGGTCAGTCGCCACTCGAGTTGGCGACCGAGCGGTCCCGCCACGGTGAGGGTGCCGCCACGGAAATCGGCGCGGCCCGAGGTGGCGGTCGGCAGTTCGCGACCGGCAAACAACTCCCAATTCACCTCGAGGCGTTGCCACTGGTCGGTGCCGACCAGCGCGATCTGGTGGGTGTGCAGCCCGCGCGGCGAATAATAGACGTTGCCGCCGCGGCCGTCGGAATCGTCGTAGGTCGTGGTGTACCGCAACCAGCGGCGGGCGGGCCGACCCCAGTTGCGTTCCCAGGTCATGCTCAGGTGTCGCCAGGGATTGCCGTCCGACCATTGTCCCGCCGCGCCGTCGAGCGTGAGGCCCAGGCGCGGCTGCACCATGCGCTTCCAGGTCAGATCGAACCCGCGTTTGGTCAGGGTCTGTCGCACGGCCTCGGGCGTGTCGAAGACCGGGTCGATGAACAAATGCAGCCGCGTTTCACGGTCGTGCCGGCGCCAGGTGTGGGTGAAGGCCGGCAGGAACCCCTGCATCGTCTCGCCCCCGGTACCGGCCACCGCCTGCCACCGCCACACCGATGCCTGCTCGGCATGCGGCACGCGATGGAATTGCAGGCTCAGTGAACGACCGGCGAAAGAGCGGTGATCATATTTACGTTGTACATATCTATGGTCGATCAGTTCGGCGTCGGCCCAGCGGCCGTCGCGCACCAGGCCGCGCGCAAAGACCCGCGTGCGTGTGTGGTCGATCTGCTCGGTGTCGCGACGGTTGTCGATGGTCGCGACGGCGATCGGTCCAAGGTCGCGGGTCAGTTCGCGCCGTTGGCGTTGCCATTCGTCACGCTGCGCCGGCGTCAGCGCGGCGATGCGGTCAGCCAGGGTGCGGTGCATCGTGCGCGCGAGGCGGCGCCGTCCGCTCTGCACGGCAACCGGTTCGGCCGAGAGCACGGTGGTCGCACGCGGCAGCGCAGGGTTGCGCCAAACCTCGGCATACAACGGCTGGGCGGCCCGCCACCGTCCCCGCCAACCCAGTTCCTGGGCGAGCCGCAATGTAGTGCTCGCGTCGTCGGGGGCCACCGTGCGCAGCGTCGTGCGCAGGCGCAGCGCGGTCGAGGCCAGGCCGGCCCACTCGGCGGTTTCCGCGGTCTGTCGCAACAACGGGGCATCGGTGGGTGACGCAGACAACACTGCCATCTGGTCGGGGAGCGCGGCCGCCGGTCGCTGTCGCCACAACTCGATCTGCGCCCGTTGCAGACGCGCGGCCCGATCGCCCGGAACGGTCGCCAGGTGCGCCGACAGAGACGCAATCTGGCGGCGGTAGAACGTGTCGATGCGCTCCGGTCGCTCGGCCGCAAAAGCGCCGGCATGCACCGGCGAGACCCGGGCGAGCAGCGCGGCGGCCGATGCTTCCAGGGCTGTGTCGAACGGGTCGCGGCGCACCTGATCCCATGCGACCTCGGCTGCTTTCTCGAACTGGTCGACCTGCACCGACGCATCGATCAAGGCCAGTGCCTGCTCGCGACTCGGGTCGCGGCGAAACTCCGCCCAGGTCAACGCGGCCACCATCTTCCAGTCGCGGTTTTCGCGGGCCAGTGCCAACACCGTCGCGCGCAACCCATCGTCGTCATGAAACCGTTCGATCAACGGTGCCAGCACAGTGAAGGCCTGACGGCGCTCACCACTGCGCAGCAGACTCTCGCCGATCTGGCGCGTCACCGTCTCGTCGGTCGGGGTGCATCGCTGGGCCTGACGCAACCACAGTTGCGCCGCGCGCTCGTTGCCGCCCTGGTGCGCTCGCTCAGCCAGTTGCAGGGGCCAGGTCACCGCATCGGGATCGAGGCGGGCCAACGCCGTCAACGCGCGGACCTCGCCGGTGCGATCGTGGCGCTGCCGGGCGATCGCCAGCAACCGCTCGTGAATGGCACGGACCTCGGCCAGCCGCGTCTGGCCATCGATCGCGGCAGCCACTGCTGGTTTCGCCGTGGGCGTTTTTCTGGCTGCCCGGGCCCCGGCGGTCATTTCTTGCTCGATGGCGAGCAGGCGCTGCCGATAGGCGCGGTCGGCTTCGTCCCATTGCCCCAGTGTGAAGGCCGCTGCGGCAATGACGCCGGTTGCCGCCGCGGTCAGCGAACGATCGCGAACCGTCCGGGCGTCGGCAAGAGCCCGCGACGCGTCGCCACGCTCGAGAAACCACTGGGCGCGCGTTAATCGCTGCGCCGCCGACAAGCGTGCTACGGGTAATACTTCGTAAATACGCATCGCCGCCGACGCCTCGCCGGCCGCCGCCAGGGTGTCGGCATAGGCCAGACGCAACGCCGTGTCGCGCGGTGCTTCCCGGCACAGACGGCCGAACAGATCGCGCGCTTGCGCCAGTTGCCCCGACCACGCCAGCCGGTCGGCGATCTTGCGTCGGCGCGCCCGCTGCGGTTTAACCGCCTCTGCCCGCTGCAACAGTGCGATGGCACCCGGCAGGTCCTCGATCCATTCGGCGACTTCGGCGGCCTTGTCGAGCAGTTCGACATCACGGGGTGCCCGCACCAATAATTGGCGCAACAGTGGCATGGCCTTGCGGGGTTGCTGCGACCACAGGTACCGATCGGCGGCCTTGCGCAACAGTTCGGGGTCGTTGCGCCGCCGACCCACGCGCTCGAAGATCTGCGCCGCTTCGGTGGCGTTGCCCGCCCACTCGGCCAACTCGGCGACCTTTAGCTGCAACTCTATATTGTTGGGATCGGTCGCCAGCAGGTGCCGTGTGTGGGCGAGCGCCGTCGTCGGCTTCCCTGCCCAGCCCGCCCGCTCAGCGATGCGCCGACTTCGGTCGGCCGTCGGGGCCAGTCGATGTGCCTCGGTGTACCACGTCAGCGCGTCGTCCAGTTGGCCCGCGGTCTCGAGCAACTGAGCGATGCGCTCGATCAGTTCGGTGTTGGTTGGGCGAAAGCGATACAGTTCGTATGTCCGCTGCAGTTCTGCGTTTGCCGTGCCGGTCGCGAGATCAGTCGGTGGGGGCAGCAGGGCCCAGGCAGAAGAGACCGACGCCAGCAACCAGCAGCCGACGAGGACTGCCAGAGCCGCGAAGCGTCGCCACTCTTGCTGGCGGTCGCGTGCGGTTGGGGTCGGGTGTCCCGAGGTTCGCATAGCGATGAGCTACCCCAGTTCAAGGTACGGAGATTATGAGAAGCGTTCACATTAGCACGCTGTCGCCGGTCAGGCAAACGTGCGCAGCAAACGCCGCTGCCACGCGCCCCGGCTGGGCGCAGTGCCAACGACCCGCCCGCCCTTTTTCAATAATATTCGCACGGTACCTTGACAAAGCGACCCAAGTTGTTTAGTGTATTAGTAGAGTATGACACTAAAACACAAACACACCGCGCGCAGGGCCCACGCTGTCCGTCTGTCCGTCTGTCCGTCTGTCCGGGCCGTTCGCATTTCAATGGGAACCCAAAGAGGTCGTGTCGACACCAGCGAGAACCAGGTTGGCGCCAGTCAATGATGTATGCACAGTATATGCATTGTGTATGTCACACAATCCCGTCCGTTCCCGTAGGGGCGACCCGCCGGGTCGCCCGCCTATCCCGGCAAAAGGCGAATCCAAACATGCCGCGCAGTTGTCCCAGTCACGGGCGAATTCCCCATGATCGCCTGAATGTTCCGAAAGTGAGGTCATAACGCATGAACGCCATATCCATTGAACACCTCAACAAAGGATACGGTTCACGCCCGGTCCTGGTCGATCTGAACGCCACGGTGCCTTCGGGCCAGGTCGTGCTTCTGCTCGGGCGCAACGGCGAGGGCAAAACCACGCTGCTGCGCGTTCTGCATGGGTTGGTCGGGCGCGAGACAGGCGCCGTCGATGTGCTCGGCTTCGATCCGGGCGTCGACCCGGTGCCGTTGCATCGGCGCTCCGTCCTGATGCCCGAAGAGTGCAATCTCTACCCGTGGATGACCGGCCATGGCACCGCTGCATTCATGGCTCCGCTGTATCCTGCGTGGCGCGGCGATCTGTTCACCCGGCTGGCTGCCGACATCGATGTGCCGCTCGATCAACGTGTCGACACGATGTCTCGGGGTACCCGGCGTAAACTGATGCTGGTGCTGGCTCTGGCAGCCTCTCCCGAGGTCCTGTTGCTCGACGAGCCGTTCGCCGGGTTCGATGCGGTCGTGCGTCGGCAGATTCTTTCGACGCTGATCCGCTCGCTGGCCGACGAAGGTCGGACGCTGCTCATCGCTACGCACGAGATCGATGCCTGCGAAGGCATCTGCGATCGCGTCCTCATTCTGCACAATGGGCGTCTGGCCGTCGACCTCGAGCGCGACGCGATCAAGGCGGGCGTGCGCCGGGTGGTCGTGCAGCTCGCCGAGCCGATTGCGGCGCTGCCGACGCACGCGCAGATTCTGGTCGCGCGTTCGCGGGGCAGCGAACTCGAACTGGTGTTGCGTGACTACACCGACGCCCTGGCCGCGCAGCTTCTCGCCAACTACCAGGTGCGCGAACGACGCGTCGAGGGGCTCAGCCTCGAAGACATCTTCGTGGCTCTGACCGGTGGCAAGGAGGTCGTCCAATGAACAGCCTGCTGCGTAAAGAACTCCGTGAACACTACCTGCACTTTGTGGTGATGGCTTTCTTTCCGCTTGTCATCCTCGGGGGCATGGCACTCATGCGGGCGTTCGACCCGTCATCGGCGGCTCTGGTCCTGTTCGTGCTGACCGGGCCGGCGCTCTCGTTTCTCGTGGGCAGCCATCTCTTCGCGGCCGAGTTGAAGAACCAGACGCTCTCGTTTCTCGTGGGTCTGCCCTTGTCGCGCACCCGCATCTGGGTGACCAAAATAGTGTTTGGGGTTTGCTTCTGTGCTGCGCTCTACGCCTGGTTTCTACTGGTTATGGTTTCGATCTCGGGGTCGCCGCAGGTGAGTGGTGAGTTTGTCGGCGTCATCGTGCTGGTGTCGGCAGCCGCATTTTCGCTGGGTGCGATGGCCGGAATGCTGCCCGAGCAATTCACCGGTCTGATGCTGGCCGCCATTGGGCTGGTCGGGGCCCTGCTGACCCAGTTCAACCGTTTTCTCGTCACCATGAACTGGCCGCTGTTCAGTGTGTTGCTCGTGCCCGTGCCGCTGGCCGCCTCGTACATGGCGTTCCGCCGTGGTGAACTCATGGACTGCTGGCGTCGGTGGGTCTGGACGTTCGGCACGCTGGGTGTCGGGTTGGCCGTGGTCCTGACCATCATCTCTGGCCTCGATGCCGCCGCCGATGCGCGTCGCTTCACCCTCGCCGAACTCGATCCGACCGGTAGCGCGACGGTCGAGCGGTGGGAGGGGATCGGCCCGGTCGAGGGCGGCGGCGTGCTGGCCATGGCCCATGTTGCGCCGCCGTGGTGGGACCCGATCCAGCGCAATGTCGTCCGTGGATCGGCCTTGAACGTGGCCTTCAGCGATATCTTCGCGACGCATCAGGTGCGACCGTTCGTCCTGTATCCCGACACCGGGGTGGTCAAGCCGGTTGGGCCGAGGATGGCCGCGGCCCAGCCGATGCCTGATGGCCGCCACGTGTTGCTCAATGTCGTCCATCGTTCGCTGGGCATCCTGTTCGACCACGTCGTGTCGTTGCAGTGTGTGGATTTGCGGGGCGAGCAACCCACCGTCGAGATCGACACCAACGCCGTCGTGCTCGGCTGCACCCCGGCCGGCGCCGTCGTCTATCAACGCTATGTGCGCGATCCGCTGTCTGGAACCGAGATCGTCGAGTTGTGTGTCCGCGATCTGCAGGAGGCAAAGAGCAAAGTTCTGGCCGTGGCCGAGAGTGCGCGCAAGCCATACGGCGTATTGCTATCATCGGGTGGCGCTGTCCTGTGGATTTCCGAGAAGGGGCGTCGGGTCGAGGCAATTCGTCGCGCCGACCAGACCGTGCATCTGCTGAGGCCCAGCTATCAGTATCAAATGGTGCCGTTGCGCGGGGGCGGGCCGGTGGCGCTGCCGTTCTCGGGCCGCCTCGACAACTGGTGCCTGGTCGGCGATGCGGTTCTGCTTGCGGTCGAGACCGATCGCGACGCGCTGATCATCGCGCCCCGGGCCGCCTCGGGGGCCGAGGCGCTGGCACCCGAGGCCGCCGCCCTGGCGGCGACAAAGCGCATCGTGCACGCGGTCGTCGATGGCACCGGCGAGATTGCCTGGCAACCATGGTTGGACACCGGCTCAGGGCTTCCCGGGAGGCCCCTGGGACTCGCCGACCGGCGCGGCCTCATCGGCTATCGGCTCGTGCCCACGCCGCGAGACGCCGCTGGGGCGCTGCCGGCGAGTTATACCCGCGCAACGTCCGGTCGCATTCTGGAAGATTGGGAACAACCGCGTGATTATGTCATTACGATGTATGACGTTGCCAATCGGGCGTGTCAAGACCTCGTCACCGTCCCACATACGCGCGATGTCACGTTCGTGCGCAGTGCGACGGGCCGCACGGTGCTGGTTTCACCGCGTGATTCTATCGATCCGGTCGGGCGGTCGTGGGTGCTGAAAGTGGCGGGCACCGGGGTCGCATCGGCGCCGCCGACAGTGGTTCCCCTGACGACGCCAGTGGTTTTTGACTTGCGCGCTCACGTCATCGCGCTGGCTGACGAGCGGTTCCTGGTCATGAAACCGGGCGAAACCTGGCTGCTCGATGCTGCCACCGGCGCCTGCCGGCGCCTGGGTCAGACAGGGGGTGATGCGCGATGATCCGCATCGATGAACGGTCCGAAATCCCCATCTACCTGCAACTGATCAACGGCATCAAGCGCGAGATCATGGTCGGGGTGTTTCCGCCCGACAGCCGCCTGCCATCGATTCGCGAACTCGCCGTCGATCTGGCCGTGAACCCGAACACCATTGCCAAGGCGTTCGCCGAGCTCGAGCGCGAAGGAGTGATCTACATGAAGCGTGGACAGGGCGCGTTCGTGGCGCCGACCTCGAACGAGCAGCGTCTGGCCGAAGCCACGGCAGCGATCAGGGCGCTGGTGGCCCAGGTTCGCGACCTCGCCCACAGCATGGGCATCGAGCGCAAGACGTTGCGCGCCCTCATTGACCGTGAGCTGAGCGAACC
>CAZADH010000175.1:0-12964 GCA_964483805.1 uncultured bacterium
CTCGCCGCCCTCCTGCGACTCGGCCGTCTGCATGATCGACGCCTCGAGCGCATTCAATGCCGCGATCGTGTCGACATCCATGGCCTCGGCGGTGACGCCGGACTGACGCAGACACTCGGTATAGCTGTTGACCAGCTCTTTTTGGGCGACAACGAGCAATATGGAGTATTTATTGCCGCCCTCTTCCTCTTTGATCTCGTTGAGCACCGCGTGGGTGATGTTCACTTCTTCGATGGCGTAGGGAACGTACTGCTCGGCCTCGATCTTCACCGTCTGCTCGAGTTCTTCGGGCGACATCACGGGCAGGCGGGTGAAGCGCATGATCAGGTTCTGACCCGATACGGAGGCGAAACTGCGCTCGGGCTTGATCTTCGAAGCCTTCAACACCTCTTTGATGACGCCCGCAACCTCACCGGCATTGGCGATCGAACCCTCTTCGATCATGCCGGAGCCCAGCGGCAGGATGCCGTAGGCTGCCAGCTCGGGTCCGGAGGGGGTCTTTTTCAACTGGACCACCTTCACCGAGCTCGTTCCGATGTCGACGCCCACCGAGGTATTGGTGGACCCAAATGTGAACAACCCCATACTCGCTTTCCTCCATTGCCGTCCGATCGGCTGTCAAGGCACGGCGTCAGCGAAATTCTATGGCCGCTACCTATCTGTCGGTCAGACGCGAGTGATTCTTGAGAAAAAAACGCTGGCAACTCGAAAATAATGTCGCAAATGTTGTTCCACCGGGTCAGGCCTCGCCCCGTCGACCCTCCCCCCAACCGCTTCTGCCCTGAGCGAGAAGCCGATCAATACAACATCTTGCGCAGGACAACCCCCGAATAGTAGTAGGGCAGGATCTGCCGATATCGCCAACCCAGCTTCGCCATCGCGATGGCGCCCGACTGACACAACCCGACCAGGTGCCCGTAACCCCGACCAATGAGCACAACGGCGTCGCTCCCCGCCGCCCTCGTCATTAAAGGTATCGCCGCGGTCGTTCCCGCGTCAACAGCGGGCCGCTTTGGTTCGGGCCGAACGGCTGCCCGCGCAGACGCCGACACCGCGGCAGACTCAGCGCCGTTCATGGTCGCGGGATCCGGGGGGTCACCCGGGTCATCGCGCATCGAGTCGACGGGAATCGACCCCAGCACCGGCCGCTCGGGCTCGTCGTCGGTGCTGATGGCTGGAGCAGCCGCGGCCCGGGCCGAGAACTCGGGGTCGTTCGAGGTCGGGTCGACCAGGGTTGTCTCGATCTCGGGGGCCGGCGGCGGCGGCGGCAGCGGGATCTCGTCACCCGCGGACCCGGGAGACCCCGCCGGCATCCGCACAGACTCCGGCGTCGGCGCGGCGGCCACCGCGGCGCCGCAGCCATGCTGCCCGGTCGAAACGGGTGCGTCGGTGGGATCGAGCGGACCGACACCCTGCGCCGTTACCCGCCGCCACCCGCCGGCCGGCCGCGTGACCGAGCGAAGACCCCGTGACGTCTGGACCATGAGCACCGCGTCGCTGCCGGCGTCGGCAACCGACGCTGTGGGTCCCGTCTGGTTGTCGGCCGAGGTCTGATCGACATCGCTGCCGGGTGCGGCCAGGTCGCCGCCACTCTCGGCCGAACGTCCGAGCCCCAGTTTCTTGCCGCCGGCGGCGAGCCACGCCGACTCGACCGCCGCCGCGGCTCGGGCCCGGGCTTTCTCGGGATCGACGCCCCGTTTCGCTGCCGTCGGCCCATCCATCCCGGCAACCGACGAAGCCCCGCCCCCTTGCCCGATTCCCCGCTCGGACTGATGAACACGTGAGTCCTTTGCTGCGTCGGCGGCGTCGCCGCGGGAAGCGGCCACGGCAGCGCGCGGCCGCGGAGGCTGTGACGCCGCCGTCACACCCGTTCCCGCCACTGGCGGCGGCGGTGTCGCAGTGCCGGCGAGCGAGAAACAACTCGACGGCAACGAAAACCAGGAGCGGAAGGTGGTGCCGCGCACGCGCGCGGCACCCCGGTCGGTCTGCAATACAATGTAATCGACCCGATCGGCCACCAGCCCGCCGGGCGTCGCCGGTGCCTCGATGGCGACGCTGTGCAGACGTGACGCCGTCAGGTGCTGATCGGTGGCCAGTTTGCTCTTGATTTTGGCCCAGGGAATCTCGCGTTGCCAGCGAAAATTCTGGCCCTCCTTGCAGAACGGACACTTCACCCGGCGCAGATACGGCAACTGCGCGCCGCCCCAGACCTTGCCGTTGTCGCTGGTGAAACCACCACAGGTGGCGTGATACAGCGTGCTGATCTCTTTGCCCTGCGACACCATGATGACCCCACGGGTGTCGGCCACGGCGGCGTCGACCACGGCCCGCTCGGCAGCCACACCGCCGTAGACCTGGCAATGTTCGAGGGCGCACAGGTCGGCGCTTTGGGCGCCGTGTTTGCCCCGGCTCGACATGGCAAAGGTGCGGGCAATGACCGCCTGCGCCCGCAGCGCCTCGGGCGGCGCATTGCCGCCGATTTCGTAGGCGACGACCCCGCGCACGTAACTCTCGAGTCCGACCACGTCGATCAGCCGGGCCGTCGCCCCTGAGAACGTGACCTCGAGCCGACCCCGGTAGCTCTTGCCGTTGACCTTGAAGACGCCGTTGTTCGACTCGGCAATGACGACCGAGGGCAACCGGCGCGCCCCGCGCCCGCTGTCGCGGCCGCCGTCACGCCGCTTGCGCCCCACCGCCGACTTCAACCGATCGAGCATGCCGCGTTTCGCCGCTTTGCCGCTCTTGCCAGACTCTGCGCTCGAGCCAGCGTCACTGCCGGAGCCGCCCGTCGCGGCACCACCCGCCCAACGCCACGACCCGTTGGCGCCCAGTGTGGCCACAACCGTCTTGCCGTCGGGCGTCACGAGCCGGCCGCCCTGGGGCAGCACGAGGTCGACGCTCTTCGCCCCGGCCGCCAGCAGAATCCGCAGGACCGGTTCGCTCGCCGCCCCGACCCGCACGACACCGGCGCCGATCACCCACACGACCAGCAGCACGATTCCTACATATTTTGTATTGCACTTTTGCACGTCATCCACCTCGGTCTGTGTGGGTCACGACGCAACCGCCGCCGTCGCCCGACCACAATCGCCTACATTGTATCGTAATACAGATACCAGTGGTCAGCGACGCGCCGATAGAGCAAGACATGTTTGCGTTGGACCGCCACGATCGGGTCCAGGTCGGGCACCAGATCGCCCGGTGCCGGCGGCGTCGCCAGCCAGACATACCCCTTGCTGCTCCCCGACACGTGCAACCCCCGCGTCGAGGCAATGAACTCGATCGTGCGCCGTTCGGGGTCGTAACACTGAACGCCGCGCGGGCAGCCCACATCGCGACACAAACGACGGTATTCCTCGATGCGGGCGCCCGTCAGGCCGATGCTGGCCGGATCGGCGGGCCGGCACCAGGTGTCATCGACGCGCTCGAGGCCGTGGTCGGCAACCACCATCGTCCGTAACCTCTCGAAGGTGGCCCGGTTCCTGGCGAAGTTCGCCAGCATCGACGCATCGTCGGCATGGGACAGGCTGACCGAGTCGATCGCCCAGGCATACATCAGCCACTGCGCTTGTTGCGGAAACAATAACAGCGCCAACCCCATCAGCAACGAGAAAAACCACGGCATCACTACGTCGATTCTCCACTCGGCAGGCGAAACCGCGCATCGTTGCGATACCGATCGTATTCAGAAAACATACAACCGCAATACTGCTGGCGATAGAGGCCCATTGACTTCGCCGACTGCCGCGACCGCGCAAAATTCGGCCGCAGATCGATCGGGACGAAGCGCACACCGGCCGCGGCACCCGCCAACTCGCCGACCTCGCGCAGCATGTCGTGATGCTGGTAGGGGCTGATGAACAGCGTGGTCGTGAAGCCCGCGTCTCCGCGTTGCCTGGCCCGCACCGCCGTGGCCTCGAGCCGCAGCCGATAGCAGATGCGGCACCGCGCCGGCTGGTCGTAAGCACCGGCCAGGGCAGTGAGAAACCGGTTCAGCCCGTAGGCATCGTCACCCCGTGCCAGCGGCAGGTCGAAGGCATTGGCTGTGCGCACCAACGACACGTAGCGTTGCTGGTATTCGACAAACGGGTGGATGTTCGGGTTCTCCCAGAACACCGCCAGTCGCGGCGCTTCGGCCCGCAGCGCCGCAACACTGCCCGCCAGGCACGGCCCGCAACAGGCATGCACCAACAGAGTGTCGGCACGCTCAGCACCCGCATCGACCTGCTTTGCCATGGTGGCCCTGCCGCTCAGAGATCGGCAACAGTGGCCAGATACTCGCGAATCGCCAGGACGATCGTCACCACGGCAACAACCAGCGCAAACGCGATCTTGAGATAGACAGCCGGATCTTTCTTGGGCGCATCACTCACAGTCGTTCACTCCTCGTTGCAACCCAGCAATCTGCCGGAGACGCCCTCTGAGCCACAGCGACACCCACCAGCGACCGCATCACTCGCTGAACAAACGCAACTGGGCATCGGTCAGTTCACGCGCGGGCACCGGCACCTTGAGATACTCGAACGCCTGCCGGGTGGCCACACGGCCGCGACTGGTGCGCGCGAGAAAGCCGATCTGGATGAGAAACGGCTCGTAGACGTCGTAGATGGTATCGCGCTCCTCGCCCATCGAGACGGCCAGGGTGTCGAGGCTGACCGGACCGCCATCGAAGCGCTTGATCAGCACCTCGAGCAGCTTGCGGTCGATCATGTCGAGCCCAAGCGGGTCGACGTCGAGCAGCTTCATGCCCCGATCGACCAGTGGCACATCGATGCGGCCGCCACCCTCGACCTGGCGGATATCGCGCAGGCGCCTCAGCAACCGGATGGCGACGCGGGGGGTGCCCCGGGCGCGCCGGGCCACGGCCAACGCCGCCTCGTGCTCGATGGCCACGCCCAGTTTGCCGGCAACGGCGTCGAGCAGCGACGCCAGTTCGTCATGCCGGTAATAGTCAATACGTTGTAAGATGCCAAAGCGGCTGCGCAGCGGCGCCGAGATATCGCCCTCGCGCGTGGTCGCCCCGATGAGGGTGAACGGCTGCACCTTGAGACGCAACGACCGCGCCGTCGGCCCCTTGCCGACCAGCACGTCGAAGTAATAATCCTCCATCGCGGGGTAGAGCACCTCTTCGACCGCGCGTGGCAACCGGTGGATCTCATCGATAAACAGCACATCGCGGGCGGCGAGACCGGTCAGCAGGGCCGCCAGATCGCCCGCCCGCGACAACACCGGCCCCGAGGTGATCTTGATGCCGACGCCCATCTCGGCGGCCATGACATGCGCCAACGTCGTTTTGCCCAGGCCGGGCGGGCCGAGAAACAACGCGTGGTCGATCGCTTCCTGTCGTTGGCGGGCCGCCTCGATAAACACGCGAAGTTGCTCGACGATCGGCTTCTGCCCGACGAACTCGTTGAAGCTGCGCGGGCGCAGCGAGGGAGGCATCGCCTCCTCGTCGCCGGGCAGGCACTGCCCCGACAAGACACTCAGGTTGGGGGCGGCAACAGCGGTGCGACAGGCCGCGGCAGACGGCGTTGCCGATCCCCAGGTGTCGGGGTCATCGCGCGCATCGTCAAAATCATTTACGTCGTCATTATCGTTGCTTGACGAAGTATTGCGACCACCAACAGGCGCATCGCTCTCGGACGGGCGTCGGTCGGCCGGTCCGGCATCGCCCCGCGGACGGCGTCGTGCTGGACGGGCCATCAGTTGTTACCGATGAAGCGCAGAATGGCGCCGAGCACGGTCTCGGCGTCGGCCCCCGGCGCCACCACGTTCTTCGCCCGGTCCATGGCCTTGTCGATCTCGCGCGTCGAGTAACCTAGATTGGCCAACGCTTCGCGCACATCCCGCTCGTGCGGCACGACCCGGGCCGCCGCCGCCTGCTCGAGCTGCACCTGTTCGCCCAGCCCCAGATCGCCGAGCCCTTCACGCAGCTCGACCACGAGCCGTTGCGCCGTCTTCGGACCAACGCCCTTGAGCGCCGACAGGCCCTTCACATCCTCGGCCAGGATCATGCCCACCAGTTTGGCCGGCGCGGCCGCCGAGAGGATGCCCACCGCCAGTTTCGGGCCGATCTTGCTGATGCGGATCATGCGTCGAAACAGCTCGCGCTCTTCGCTGGTGCGGAAGCCGAACAACTGCGGCCCCTCTTCACGCCAGTGCAGATGGGTGAGAAGCGAAACCGGCCCGCCCAGATCGGGCAGGCCGGTAAAGCTCGAAAATGGAATCAGGACTTCGACCGCCACACCACCGAGACCAACCACCAATCGGTGCGGCTGTTTGGCGCGCAGAACGCCCTCGAGTTGCTCGATCACGGCCTGAGCAACGCGTCAGGCTTCAGCAAACTTGGCCGCGTCCTCCTCGGAGATGTCGGCGTTGTCGAACAGGTCTTGAATGTCGTCGTGCTCTTCGAGCTCGTCGAGGATCTTCATGACCTTGCCGACGTCGTTGCCGGTCACCTTCACGGTGTTCTTGGGCTTCATGTACATTTTGGCTTCGCCGATCTTCAGGCCTTTGGCCTCGAGCACCGGGCGGGCCGCTTCGTACGCCGACGGGTCACAGGTCACTTCGAACCCGGCACCCAGGCTCTTGATGTCATCACAGTTGGCTTCGAGGACGATATCCATGAGCTTCTCTTCGGTGAGGCCCGGATTCGCTTCGGCTTCGAGGAAGAAGTAGCCCTTGTTCTCGAACATCCAACCCACGCACCCGGTCTCACCCATGTTCCCGCCGCCCTTGGAGAAAATCTTGCGGATCTCGGAAACGGTGCGGTTCTTGTTATCGGTCAGACAGCGGCAAATGACTGCCACGCCGGCGGGCGCATATCCCTCGTAGGTGGTCTCTTCGTAGTTCACGCCCTCGAGCTCACCGGTGCCCTTCTTGATCGCGCGATCAACGTTGTCTTTGGGCATGTTGGCATCTTTGGCGGACTGCAGGGCCGAGCGGAGCCGCGGATTGCTGTTGGGATCACCGCCGCCATTGCGCGCAGCAATGGTGATTTCTTTGATGATTTTGGTGAACAAGCGACCCTTGATGGCATCGGTCTTGGCTTTGACGTGTTTGACTTTCGCCCATTTATTATGACCGGACATTCGGCTTCCTCCATGCGTATATGGGTACGGACAATGACAACATTCATAGCACACTCAATCAGTGGTGGCAAGAATCCAGGCGAAAAATCGGCGAACGGGGCGCGCGTCGCGCGCGGGCGCGTCAACGCCAGTTGAACTGGATGATGCTCGCCTGCTTGGGTTTGTCGAGCTGGTCGCCGACAAAGCGGGCCTCGTAGAACCCCGACACTTTCACGCTCTTGCGCATCGGCCCCGGCACCGAGACATCGACGAGACCGTTTTTCACCACGACCCGGCCGCTGTCGGACGCCACCCCACCGTAGATGACCTTGAACAACCCGCTGAAGCCATTGGCCATGATGCGACCGGCCCGCACAAACAGGACTTCTCGGCCTTCGAGCCCGATCTGGAACGTGGCCTCGCCTCGCCGCAGGTCAACCGGCTGGCGCAGCGGCCGGCCCCGCTTGGTGTCAACGACCACCCGATCGATCATCAACTCGGAGTCGCCGTGTAAAGTCACTGTATTGACATTCTTACCCAGGGCAATCTGGGCGCGCCCCGTGGCCCCGGTCCGGACCAGCACCGGCGCACGCAGCACCAGCCCCGGTGTCGCCGACGACTCGTCGCCCACCCCGGCGACCAACGAGGCATCGCGGGCATCTTTGATCGAGACCTCCTGAAAGTCGGCCGCGAAGGTCACCACCGGCCGACCGGGTGTGCCCATTCGGCTCGGCCTGGTAATGACCGGCCGTCGCGCCTGTTGCATCCGCGTGAACGTCAGGCCCAGAACGCCGATGAAAGCCAGTGCCAGCAAAGTGGCGGCAATGATCGGCGCCCAGGTGACCCGCCTTCGCGCCTCGAGCAGATGCCCGCACTCGCGACACAGACGAACGCCCGCGGGCGTGTTCTGGCCGCAGGCCGGACAGCGCAGCCAGGCACCGGCGTCGCTCGGTCCACCGCCGGTATCGGACCCGGCAGCAAACTCGTCCGATTCTTCGCCGACCGGCGCAGGATCGAGCTCCGCGTTCGTTGGTCGCTCACCATGTCCACCGTTCATCGTGCTTCACGATACCACGGTTGCCGGGTTCGCGTCTTGCCTCGCTCGCGCACTTCTACAAACCGAGGGTGGCAACCGGCGAGGCCAGCACCATCCAGTCGGCGAGGGTCAACCGGGTCGTCACCGACAGGGTGCGGCCGACGAACCCGGCGCGCGAAAAATCGCCCAAGGTCGCGCGACCTCCGTTGACCGCCGCCACATGCACATAGACCCGGCCGTTGCGGCACACCACCTGCCCACGATCGGCGTTGGCTTCATACTCGATGCGTCCCTTGCCCTGCGACGGATACACGGTCATCGATCCGACCCGGACCTCGAGAACGTCGCGGCCGATCCCGCCGACATCGTAGGTCACGGCGCCACCCTGCAACACCACACGCTGGCGTGTGACCTGCAACCGCTCGCGGTTGATCGTGAAGCGGTCGACCGCAACCGTCGTCTGTTGATCGAGCGCGAGACGGTTGAGACCATGGCCCAGACCGAGGAGCAATGCACCATCCCGGCTCGTGGTCACCACGACCGGGGGACGCAGGGTCATCGGGGCCGTTGCCGGCACCGGCGCCGCCGTGCCGACCTGGATCACCGCTCCGGATGCCGCATGGATCTCGACCAACTCGAGGTCGTCCATGAACACCACCGCCGGCTTGGTCGAACTGAACTGGTTGAGTTCCTGGGTTCGCGTCGACAACTGCGAGCGGGACAGCGACAGACACAGCATGGTGACCGCGAGGAACACGCCCACCGCCAGCACGGCCGGCCCCAGACGCAAGCGCGCCAACATGGTCTGACCGGCGACCGCCCGACCGCAACCGGAGCAAAAACCCGACGACACCGGCGTCTCGGCGCCACAATCCATACATTGTATGTATTTCTCGCCGTTTCCGCTATTTTTCACGGTTGTTTCCCTGCCACCACCGTTGTCGCAGCCAGTCCCACCAGGCCACGAAGCACCAGGCGGCTTTGCGGTTGCCGCTCAGATCGCAACCATCGGCGTCGACCCGGGCACCGGGCAGCACCACGATGCCGTGTTCGCGATTGCCGCCGACGCGAACCGCATGCAGGGTCGCCACGCCATCGCGCTCGACGATGATGCCGGCAAAGCCGTTGTCGGCAAGCTCGCCGCCATCGATGACCACTGCAGCACCCTGGCGGACATGCACGCCATCGGCCTTCGCCTGCCCGTTGATGCGACACCCATGCACCTCGAGCCGTGCGCCACCGTCGAGGCGGACGCCGTCCCCACCGTTGTCGCAGATCGCCACCGACTCACAACGGGCCGCTCCGTCGAGCGCAATATGCACACCGTATGACACATTCGCGGCAATGCGGCCCCCGTGCACACTCGGCTGTGCGCCCGTCTCGACGCAGATTCCTTCGTGGTTGCCGACGATCTCGCAATCGGCGAGCGACGGGGCGGCGCCGGCGGCGCAGACGACCCCTGCTCCCGCCGCACCCTCGATCCGACACCGGCGCAGGGTCGGCTTCGCCCCCTCACCGATCACGACCGCCACGGGTGCCTGCCCCACGCTGATGTCACAGCGCTCGAACAGACCGGCCGCCCGCGCCTCGAGCCGCACCCCGGCTTCACCGCAGGTGGTCAGGGTGCAGTCGCGGACGGTGGGTGCCGCCCCGACACCGCACCACAGGCCGGCACCGCCGCAATTCTCGACCCGCACCGCCTGGATCGCGACATCACCGGGCCCACCCAGCGCGATACCATGACCGGCATGATCGGCCACGACGCCCCCGTCGCACCCCAGCGAACCGCCCGGCGTGACCTGAATGCCGCCCCCACCATTTGCCATTACCCGGCACTCGCGCCACTGCAACCGCCCCTCGCCGACCACGACGACGCCTGTTCCTGCCTGGTGGCTGATCTCGACATGGCGGATCTCGGCGGCACCGCGGGCACCGGCAACGACGCCGTGACCACCGTTGGCGGTGATGCGACCGCCGGCAACGACGAGCCGGGCCCGGTCGGCCACCTGCAGCGCATCACCCCGGTTCTCGCCCATCGTGCAATCATTTGTATTGACAGTGGCGCCTGAGCCCCCACGCACTCCGACCCCACACGCCCAGATCCGGCAATCGTTCAGGTCGAGCCGGGCGCGGTCTTCGACCGTCACTGCCCCGGCCTGGGCGTCGTGGATCCGGCAACGTTCGAGGGTTGCCTCCGTCTCGGGGCCACCAAGCCAGACCCCGAGCGAACCGCCGCTGATCTCGCAATCGCGCAACACCGTGCCCGGCGCCCGCAACACCACGACCGTCCCCACCTCGTCCTCGGCGCCGGGCAAGACGCCCGCGCCGGCGATGATCGCCAGACCGGCCAACGTCACCTCGGCGGCATCGATGCGCACGACGGGCCAGCCAACGCCCTCGAGCATCACCGTTCCCGCGGTCTCGGCGGCAATCTCGACCGAGCGGGACACCACCACCGTTTCGGGATAACGCCCGGGACGCACGACGATGCGCGAACCTGACAGCGCGCGCCGCAACGCTTCGGTCAGCGTCCGGCAGTGCCCGGACCCCGCGGGATCGACCAGCAGCGTGACGCGCGCCGGCTGCCCGGTTGCGGCCATCCGCTCAAGCCCCGCCGCTCGCGTCGGGATCCTGGGCCAGAGCGTTCTCGAGGTGCAGTTCTTCGGCCAGATCGAGCACCTCACCATACTCGGCCAGGGTCACGCCGCGATCGAGCCCCGGAATCTGCGGCGCCTGGTGCGCCGGAAAGTATTGGCTCATCAGGCTGATCGAGACGGTGCGCCCGACCTCGCTGACCAGCCAGGTCAGACTGTCGTGACTGCCCGCCTGGCCGTCCGGCAATACCAGGTGGCGAACGATCAGGCCGCGCACGGCAATCCCCGCGTCATCGACCTGCAGATGGCCGACCTGGCGATGCATCTCGCGAATCGCCGCCCGGTTGTTCTCGACGTAATCCCCGACCCCGGAAAGTCGCATGGCCACCTCGTTGTCGGCGTAGCGGATGTCGGGCAGGTAGACGTCGACGAGCCCATCGAGCAGGCGCAGCACCTCGAGCCGCTCGTAGCCCGAGGTGTTGTAGACGATCGGCAGCATCAACCCGTCTTCGAGCGCCAACGACACCGCGGCGAACAACCGGGCCACGTAGTGCGTCGGGGTGACGAAGTTCAGGTTGTGGGCGCCGCGGCGCTGCAACGTCAGCATCTCGGCGGCCAGCTCGGTGTCGGTGAGATCGCGCCCATGACGCAACTGCGAAATCGGGTAGTTCTGACAGTATTTACAATGTAAAGGACAGCCACTGGTGAAGATCGTGCCCGAACCGCGCGTCCCCGAAATCGGCGGTTCCTCGCCGCGGTGGAGGTTGGCCGATGCCAGCCGGAACCCGGCCGGAACCCCACAGGCCCCGAGCTTGCCCTGATCGCGACGGACATTGCATTGGCGCGGGCACAAAGTGCACGGCGATGCCAGGGCTTCGAGGGCCCGCACGCGCTCGCGCAACAAGGTACGCCGGTTGTCGGTCCAGGGTCCGGTCGTGCTCATCGCGCCTCCGGCTCCGACGTGAACCCGTGCCATTCGATCGGCGCGGCGGCGCCGGCGAACCGACGCGCCATCACCGCGAGCGCCTGCGGGTTGTTGTCGATGAGCATGAACCGGCGCCCCAACTCGAGACACGCGGCCCCCGTCGTCCCGCTGCCGGCAAAAAAGTCGAGCACCAGATCGCCGGGACGCGAAGCGGCCCTGACAATACGACGTATGACACCAAGCGGCTTCTGCGTCGGATAGCCGGTCTTTTCGCGACCACTGGTCGGCACGATGGTGTGCCACCAGGTATCGGTGGGCGTCTTGCCGCGCGCAGCTTTTTCGGGGCCCACCAGGCCGGGCGCCAGGTAGGGGATCCGATCGAGGTCGGCATAATTGAACACGTAGTGGGCCGGATCTTTCACGTAGACGAGAATGTTGTCGTGCTTCGGCGGCCACCGTCGCCGCGTCCGCCCGCCGTAATCGTAGGCCCAGATGACCTCGTTGACAAAGGAGTCGCGGCCGAAGATGCGGTCGAGCAACACCTTGCAGTAGTGAATCTCGCGGTAGTCACCGTGAAAATACAGCGTGCCGTCGGCGGCAAGAACCCGCCGGGCCTCGTGCAGTCGCGGCTCGAGAAACCCGAGATAGTCGTCAAAGAAGTCGTCGTAGCTGCGCGATTCGAGACGGGTCGTGCGGTAACGCCGCCCGCCGAAGCCGGTGCGATCGCCGGCAGCGTCGTCGCGCGCCGTCGCGATCGGGGTGCGCTCCTGGCGGCGCCGCGTGTTGAACGGCGGATCGATATAGATCAAGCCCACCGAGCCGCCGGGGAGGGCACGCAGGATCGGCAGGTTGTCACCCAGGTAAATCGAATTGCTCAACCGCTTGCTCCCCGCCCGCGCCCGCGGCGCGCGGCCGACGCCAAGATCAACCGAGCAGTTGGCGCCACACCTGTTCGCGCACCTGCTCGAACAAACGGCGCCCCTCGGCGACCTGCGCTTCGATATGTGTTCTGGTCGTCGCCGCATACTCGGGGTCGCCGACGCCACCGACATTGATCATTACGTTGTATGCCGCGCCTTCCAGCGCCGCGAAAGCTTGATGGGTGCCCACGGCCCAGTCGGTAATTGCGTTCTGGTTGACCTTGCCCACGTGGGCGGCAAACAGCCGCAACAATTGCATGGCATGCCCGACCACGGCGAGGGGTGCGTCGTTGGCGCGGCGCGTCGCCTCGGCCATCGCCTGTTTGCGCTTCGCCTTCTGTTCATCAGTGTCTTTGGGCAAGCCCATCGCGGCAAGCAGGCCCTCGCACCCTTCGGCGTCACGTTCGACGCACCACAGC
>CAZADH010000176.1:0-2943 GCA_964483805.1 uncultured bacterium
CCGCCGGATTGAGAAAAACGTCGAAGCGCGCCACTGTCATTTCACCCATGCCTGTTGCCTCCATCGTCGTTGACCCGTGCTGTTCACACGGCCAAGCGGAACGACATCAATATTTTGTATTTCATGCTGCATCACCCACCTGCACCCGTCGGGCAATCCAGAGTCGGGGGTGCCTGTTGCCGGCTGAATTGCGCGGCCACCCGGCCGCCAGGCGCCTGCCACTGTCGCACGAATGCACCGTATCCTCAGCGGATAACCCCGTACTTGATGCCCAGCTCATGCAGCATCTTCAACGCAAAGGTCAGGTCGTCGTCGGTATGCGTGGCCATCACGGTCAGACGCACCCGCTCGGTGCCCGGCGCCACCGCTGGGTACTCGATCAGCGACAGGAACAACCCGCGCTCGTAGGCCTCTTTGACGATGCCGTAGGCCTTGCTCCGATCGCGCACGTAGAGCGGGATGATCGGCGTCACCGAGTTGCCCACATCGAACCCCATGCCGCCCAACTCGGAGCGCACGCGGTCGGCATTCGCATGCAACCGCTTCAGCAACTGCGGCTCGCTCTGCATGACATCGAGTGCAGCGTGACAACCGGCGACGATCATCGGCGAAACCGCCGCCGTGAACATGCCGGCCCGGGCAAAATGCCGCAACCAGTTGATCAGTTCTTTGCTGCCGGCAATGAAACCACCGAAGCAACCGAACGCCTTGCTGAACGTGCCCATGACGATATCGGCCTGGCCCTCGATGCCGCAGTATTCGAGCGACCCGTGCCCATGCGCGCCGACCGCACCGGTTCCGTGGGCATCGTCGACATAAAGCAATGCTTTGTATTTCTTGCACAACTCGGCCATCGGGGCCAACGGCGGAATCTCACCATCCATGCTGTACACCCCGTCGACCGCCACGAGCTTCTGACCGGGCAAGCCGGCCGCCTCTTTGAGACAACGCTCGAGATCGGCGACATCGGAATGCTTGAACACCAGGCGCTTCGCCCGGCTGTAGCGGGCCCCGTCGATCAGGCTCGCGTGGTTGAGCTCGTCGCCGATAAATACATCGTCTTTACCCAACAGCGCCGTCAGGGTCCCGACATTCGCCGAGTAACCCGATGGGAAGATCATCGCCGCCTCGGCGCCCTTGAACTTCGCCAGCGCCGCTTCGAACGCCTGATGCAACGTGGTATTGCCGTTCAACGTGCACGGGCCGGCCATGCCGATGCCCCACTTCTCGATCGCGTCCTGCGCCCGTCGCTTGACCTCGGGATGCGTGGTCAGCCCGAGGTAGTTGTTGCTGGCCATCATCACCATGTCGCGCGGTTTTCCGGTCTCGAGGGTCACCGCCTCGATGTGGCTGGTGCTCGCCCCGCAGGTGGTGCGAAAGAACAGGTACAGTTTCTGCCGCCGCGCCTCCTCGATCACCTGATCGAACAGGGCCATCTTCTCGAACAACGTGCGGTTCGGGTCGGCCAGCAACGCCTTTACGTCGAAATTCGCGACATCCATTATTGTGTCACCTCGCGGACGATACGGTCGAGATCGGCAGCAACGGCATCCTCGGGGCGATCGACATCGACCACCCGCCAGCGTTCCCGCGCCGCCAGGGCCAACAGTTGTTCACGCAACCGGGTCTGAAAGGCGATGAACGTCGCCTCGCCCGGGTTCTTGAAACCACATTCATACGGAGTGACCCGCGGCTTGCGCCGCCACGCCACGGCCGGGTCCAGATCGAGCAATACCGTGTATTTCGGTGTCGGCAGCCGTCCCGCCACCCCGAGCAACCAGTCGAGGTTTTCGCCGTGCAGGTGCTCGGTCAGCACATATTTGTACCAGTAGCCGTCGGCGAGCACGACCCCTTGCTCGTCGGGCGACAGCAGCGCCCACGACTCGAGCAGGCCGTGCATGACGAACAGGGCCCGCGCCCCGCCGCTCAACGTGGCCAGGTATTGATGCACCGCCGCCCGATCACAGATGAACGGATGGTGCTGATACCGCGGATGGCGCGCGATGTCCCACACACTCAGCGTCGGCAGCGGCAGGCCACCAGCGGCAACCGCCCGCGTCGCCAGACGCCGCACGTGCGTCGACTTGCCGCATCCGTCGATGCCGGTCACTGCGATCAGGTTCATGGCCGTCACTCCTCACCCAGCAATTTCGTCAATACGTGGTAATCACCCGACCAATCGGGGACCAGATCGGGGGCGGCGCCGGCACGACGGGTGTGTTCGCTCTCGACGAGAAAACAGCGGATGCCGACGCGTTTCGCGGTCAGGTCTTTGGCGACATCGTTGCCGATCATCAGAGAATCGGCCGCCGCTAACCGCAGGCGGTCGAGCAGATCGGTGTAGAACCGCGCCTCGCGTTTCTGCCCGATGTGCTGTTCGCTGCCGCTGTAGGCGGCAAACCAGGCGGGGTCGTACCCCGCGAGCTGCAACCGCCGCCGGTTGAACGCCGACGGCATGACCGGATTGGTGGCGACGATCTGGGTGAACCGACCACTCGCCGCCAACTGGCGAACCAGGCTGAGTGCGGGCTCGATCGGGCGGATGTGGGACCGGATCGCCGTATCGAACCGGCCCGTCTCGATCAGGTCGAGGGTGACACCGGCAAGCAGGTCGGGCGCCACCCCCAACGGCACACTGAGGGATCGGTTGAAAACCGCATCGTTGGTCGCCGGACCGGCGTTGGCCAGTGCCTTTTTGTAGGCCCGCGCGGTCGCGAGCAGCGCCGTACCCCAACCCGCGAAACGCGCGGTTTCGCGCAGATACTCGCGGGCCAGGCCGAACACCAACGACGGCACTGAGGTCCAGTAGGCCAGCGTGCCGTCGAGATCCCAGAGCAGGGCGCGCGGCACCGGCGCGAGCGTCGTGGTCATCAGCGCCGACCGCCGATCATCGGCGCACCGCAACCTTCGGGGTTGTCGTTAGAAATACAGCGTATTTCACCC
>CAZADH010000176.1:2953-12754 GCA_964483805.1 uncultured bacterium
GTCGCGCAACCCGTCAAACGCACTCTGCAAGCCCAACACCGCCGGAACCCGGTACTCGCGTGCCAGCACCGCCCCATGCGAAAGCATCGCCCCCGTATCGGCCAGCAGACCGGCCAATCGTGGATAGACCACGCTGAAGAACGGGTCGGGCGAGCGCACCACCATGACATCCCCCGCCTGTACCCGCTGCAGATCGGCAGGTACCGCCACCCGCCGCACCGGGCCCCGCGCCCGCCCCGGACTCGCGGCCAACCCGCGGCGCACGGTGGGCACGGCATCGAGGCCACCCCGCAGGTGGCCAGCCACGCCGGCATCGATAGCGCCGGCACGGGCCGCGTCGTTATGGTCGCGTGACCCACCGGGTTCACCCTGCCCGGTCGGCGGCAAACGCGCATCACCCACGTCGTGCACCACCGGCACCGACGGGGGCCCCTGGCGCCCCGCGTCTTCCCAGGCCGTGCGACGCGCGCGCGCCAACGCCACCGCCGAGCTGTCGTCGGCGCTCGCGACGCGGGCGCGGATCTCGCCGTCGGTCAGAAAGAAGATCTCGTCGGGATCGGCCAGAATGCCGCGGGCCACGAACTGGCGAGCGATCTTGGCAACCAGGAGCCGCGTGGGAGGAATGACCAGACCGGTGTAGAAGTGATGCTCCTCGTCGATGGCAATGAACTTGCGCAACCACGCGATCAGTTCGCGAGCGAGCACGACGCCGGGCGCTTCATGACCTACATTGTATTTATCACTGCGCACCCGCAGACCGGCGAGCAACTCGCGCTCGACGCGCGCACGTTCGTCGGCCCACGTCTCGCCCGTTCCGGCACGGCCGGCAAACCCGGGCAGCAGTTCGGCGAAGGCCCGCGGATCCTCGCCCCAGGTCGGGTCACGCAAATCCCAACTGCAGGTGAGGTGGCCAAATTCCTTCAGAAACCCGGCTATGTCCGGCGACGAAGCGGTGGCGAGTTCACGCAAGCGCCGATGCAAATCGAGAGTCACCGTCGGTACACCAGAACCGAGCAGCGCCGGCACCCGCGTCGGCTCGGCCGCACCGGCGATCACCGCCAGTTCGGTCAGGAGCAGCGCCGCGATTTCGCGCACCGCAAAGATCACCAGGTCGGGCCGGATGTAGGCGATCATCGCCGCCCGCAATTCGTCACCCAACGAGAGCAACCGGGCCGGGTCATCGGTGGCGCCGATCGCCGTCGCCAGACGAGCAACCTCGCTCTGGTGCCGCGCCAGCACCGTCGGCCACGCACGATCGACATCGCCGGCGATTCTCGCCAGAAAGCGGCGCACTGCCCCACCGGCGAGCACCAACGACAGATCGTCGGCGTGTCGCCCCAACTTCGGCCGGTCGGCCTTCGGGGACCGCAACCAGGCGAGCAACCCGCGCCAGGCCCGGGCCGAGCGCGGTGCCGCCCAACCGGCCCGCCACACCTCGGCCAGCAACGACAACCCTTCGCGCGCGGTCAGCCGCACGGCAAACCGGCTCTTGAAATCGAAGGCATCGGCGTTGGCGAAGATCCACCCGTCGCTGCTCACCGCCAACGGCACCCCGGCGCCGAGCGGCATGCCCATGAACGCTGCGAAGGTGCGCACGCCTTCGTCGAACACCCGCTCGATGTTCGACCAACCCAGTGGGGTCAGCGGTCGCGGATACCGTTCGGCCGTCAACGCCCGACTCCAGTGATACCGCGGATCCAATGATGCTGCCGGCGCAGCCGTGCCGGCGGCGGGCGTCGCCGCGCCTCCCCGTCGCCGGATGCTGGTCACGCGCTTGCTCCCCGGCCCGTCATTCCATCATGGTCAGCAACTTGCGCAAGCGCGCCTCGTCGTTGCCGAACTTCGCCCGCAACTGGGCCATCATTGCCCCTTCGTCGCCGGTGCCGGGCTTCAGGGTCGCCAACAACATCACCACCGACTTGACCATGAGCAGGCCGAAGACGGGCAGGCCGTAGCCCTTGCCGATCTCGCGGGCCGTGCGCCAGAGGTTGACGAAGAACAGGCGATGCAACGAACCCTCGCCGGGTGCGCAGCCATTGGTGCGGTAGAGAACTGCGCGCGGCGGCAACAGCAGCCGGTGCCAGAACTGCAACCACGCGTGCAGTTTGGCCGAGAACCCCGATTCGTATGTAAAACGTAAATACGCCTTTTCGATCTCGGACGACCAGGTGCTGCGCGAGGCGAGCAGGACCGCACCCCGTGCGGCCAACCGGTCGGTATCGGCCACGATGAACGGTTCGGCGCCGGCGCGGCAGACGGCCAGCATCGTCTCGGGGACGAGCGGCCCGTACAACGCCTCGACCAGGCGGAGCACCCGATACGCCTGCCCCTGCAATCCCGCCGCCACCACTTCTTCGGCAAACACGCCCCAGTCGAGGTCGGGGATGGCGCGAATCAGGTTCGCCACGTCGCCCAGCTCTTTCAATCCAGTTTTGTAATAATGGAAGTGCACCACGAGGTGCAGGAGGTTGTCGCGCGGGGCCAGCGCCCATGCCGATTCACCGGCAATGGTGACCGGCACCACCCGCCGCCACATCGCCGCGTGGTCGAGTCGAAACCCGGACTTCGCGCCGGCGAGCCGCCAGTGGGTCCCGACGACGAACGCCAGATCGGGCGACACGTAGGCCGGCAGGTGATGGCCCTTGTTCTCGTCGGGCGCCTCACCGCCGCCTTCGAGCAGCGCCAGCGGAATCAACCCCAGCTCGTCGTAGATCTGCTTGATCGCCTCGATGTCGGCAAACGGCACGAGGATATCGAGGTCGTTCATCTTCTTGTAACCAGCCTCGCCGTAGACCGTCTCGGCGAACAGCACGCCTTTGAGCACCACGACGCGGACATTGCGGGCGCGGGCTGCAGCCAGGAACCGCGCCGTCACCTGCAACCGCGCGGCATTGGCCGCCGCCACCTCGCGCCGCCGATCGGCCAGACGCCGGTCGATCTCGACCGGACCCATTTGCAGGGTTTCGAGCTGCCGATGCACCCACGGCGCCACATCGTTGTGCTCGACCAGTCGGCGAAAGCGTGGCCAGTCGACGGCGGCCCCGGCAAGGCCGGTACGGATCTGCGCCCATTCATCGCCCGACGGTCGCGCCAGCGTGAGGTTGATCAAGGCCCGCTCAAACGGCTCGAATTCAGTCATGGCGGCATGATGCCTCAGTCCCATCGGCCGAGTCAAGGCAACGACAACGGGAACCCCCGACGGCCAATCCGTGCGATTGTCGTTGACATTCCGAAACCGTTGCGGTTAAATCACGGGCATGCCGGGTACACTCATGGGGTACCTGCCACATTTTTGTCGACCTAATTTCGAAAGGGAGGTTTTATCACCGTGCGGAAAATGATCGCTGTTGTTTTGATGGCCCTGTTGATGGTTCCCGGGTTCGGTTTCGCTGCTGACAAGAAGGCCGCGAAGAAAGACAAGAAGGCTGCCAAAGAGGCCGTGAAGCCCGCCAAGGCCGAAGCGAAGCCCGAAGTTAAAGACGCTGCCAAGAAGCCGGTCAAGCGCTATCGCGGCGAAGTCGTGTACCTCAACCAGGAACTGACTGCTGCTTCCTTCAACAAGGGCGGCGAGTTCAAGCTGCGTCACGACCTGTATTACACCTGCAACTGCTGCGACACTCACCGCCGCACCCCTGGCGTCTGCGCCAAGTGCAAGAAGAGCTGCGGTCAGTGCGCTCTCGTCCCGTCGTTCAAGCACGGCGCCCAGTGGTATGCCTTGTCGTACGACCAGGGCAAGATCGTCGTCGGTTCCATCGAGGCCGCTTGCGGTTGTGGCAAAGCCAAAGCCGCCGAGCCCACGATTCCGGCCGCCGCCGTCGAAGACGTTCCCTGCCAGAACTAACTGATCAATCACAGCTTCGCGGGCCAACCGGCCGGTGAGGCTGCGAACAGGGGCCCGAGGCTTACCGCCTCGGGTCCTTTTTTTTGCGTTTCCGCCGCGACTGCGCTACTCTTAATCCACAGGTGGAGTGGACTGCACTGCCAATCAACGAAGCCGGGGGAACACCATGAAGATCACGATCGAGAAACTCCAGGGCATCGACATCGCCGTGTTGCAGGGCGACACGCTCGATGCGCACACCACAAAAGAGTTCAAGAAGAACATCTGCCCGATTCTTGCCGCCGCTTGCACCACGGGGCGCCTCGTTCTCGATCTGGGGCAACTGACCTTCATCGACAGTTCGGGCATCGGCGCCCTCATCTCGTGCCTGAGTCGGATGAACGCCAAGAGCGGTCAGTTCTGCCTCTGCGGTGTCGGTTCGACGATCCGGGGCGCGTTCGAGATGGTCAATCTCGATCGCATCATGCCGATCCACGCCACGCGCGAAGCCGCGGTCGCCTCGATTCTCGCCGCGAAAGCATAACCCGAATCGCCAACCGCCCGCGGTTGGCCCCTGAGCGACGACCCCAGGCGCACCCCCTGACGCGACGACGATTTGCGGTAATACATCGTATTTCAATCATCTGTGGCGGTCCGCGACCGCGCCCCGAAGCATTGATCATCGCCAGCCTTGCCGTTGGTGGGCGTTGGCGACAGGACCGAGAGGCGGCGGGGTTTACCGGTGCAGCCACGCGATGCTGGCGACCAGATCGGCGTCTTTGAAGGTCATCACCGCGAAGGCCTGTTCCGGCCCGGATGCGGGCCGCACCTGGGCAAGGTACGGCTCGTTGTAGGCGAAATCGAGCAGAGCAATACGACGTAAGTCGCCGATGCCAAACCCGGCGCCCATGGCCTTGGCCACCGCTTCCTTCGCGGTCCAGAGCGCGATCGCCGCCGCGGGCGGCACCAACGTCGATTCCGTGGCCGAAAAGGCCTGGTTGCGCGCCTCGTCGCTCAACGACCGCCACGCCTCGACGTCGATGCCCAGCGGGTGATCGCCGACCACGGCCGTGGCGACCCCGCCGCCGTGGCTCAGCGACGCATGCAGAGCCGCATACGGACTGCGCGAGCCATCGTCGCCCCGATCGGCCAGCACGAGGCGCGGTGCATGGCCTTCCGAGACCACGACCACCCGGTCGAGGGGTTCGGCCGGCAAGCCACGCAGCAGCAGTTCGTCACGCGCCAACACCTTCAGCGCCAGGCGGCCGGCCAACCACTCACACCGGCGTTTGCGCACCTCGAAGCGAGCCAACTGCGCCTGCTCCTCGCGCGCGAGCAGCAGGCTCAGGCCTTCCCGATCGTCGAGCAATCGCTCGGCATCCTGCACGGTGACGGCCATAAACGGATGCGGCCCCACGGTGAATGGCACCCCGAGCGTGAAGAAGGTGCTCTTGTCGTCGGGCTCGTCTTGCCCAGCGATCATGGTCAGGTCGCGCTACGCCAGCAACACCGTGTCGTCGGCGGCCACGACCATGACGTTGAACCGGGCCACCAGCACCGGCAGTGCGCCAGCCTGCGTCTGTTCGGCACCCAGATACTCGACAATCACCTGGCGTGGCCCCGGTTTGCGCAGGCTCTCGCCGTCGATGTCGACCGCCCCGATGCTACGCGGCAGGAAGAATCGACGCGACAGGACCTCGAGCAGACACATGACCCCGGCCCCATGCAACGCCGCCTCGAGCAGGAACGGCATCGCGGCCGACCGCTCGATCAGCGGATTCTCGTGGACAACTTCACGATCCTGGGCCACTAAAGCCACGAGGTACCGCCGGTTGACCCGGCCGACACCATCGAGCACCTGGAACTTCGGACCGTGGAAGAGAATGCGGTACAGCGCCTCCCGACCGATGCGGCCGCGGGTCAACGCCCGCGGGAACGGATCCCGGGCCAGGTCGAGCCGCCAGCGATGCAGCGCCTGCAACTGCAGACGCAAACTCTCGAGCGGTGGCGGAGCCAGGGTCACCGCCGCCGAAAGATGATGGCGCCGCCGTTCGGCGGCCCCGGCGCCCACGCCTTCCGCCAACACTTCGAAGCGATCGTCGCGCCGGAAGATGCGCACCGCCACGCCGTCGTTCGGTGCCACTTTGACCGGCGCATGAAACATGACGTCGCGCAACTGCACCCACCCAGACGAAGAGGCCGAGGATGACATACATCGTGTTGCACTGGCAACGACCTGTTCGAGAGCAACGACCGCCGGCAACACGCAGCGCCCCGCAATAGCGTGGTCGCGCAGATAGGGCTCGTCGCCCGGGGCAAAGCGGAACTCGCCGACGCACGTTCCCAACGCATCGGCCACCGGTTCCGCCGTCGGGGCCGAACCCTGCGGACGCGACACAGGAACCACCGTAGGCTTCACGGGAGTTGCCTGGGCGGGGGATGCGGCCGGCGCAGGGGGTGCCGTCGGCACGATTGGCGCGGTCGGCGCGGTCGCCGCAGGCACTGCCGCCACGCCGGTCGCCGTCAGGGCCGCCGCCAGCGGCCCCATGCCCTCGCCCAGTGCCCCGAAGCAGGCCACGACCCGGTGCGGTCGGGGCTCCACGACGAAAGCCTGATGCAACCAGCGCAGGAACAGGTTCTCCCCCTCTTCCGGTTCGATGAACTCGACCCCCGACGCCCGCAGAATCTCGGGCACGGCGCCACGGGTGGCCATACCGGTGCCGCCCCACGCCGACCAGCACAGCGAGAGGAACCGCGCGGTGCCACTGCCGCGGTACTGGTTGATGAACCCGTTGGCCGCCGCATAGTCGACCTGCCCGGCGTTGCCCAACAACGACACCACCGACGACATGTTGACCACCGCGCCCACCCGGTCTTCGCCGAGAGCATCGAGCAGATTCACCAGACCGGCAACCTTGACCCGGTACACCTGATCGATTTCCTGGGGCGTCTTGTTGGCCAGGTTGCGACTGAACTCGACCCCCGCCCCATGAATCAACAGGTCGATGCGTGGATGCGCGCGCCGCACCAGTTCGCCGACGCGATCGACGGCGGGACCATCGGCCAGATCGCACGGCAGGTACCAGACCTCGGACCCCAGCGCCCGCAAGCGATCGACGAACTCGCTGCGACTCGCCGCCCGGCCGAGGATACGCAACCGCGGCTTGAACTCACGCACCAGGCGGGTCACCAACCGCGCGGTGATACCGCCGGCCCCGCCGGTGACCAGCACTACCGACGACGGCGTCAACCACGGTCGCAACCCCTCGACGACCTGATCGATTCGGGCCGGCTCGGCCGGTTGTAATACATACGTTGTACATCGACCGAGCGCGTCGACGCCAACGGACCCGAGGTTGCGCCACACCTCGGCGGGCGCCAGACCGACGTCGACCGCCAATGGCGCCGTGGCCGGCCCGAACTCCGCCAGATCGACGGTCCGCGCCAGCAAACCCGGGAAATCGCGCATCATCGAGGTGGTGAAGCCCTGCAGCACACCCGGCAGGAACCCCGCCGAGACCTCAACGGTGCTGCTGCCGGCGGGCAGGTCTGCGCCAAGGTTGCCACCGAGATCGGTCAAGGTCACGAAGGCCGACAACTGCCGGCCCAACAAACGGGCAACCAAGAACATGCCCATGATCTGCTCGCGATAGAACCGGCGGCGGTTGCGCCGCGAAAACTCGCGTGCGGCCATCGGCTGCACGAACACCACGGCATCGGCCAACGACGACGGCATCCGCCCGATCTCGAGCATCTCGAAGTCGATCGATGTCGGCGTCCACAAGCGCGGGTTGTAACCCCGGGCCGCCAAAGCCGCCACCAATGAGCGGTTGAAATCGGCCCGACCGGTGGCCCGCACCACGGCAACCTTCGCCTCGCCGGGAACGGCCGCCACACCGACGGGCAGCGGTCGCGTCGCCAATCCCAGCTCGTAGCTGCCGATGCCGCGCGGCACCGACCAATCCGCAACGTCGCGGCCACCACCCGCGTCGGTGCCTGCAGCCACCGACGCCACGACCACGCCCGCCGCAACCGGTTCGCTCACTGCGGCCGGGGCCGCAAACCGTTCATCAGGGCCGGCCTCAGCACCGGTGGTCACACCCGCCGGCACCACCGTCGGCCCGGTCGACGCAGGCGGCGCACCGGACGCCACAGCACCGCGCAGCAACGAGACAATGCCCTCGAGGGTGCGCAGTTTCGTCAGGTCGAGCCGCGTCTGCCCCAACGCCGGGAATTCGGCGCGGAGACGCGAGGCAATTTCGAAGATCTTGAGCGTGTCGATCCCGAGGTCGGCCTCGAGATCGAGCCCCGGTTTGATCATCGCGCGCGGGTACCCCGAGATCTCCTCGATCACCTGCAACACCGTCGCGGTCAGCGCCTCATCGTGGCTGCAAGCGCCCACTGCGCCATCCGTGGCGGGCGGGTCGCTTGCGACTGCGCCATCCGTGGCGGGCGGCTGCGACGCCGCGGCGGAAGCCGGTTGCGGTCGGTCACCCACAGAACCCCCAAAAATCGCAATACCGACCGGTCCTGCCGCAGCGGGGACAGGCGCAACGCCAGCGCCCAGGTCGACTGCCACCCTCCCGTCGGTCTCGACCGCCGGCGCCACCGCCGCCTGAACGCCCTGCAGCGCTCGCGACAACAGAACCAGGCCGTCTTCGCGGGGATGATCGAGGTAATAACAGGTGTTTGGCCGCGGTCCGAGGATCTCGGCGATCAGCCGCGTGCACACGTTCTTCGGGCCGATCTCGACGAAGACTCTCACGCCGGCGGCATAGGCCCGTTCGACCTGGTCGACGAAATCGACCGGAGAGACCGCCTGGCGTGCCAGCAGATCGACGACGGTGTTGCGGGCGGCAATGGCGGTGGCGGCGCCACTTTGCGTCGGGTACCACGCTCCGGTGACGTTGCCGGGCACGGGCAGATCGGCCGCCCGCCATCCCAGCTTGGCCACCTCTTCGCGGAACAGCGGAACCGCCGGGGCGACGATGCGCGAGTGGAACGCTGCGGAAACCCCCAGACGACGGGCCAACACGCCGGCCCGGGTGAAATGATCGAGCACTGCCAGCACCGCCGGGGTTTCGCCGCTGATCACCGTTTGTCGCGGCGAATTCAAATTGGCGGCAATCACGTAACCGGGCGCCTGCGCCAACACAGGCGACACGTCAGCCGCCGGCAGCGCCACCACCCCCATGGCGCCCAGATCGGCGACATCGAGTGCGGCCAGATAGCGCCCGCGCAGGCAGACGGCCTCGAGCGCATCGGCCAGCGACACGGCCCCGGCCGCGTGCAACGCCGAGTATTCGCCAAGACTGTGGCCGAAGGCCATGTCGATCGGCAGACCCCGCGCCCGCGCGACCGCCAGCAGGCCGGCCGAGGCAGCAAAGATCGCGGGCTGGGCGATCAACGTGTTGTTGAGCACCTGTTCGGCGCGCTCACGCGCGGCCGTATCACCGAGCAACGCGGCGTCGGGGTACATCGCCGCCAACAGCGAACCGCCATTGGTGCGGGCGTAGGTGGCCTCGGCCGCGGCCCGCCCCCCAGAGAACACGGGCTCTGCCCCCCCCCCGGCCCGCAAGCCCCGCGACAGCGCCCCCAGGCCGGGGAACACGGCCGCAACCAACGGCCGCTCGCGTTGCCCGGCCTCACCGCCACAACTGGTGCCGCCGTCTGCCGCGGTGACCGGGGCGCGCGGTCCGCTCGCGGCTGGAGCGGATGTGGCACCAAGGGAATATGTTGTATGTATTTCTGGGGTCCCTGTATCCCCCCGTGCGCCACCCGCCATCGTCGCCTTTCCCGGCCACGGTTGGGCACCCGGGCACTCGAGGCGCAGTTCCACCCGCCGCCAGGGAGCGCCGCCGCCCGCCGGGGTTGCCGGTTCACCGACGACGATATGATGATTGGTGCCGCCAAAGCCAAACGATGAGACGCCGCCGAGCAACCGCTCTCCTGTAAATACAAGAGGTGCGGTCGGCACCATG
>CAZADH010000177.1:0-12744 GCA_964483805.1 uncultured bacterium
ATCGCCAAGTACAAATGCGGGAGACTAACTTAGTGCCATTCGTATGCGTCCCCGATGATCTCCGATTTTGGCCTCGTTGGTTTTTCGGCATTCCCAGGACGGACTACTTTTCTGGGATAGGTCGCACGACTCGAAACTTGCGCTGCAGACAACACGCCGGTGTATAATCGGGGCACCAACTGGCAATCCCACGTCTTTGCGGGAGGTCATCATGACACGGCGACTCGTTGCCTCAGCAATCCTGATCGGCGCACTGCTTGCGGCTCCGGCCGCGGCCATCGACATGAAGGCGTGGCAGCAGATGCAGTTCAACGTGCAGCACTCCGGTGACGCCGAGGCGCAGCGCGCCTGGCAGACACTGGTCGACAAGAAGGTCGTCACGCCGCAGTTCGCCATTCAGGAAGCCGATCGCGGCCCGTCGCGCGGCGCCGACCAACCGGCCGACGCCCGCCTGATCGTCGGCGAAGGGCTGCTGCGCAGCGTGATGGTGCGCGAGTTCGTCAACAAGAAGCTGCCCAAAGAGGTGCTCGAGTTCAACCTGCGCTTCACTGACGCCGCGATTCAGATCGACGGCCGGCTCGACGGCCCGCTGTTCGTGAACCCGCGTTTCGAGGCAACGATCGACTTCGCCTTCCTGCAGGCCAACCAGTATCGCATCCGCGTGCACTCGCTCAAGGTGGCTGGTTTCGAGTTCGGCCTGTTTACGAAGATCTTCAAGGGCTACCTCGACGATGCGCTCCGCCGTGTGTTCATCAACGGTTGCAAGATCGTGTCGTCCGATGGCCTCGACAAGTCGGTCAACGTCGACGTGACCATCAACCCCAACGGACTGGTGCCTGGCATCGGCGACAACGCCGTGCTGTCGGGGTTTGCCATGCGCAACCGCGAGATGGTGTTCAGCCTTACGCTGAAGAAGCGCTGAGCCGAGCGAACGGACTGCCGCCAGGGAAGGCGGCGTTTCGGGGCGGCACGGTTTGCGCCAGGTCGTGTGTTGACGGCAATCTGCCCCTGCGCCCTGCCGTCACAACGCGAAACGAAACTCATACGATGTATGTATGTGGCGGGGTTGTTTTTTGGCGCCGTGTCGTCAGTTTTCGTCGAACCGTGACGAAGAATCAGGCAAAAACGGGCGACTTCGGATCACCCCGCCAGCGTCCGCCACCGGTGCACGTTGAAGACGCCGCGCAGCAGTTCGTCGAAGGCCGAGACCAGGGCGGTGCCCAGCACGCCCAGTTGCAGGTGCAGGCTGAGCAACCAGGCCAGCGGCAGCGACAGGATCAGCATCGACAACACCGACATCTGGGCGACGACCAGGCCGTCGCCGGCCGCCTTGAGCGACGGCGCGACGACGCAGTTGCAACTGCGCCCCATCTCGAGCAGGACCTGCACGCCCAGCAGCATCTGCGAGACGAACAGGATGTCGGGGTCGTGCGAAAACAGCGGCATGATCCAGGGGCCCAGTAAATACAGCGTGCATGCGCACAGCGGGCAGAACACCAGCGAGAAGCGACACCCCTGCAACACCGTGTGCCGGGCGACCTCGGTGCTGCGCGTGCCGAGCAGGTAACCCACCTTAACCTGGGCTCCCCACCCCAACGCGATCGCAACCAGGGGCGTGACGCCCGAGAGACACCCGACGTAGGCCCGCGCGGCGAGCGCCCCTTCGCCAAAGTGCGACAGGATCCGGCTCAGACCGAGTTGCGCCAGTTGATACGCCACCGGCTCGCACGCGATCAGCAGCGTCAGCCAGAGCAGTTCGCGGCCCGCGCTGCGCTTGGCAATTCCTGTGTCTGCACCGCCAGACACAACCGTCTCGGCGCGCCCGCGATCCGCGCTCGCCATGGCCGCAAACAGCAGACGCCCCGGTGCGCCGACCGCAACCTCGCGCAGCAGGAAGAGCACCGATATTAGACTTCCCAGCAACGCCGAGCAGGCCACGAACTGCGGCACGCCAAGCCACGACAGCGGCCCGGAAAAACGCAAATACAAGATGCCGCTCAAATGCACGGCCTGGGCGATCAGAGTCGCCCGCAACGGCGCCACGGTGTTGCCGTGCCCGCGCAGCATGGCAACGAGAAACTGCACCAGGGCATGCACCGCCAACGACCACCGGGCGATGCGGAAAAAGTCGATGCCGTGTTGCGCGGCCGCCCCGGGAAGATTCATGACCCGCACCAGCAGCGTCGTCTCGCCGTGCAACACCGCAAGCATACTGGCGGTGGCCACGGCCACCACCAAGCCGAGCAGCCAGCGCGCCATGGCTCCGGCCCGCGCGGCGTCGCCCGCCCCCAGCGCACGCGCGATCAGCACTGCGCCGGCCTGCGACAGCGAGAGCGCCATCATCTGCAGCAGTCCGATCACGCTGCCGGCCACGCCGACGCCCGCCGCGGCCGCATCGGAGAACGCGCCCAGCGTCGAGAACAGCAACAAGCCGACGACGAACTGCAGCATCAACTCGAGCAGAATCGGCCAGGAGAAGCGCAGCAACGCCCACATGCCGCCATCGGCTGATCCGGTCCACGCGTGGCCGGCCCCGGGCGAGCGCAGCGGGCGGGTTCCGCCCGCGACGGTCTCTGCGGGAGCTTGGCGCGGCACGCCAGCACAACGCCCATTCGCCGGCGAGTCGGGCTCAGGCGACGCTTCGGGCTGCGTCCCCAATTTCCCTGTTTTCCCCGCGGTCGACATCAGTGGGTGCGCCAGTCCTTGAAGAACGAATACGGCCCCTTGTTACCGCCGTTGATCTGCCAGATCGAGCACTCGCGCGGCAACGCGTCGATGGTCAGCAGGCTGCACGACACCGCCGCGGTGCGGCCGGTGAACACTTCGCGCAACTGGACCTCGGAGTAGAGCCAGCCCCACGGAATGGTCAGCGTGATCCGCCGTGCTTCGGCGTCGTCGTTCCAGACGACGAGCGTGAACCGCGCCGGATCATCCCGATGCGCCCGGAAGAACGCGAGCAACCCGGGTACCCCTTCGACCGTCAAAGGTTCCCACGCGCCCCGCCGCAATTCGGGCGACGAATGCCGAAGTTCAATGAGGCGCAACAGTTCGCGGGTCGATGCATCATCGCGCTTGCTTGGCCACTGGTCCCACGGCACGGTGCCGCGGTTGTCGGGGTCGCGCCCACCCTCGAGCGCGAACTCCTCGCCGTAATACACCATGGGTATACCGGGCAACGTGAACTGCAGTCGGCGCGCCGCCCGCAGAAAGTCAGGGTCGGCGGCGAACTTGGTGTGCGCCCGCGGCGTATCGTGCGACGACAGCATCTGGAACTGCCCATACGCGCCGGTGCCGTAGGCCATTTGCAGGTTCTTCTGCAGTTGCTGGTGCGAGATCCGCCTCTGCCAGACCGCCTCGAGCGAGGCAGTGAAGAAGTAACTCTGCGTGCCGTCGAGCACATCGAGCCACGGCACGGAGTAGTTGGACACCTCGCCGATCACAGCGGCGCCAGGGTATCGCGCCTTGACCCGGGCGGCAATCTTTTGACATACATCGTAGGTCAAGTCGTTGGCGCAATCGAGCCGCACGCCATCGAATCCCTTGT
Organism: uncultured bacterium; assembly: GCA_964483805.1. Taxonomy (GTDB): domain Bacteria; phylum Muiribacteriota; class Ozemobacteria; order Ozemobacterales; family Ozemobacteraceae; genus CAZADH01. The sequence goes on from CAZADH010000177.1 coordinate 3,545, forward strand.
CGAACCAGAACGACAGGACGCTGTCGTCACCGAGGAACAGTTCCTCTTGCAGCGCCGGGTGGCCCAGTTGCAGTTCGGGCAGATCGGCGTGGCCCCACCAGCACAGGTACTGCCCGTTCTCGAGGAAGCGAAAGTAGCCACGCTCGGGCGCCGCCGGGTCGCGCAACGCCGCCTGAAACCAGGGATGCTCGCGGGACACATGGTTGAGCGCAATATCGAAGACCACCTTGATGCCGCGGTCGTGGGCCCGCGCAATCAGGGCCGACAGGTCGTCCCAGGTGCCGAGCAGTGGGTCGAGCGCGCGGAAGTCGACGGTGTCGTAGCGATGAAACGTCGGCGCCCGGTTGATCGGCGTGAGCAGGATCGCGTTGGCGCCGATCTCGCGCACGTGATCGAGGCGCTCGAGCATGCCGCGCAGATTGCCGCCGAAGAACTCGCGCACGCCGCGCCCGCTCGCACCGGGCCGCGCCGCCCAATCCTGAAGCTGCACGGACGGGGCCGACGCCTGAGCGTTTGCCACCTGCGCCCCTTCATGAAGGACCGCGCCAGCCGTCCCGGCCCGGGCAAAACGATCGGGCATGATCTGATAGAAAACCGCATCGGACAACCAGTTCTGTGTCAACATCACGGCTCCCTCCGAGGATGACAGACGTTCTTTTCGTAGAGCGTCTTCAGAAGGAATTCACGCAACACCGGATCGACGCCGGTCTTGCGCTGCATCCGCGCCAGGTAGATGTCGTGGTGGATGTGATCGGCGAACAGCTTCACCAACAGCGGATTGCGCGTGGCAATGCCCAGAAACGCGCCGCGGCCGTCGCAACCCCCGGTCAAGCAATGGTTCATGTCGATGACCGCCAGCAGTCGCTGACTGAATTCGTGGGGAGGCAGGCGGAGCTCGCGGGTATGCCACTCAATGCCCGCGACCTCGGCCAGCGCCGCGTTCATCGTGAAGCCGATCACCCGCACGCCGCGCTTGGCCGCAGCCGTCAGTTCGGCCTGGTAGTCGTCGATCGGCGCACACACCGACAGGTAGATCTCGTGCCGCGCTCCGGCCAGCGCCTGGCGCAACTCGGTCGCGAACTGCGCCTCATCGGGGAAATTGATGACCTGCTCGGCCGTCGAGTGCCGCGGCAGCTCACGCAGTCCGTCTTCGATGACGGCCAGACAATCGCTGGTCGTCTTCTTCAACCGTTGCAGCAGTTGCCGGTACGGCACGGCCTCGAAGAGTTGCGGCGAGCCGGGCAACAACCAGGCCGCCCCCTTTTCGACCAGCGAGTTGAGCGAGCCATACACCGAGGCCCGTGTCAGCCCCAATCGTTTCGCCAGCTCGGACCCGTTGACCTTGCCGCTTTCGAGCAAAGCCACGTATACCCGGGCTTCCTGGGCCGAGAAACCGAAGGTCTGAAAAGCATCCTGGACGGCGTGCCATTGTTTCATAAGTTGTATAGTATCATACAACTCCAACAACAGCAATACCCCGACAACTGCGTAGCGGCAAGTTTTCAGATGCGGGCGAATACGATTTCTCAGGTCATGCCAGACTCAACCTCGGCCTGAGCGGGACGACGGCAGGAAGATTCCGAACGTTGCGCCGATGGCCGAGAGCGTGCGGGCAGCGGGCCGTATTCCAGGCGCACTCGGCGCCGGCGGCCTGCACACCTCCGTGCGAGGTTCGGCCAGAGAGGCCTGGCTTCCCGAGAGTTGAACGCGTGGCGCCCTGTTTTCAGCTAGACGCCGAACCACGTTGGTCGGCACGCTTCGCGAGCAACCATTGTCGGACTACGCCGGCGCGGCTGCCGATCCCAATCCCCCTGCCCGCGTCGCCGGCCCCGCGACAAACTCCTCTCGCAGCAGTCCGTAGACCAGGATGTTCCAGTATTGGCCTTTCGCATACTTGGCCTGGCGCAACGTGCCCTCGTGCACGAAGCCCAGTTTTTCGACCAGGCGCCGCGAACCGGCGTTGAACTCGAGCACCTCGGCCTCGATGCGCACGAGGTTCATCGTGGCGAACGCATGATGAAGCAAGGCCCGCACCGCGCGCGTACCGACGCCCTTTCCATGAACATCGCTGCGGAGAAAAACGCTGAACTGCGCCTTGCGGTTGAACCAGCGAATGCCCTTGAGCGCGGCCTCCCCCACGATCTGTCCGCCGTGCCGGATCTTGAAAATCACTTCGGCCGGCATCTTCTCGCGGTGCAGGCGCGCTTCCGAGAGATTGACCAGCACCGCGGGGTCATCGAGAATCGGCATGACCTCGGGGTCGTTGGGGCCGGTCGCAATCAGTTCGACATCATTGTCGCGAAGGATCATCGGAGGCCTCCTCGTGTTCCCGTCACGTCACGGCACCGTCCGCGCCACGCGGAAGCCGATATTCGTCGACGAATACGTCGGCGCGAACCCGGTGCGCACGGCCGAGCGGCAGTAGTAACCATCATCGATCATCGATCCGCCGCGACACATGCGGTTTGCAAGCGGTCCGGCGGGCCCGGTCGGGTCGGTCTGCGCGCCGGCCGGATACGGGCTGTCGTACCAATCCCAGCACCATTCGTGGTTGCTGCCGTGCATTCCGTAGAAACCGGAGATGATCGACGACCGACTGAACACCGGATGACCGAGGCCACCGCTGTTCGCGTCGTACCACATGTAGGTGCCGCTTGCCGTCGGCCCCCACGAGAACTCGTCGGCGCCACCGGCCCGGGCCGCGTATTCCCACTCGGCCTCGGTCGGCAAGCGATAGCCATTGGCCGCAAAGTTGCAGGTGACCGTGGCCCCATCAATGGTATAGCACGCCGCCAGCGATTGTTGTGCACTCAATGTATTGCAAAAGGTAACTGCATCGAGCCAGGTCACGCGGTCGACCGGCCAGTCGGCATGCACGGCAAACGACGGGTTGGTGCTGGTGACCTGCTGATACTGATCTTGCCGGACCTCGGTCTCGCCAAGCAGCACTCGCCGCGCCATCGTCACCCGATGCACCGGACGCTCCTCGGGACCACCGTAACCCGAACCCATGTCGAACCAACCGGGCTTCAGCTCGATCATGCGCAGCGACACGCCGCCCCCGAGATCCACCAACTGATCGGTGGCCGGCGTGGTTGATACCACCGGCGACTCGGACGACTCATCCGCGCCGTCACGCGCCGTCACCACAAAGTAATAGGTCGCACCCGAAGCCAACCCGGTGTGAACGTACTCGTTGGTGGAAACATCGGCGTGGGTCCCGGTCTGGCGGTTCACCCCCGGTGCCGTAGCGTAATACACGCGGTACCCGCCACCAGCATTCGCCACCGGATCCCATTTAACGCGGATCGCACTCGGACCGGCGCACACCCGCGGCTGGCCCGGCGCCGTCACGTGCGGCGTCGCCGAGGTCTCGGTCGTCGGCAGGGTCTGTTCCGTCGAATCGGATGCCGTCAATACATAGTATGTCGTTGCCCCGTTCGTGCGGGCAGTGTGAACGTATGGGCTGGTGACGTTGTCGATGCGATTGGCCGTGGCGGTCGCAACATTCGCCGTCGTCGACCAGAACAAATTGTGCGTCGCGTTCGGCACGGCCGGGAACGTGAGGGTCACCTGGCGGTCGCCCGCGGTCGCCGTGATGCCGGTGGGCCGGGTCAGGCGCGGCGTCGCCGACACCTCCGGAGACTCTGACGTTTCGGTGGTGGCATCGACGGCGGTCACCGTAAAGTAGTGGGTCACACCGTTGGCCAACCCCGACACCGTGTGCGGCGAGTTCACAAGGTTCGCCACGTGGTTGCCGGCCAGGCGACCGACCCCTGGATTCGTCGACCAATGCACGCTGTAAGACGTCGCACCGGGAACCGGCGCCCAACCGACGGTACACAACCCCTGCCCGGCCGAGACCGTGACCACACCCGGAACCGGCAGCATCGGCGTGGCCGACGCCACGGGCGACGGCGCCGACTCTCCCGCATCGTTGTGGGTCGTCAATATGTAGTAATACGTCGTGCCGTTGTTGCATCCCGTGTGCGTATACGGACTGGTCACCGCGCCGAGTAGCGTTGCCGTGCTGGTCGCGATCCCGATGCTGGTGCCGTAATAGAGACGGTAACTGGTGGCACTGGCCACCGCATTCCACGACACGGTGACGGTGCGGTTGCCGGCCTGCGCTGCCGCAATCACCGGCGGGGCCGGCGGTTGATAGCGCGGGGTGCCGCTCACCTGTGCGGCAGGCAGCGACTCGACCTGGCCCACGCGGGCGGTGACAACGTAATGATAATTGGTACCGTTGTTGAGCCCGACATGGCTGAACGGACTGGTCGCACTGGCAATCTTCGTGCCGTTGCCGGGAGTGACGCCGGTGGTCGTCGACCAGAAAAGATCGTAGCCGACCGCGCCTTCGACGGGATCCCACGAGACCACGTTAACGGCATCGTCGGACACCACCCGGAAGTTCGCCGGCACGATCGCCGCCGCATCGACGGGCATGGCAGCCACGACCGGCGACTCGGGCGATTCGCCGGTGTCGGTCTCGCAGGTGACGACATAGTAATAGGTGTGCAGGTTCGCCAAGCCGGTATGCGTAAACGGACTCGCGACATTCGGCACCAGCCGGCCGTTCTGCCGGTTGACCGTCGGCGACTCTGACCAATATACGTTGTATTTACTCGCCCCGGCGACGTTGTCCCAGGTCAGGCGCACCTGGCGGTCGCTCGGCACGGCCGCAACCGTGACCGGGGGATCGGGCACGCGGGTTGCAAAGGCGTAGCGCAGACGGTAGCCGGTGTGTTGGATCTGGCTGTAGACGATGCGGAAATTGCCGCTCTCGCCCCAATCCTGTGACCACGAATTGCGGCAGATCCAGCAGCCCAAGGCATCGTCGTAACCGACAACGACAATAGCGTGGTTGCCGACTAAACGACCGGTGACATTGCGGTAGATGCCGCCATTGTAGCGCACGAAATCCTCGTAGACCCGCATCGAGGTGACGAGCGGCCCCGAGGCCAGCGCTTCTTTCATCGCCTCGGCGCCGCTGACGATCTCATACCCCGCCAGGCGGTGGCGGCGGTCGGCCGACCCCGGCTCGACGTATCCCGGAATTAGATAATACGGACACACGCTCTCGGCCACCGTTCCCGAGACCTTCAGTTGTTCGAGTGCCGCCGGAAACGCCCAGCCACCGAGGAGATTTGCACTGTTGCGTTGCGTGCCCGCAGCGAAGAGGTGCCACTGCGACAGTGATACGCCGCTGACATTGGCCTCGATGTTCATCATCGCCTCGAGCGTGGTACACAGCGCGAAAGCAATACAAGTGCTGTATATTCCCTGGTTGCGCACCGGGGGCAGGAAGTTGCGCCCGTTCTGGTCGAGCCACGACCACCGCGCCGGGGCCTTGAAGCCTGGGCGCGACTTGAACCGCACGACGTTAGCCGGCGGTGGATCGAGACCGACGAGCGATTGCACCCCGCACAGGCCGGCGAGATCCTCGCTACCGTAGGTATTGGTGACGTAGTTGTCACCCACAATCCAGGCCGCACTCGCACCGATGGTCGTTCCCAGCACCAGGCCCGCCGAAGCCTGCGCCTGCCGCACCTCGGCAATCGACACCCGCCACGACGGCGGGTTGATCATACGTGTGAAGTAGGCGATGGCATCGGCCTGCAACGTCGGCGACTGCCGCGACAGGTTGTAATACAATCCATGCGCCAACGTGGCAAACGGCGTGCGCAGGCGGGCAAACAACGTGGGCGTCACCAGGGCGTGTTGTACCATGTGCGCCGCCAGGTCGTGCCGCCACCCCGACCCAACGGGACTGACCGTGATCACGTTGAGCGGCAGATTAACCAGGTCGGCGGCGCCATGAAACCGCCGATACCCGGCGATGACGTTTGTATTTACACCTTCGACCTCGCACAACACCGTGGTCAGCGGGATCGCGGGAAACGTGGCGCTCGCCGTCTGCCCGTCGCGCACCGGCACGAACCGCTCGAGCGTGTAACTCGGCGACGCGAGATTGCCGACATTGACGACCTTCAGCCGAAAGATGACGCCGGTCTCGGTCGCCGTCTTGGGCACACGGATCACGGGCTCGACAGTCGCCGACGCCTGCGGCGAGAACTCGATCGCCATGCGCACCGTGGTCACCGCCCCTTCGGGAACCGGTTCCACGGCCGGCGCGACCCCGACCCCATTGTCGTGGCTGCCGCGCAGCGAACAGCCCACCGAAACAACAATCATGGTAAGACAGACAAGCAGACCAAGCGCTGTACCCCGTAACATGGCTCCCCTCCACGCTGATGCATCGAATCGATGCATGGTCAATTTTTCCGACTGGGGTACACGATACCACAATCGGCACCCGGGGTTCTGCAAACCCCTGGAGGCGCGCGAGAAGTTCTTGCACGACGACCACCCCAAACAATGGCACGACGCGAAGCGATGGACGGAGCGAGGCGCGGGCCGATGTTCCACGCGCGCCCATTCCCTGACACTTGAGTTTTGTCGCCGGGGTACCCTATCATACGGTCCAGGCACCTCACACACCACAACGCCACACTTTGGGGGGATAGACCATGTCTTCACGCGTGTTCACAACGGTCCTGGTGGTTGCTTTCGTCATCGGTCTTGGCTTGCTCGGCTGCCGGTTCAATGCGGTGTCGACGTATGACGCGGCCATCGAAGCTGTGGCGCCCGAGGCGGCCAACGCCAACGCATCGGTACAGTTCTCGATGAGAGTATCAGAAGACGGCAACACGACACCTGAAGCACTGCGCGTGATCCCCACGTCAGACCTGGGCAGCAGCGGATCGCAGCGTAAGGCGCGGCCACGGGCCACGTTCGTGGTTTCGGTCTTGCTGCCCGGCACCGGCAGCAGTACCCCGGTCACGCGCACGGAGACGGTCGACGTCGACCCCTACGGGATTGCTTCGTGCACGTTCCGCAACCTGCCGGCCGGAACAGTTATTGGTGAGGTGACGCTCTCTGGCGGTGTCATTCAGGGTCAGACCGCTTTTCGCGGCGCCGTTGACACCCGGCCTGGACACAATGTTCTTACAGTCGATCCGATCGGCAGCGGTCTGGCCAATGACCTTGTCGCGCAGATCGTGACGTCGGTTGCCCAGTCACCAGCTCTGATGGCACGCCGCCCCCAAAATCTCGTCTCTGTTGCCCAGAGCGTCGTGCGCATGGTCGATCGAACTGCGCAAACCGCACAAAACGATGTCGTCAACACATTCATCGTCACTCAGGTCCCCGACACGATCGAACTGCGCCCGACCGCAGATCTGCGTGGTTTGCGCGCGCTGCGCAGCAAGAGAGAGATCTGGACCCGTTCGACCACATTGATCTGGCCTGCCGGTGTGACCGTTGCCATTGATGCCGCCGGTCTCATATTCGATCGCGTAATCCGGCAGGGCGTCGATGATATGTCATATATTGTATGGCGGCATCCCGTGGCTTCGGCGTCGGTCATCCTGTGCGTCAACCCACAGACCGGAGATACCATCGGCTCTTGCTGGCACTTTGGGTCGTGCGACCAGATTGCGGTCAACCCCGATCTCAGTATTGTGGTCGGCGGTCGCAACGATTCCGAAGGGCGCCCGACACTCTTTTCGTGGTCAGGCAGGGGCAGCGCCAATACCCGCGGGCGGCATGGTAGCGCGGTCGGGTTGATCTCCGAGGAGATCATCGGCGGCACCGCCGGAGCCAGCCAGGAAACCCGCCAGTTTTCGTCTCTCGTGCCGTCGATTGGGGGCGGCGTGACAGCGACGCTCATGGATTCATCGGGAGGAAGGCAGGAAGGCAAGGTGCAGAGTGGCTGGATCGGCAAAGTGCTATCGGTGCCACAACCGCTGTCGATCACGCCTGGAGTCGGACGGATGACAGTGCGATGGCATGCCATTTCCGGATGCATAAGTTATGCCCTGCGGGTTTCCTCGGCGCCGAATTTCATCCCGTGCACGACGCACGACATCCCTTCGACGGCGAACTCGAGTGAATGGACCGTAGAAGGATTGACTCCAGCACAAGATTACTTCTTCCAGATTGCGGGCCTTCGCGCCAATGGCTTGCAGGAACTAACCTGCGCCATCTCGGGACGAGTTCTCGCCCCCGTCACCCGCCCCCCGGCCCCGTCACCGGTCACGGCCACCGCCGGCGATGGCATCGTCACCCTCACCTGGGGATCGGTTCCCGGCGCAACGTATCATGTCTGTTGGCGCGAAAACGACGCCAACATCGACCAGGCCAATCGCACGGAAGCATCGTCGCCGTGGCCGCATCAGAACCGTGTTAATGGCCGAACCTACAATTATGTTGTCTATGCGACCGTGAACGGGGTCGAGTCGCTGCCGTCGGTTCTTGCGTCGGCCACACCATCGGCACCGACCCCACCTCCTGAACCACCCCAGAATCTCACCGCGACTGCACGAGATCGCGCCGTATCGTTGACCTGGACCAATGTTGCCGGCGACGGCTACGTGCTGTATCGGGCGACGACCGAGATTGTCGCGACACCAACTGCCCAGCGGCGCGTCGTGCCGAATCCTTTCACCGACGATCAGGTGGACAACGAACACACCTACTATTACCGTGTTGCTGCCCTCAAGGACGGTGTCGAATCGCAATTATCGAATCTCGCTTCGGCCACCCCGCTTTCCGACACCCGCCCGGCCGTCACCGTGAACCAACTCACCACCCAGCTCGACCCGACGAACACACCGACCGTCGCGTTTCTCGCCTCGTTCAGCGTGCCGGTGCACTTCTTTGACCGCACGGCGCTTGACTTCAGCGGGGGCGTCAACCCGGCCATCGTCGAGATCGCCTCGGAACCCGCTACCGAGAACCGCATCTTCCGCATCACCTGCTCGGGCTTCGCGACCGACGGCGACGTCGTCGTGTCGATTCCGGCCGACCGCGTCAGAGCGATCGGGGGTATTGGCAATACAGTGTCAACATCGAACGACAACCGCGTGACCCTCGACCGGATTGCGCCGATCGTCACTGTCAACGCGGCAGTTTCGGGCATTGCCACGCCGACAGTTCGCGGCACAATCAACGACAACACTGCAACGATCACCGTCTTGATCGGCGACCAGGTCCGCTCGGCAACCAACAACAACGGCAACTGGGAGGTCCCCGGCACGCAATGGGCACCGTTGGCCGAAGGCCTTCACACGGTGCGCGCCACGGCCACCGACCGCGCCGGCAACGCCAGCAGTGCGCAGAATGTATTGACGATC
>CAZADH010000178.1:0-5036 GCA_964483805.1 uncultured bacterium
TCTTACCACCCGAAGAAGGGTTTGTCAACACCCTGATTTGAAAAAAGTGTACCCCCTGCAAAAAATCGTACCCTCTACAATATATATCCCCGCGGTATTCTTTCCCGAAATTCCCGATTTGAGTTATAATCCTAGGAGCGTCTTCGATATGCAGCCTATCTTCTTTTGCCTTCCGAGAAATTCCAATGGAGCGCCGTGCGACACCTATGGATCGGTCCATGCTCGAGAATGTTAACGTGAGTTCACGCCTCCCCGGGCCCCGTAAGCGGTGGCTCGTCGTCTGCGTCTTCTTTCTCGCGATCCTCGTGGTCTGGGGTTCGGTAATCGGTGCCGAGGTCCTGGTCCCTCTGCCTGGCGACCCCGGGCATGGGTCGGGTTCGGCCGACGATCCGAACGTCTTCATTCCGTTGCCGGGTGCTGGTTCCGGTGTGAAGGCTCCGGGCAAGCCGCCGAAGCCCCCCGTCCATGCGCCAGAAATCCCGTTGCCAAAAGGGCCCGGCGGGTCAAATCCGGATGGCAGTATCGTGGTCGAACCGCCCGCACCCACGCCACCCCCTCCTCCGCCGCCCTCGCAACCGCAGGGGGCCAATGCGGCAGGTAGCGGTGGCTTACCCGTGTTTCCGAAAGACACCAGTTCGCCCATTTTTATGGTCATGAAGACCTGGGAGTGCAACGGTTACGATGGCAAAACGCTTTTGAATCATGCGGCCCAAGTCTATTCGAAAGAGTCTGAAGACATGTATCAGGTGGCCGGTGTCGACCAATTGCCTGATTTCCAGGTCACGCTCAAAGAGAACGACATTACCCTCGACGAGATGCTCGACATCCTGGCGCAGCAACATTCGTTCGAATGGGGAGTGGACACCGTGCACAAGACGTTGTATCTGTACCCCAAGAAATCTGCGAAACCGTAGACCCGAAACGAGGAGCATTCATCCATGTCGTCGGTCCAGTCGTTGATGGCGGAAGCGAATCGGTTGTTCGCCGAAAAGAATTACGAGCAAGCGCTGCCGCGGTACCAGAACGCAGTCGCGCAAGCGCCGCAAGATGTCGAGGTTCAGCGGGCGACCGCCGCCTGTTACTACAAGATGCGCAACTTCGCCAAGGCGATTGCCCACCTCGAAGAGGCACTCAAAATTGCGCCGACCGACAAAGAGATCATGCTGAATCTTGGGTTGATCGCAGCGAAGGCCGGCGAGAAAACCAAGGCGATGGCGATGTACGACAAATTGAAAAAGGTCGATCCGACGAAGGCCGACCAGGTGTACAAAGCGATCTACGCCTGAGCGCGGTCGTCACTGCCGGCGGTCGGGGGCGTGGCCGCACCAGCAAAGGTCTTGCGGGTTTGTCGTATCGTGCGCGATTCGGTGCGTTGACGACCCCCCGCGACAATCCGTACAATTGCATGAAAGAAATCCATGCATATTGAGGTGAAACCCATGATCACCAAGCTTCGCAAAACCGGTTTCGCGATACGCGTTGCCGTTGTGGTCGCTGCCTTCTTCGCCGTTTCCCCGCTGGTCTACGCAGGCTCGATGTGGGACGACGTGAAAAAACTGTTTCAGAACCGGGTCGAGGTTGCGCAACACACGAAGAATGTCGCCAATTGTGTGAAAGACCTGTGGCGCGAACGCAAGGCGATCTCGGCGTTGAACGACAGTGCGATGGCTCTGGTGCGTGCCTATCACACGGCAAAACAGAAGGGAAAGCTGGGTATCAATGAGTTGCTCAGTGTCGCTCAGAACGCGGTCTCGCTCATCAACTCATACCAGCGCGTGGCCCCGGTGGTCGAACCGGTGTACAACCGGATGCAGCCCGACTTGCAGTATTTCTCGCAGATGTCGAGCGATTTCGGTGATCCGAATGCGGTCACCAACACCTTCCCGCCGCAAACGATCTCCGACGGTCGCATCAAGGCCCTGAGTGGCTCGGTCGGTTGGGCGCGCGTCTGGAGCACGGTTGCCGACAATCCGATCAACATCTTCAAGTGGGGCAAGTTGGCCGACGAGTACAAGATGGGCAAAGCCGAGGGTGCCTATTCGCTGAAGTGCGCCCAAATCGCATTCGAAGCGGCCGGGTTCATCAAGCTCACCAAGGGTTGCCTCAACGACTTGATGAGTGTGAAAAACGACATCGACGGCATTCTTGCCGGCAACCTCAATAGCATCTTGAACCTGCCAACGATGGGCAACCGACTGATGGGTGCGACGGGCAACGTCGACAAGATGAGCGAAGCCATCAACAAGGCGCCGACTCACTTCAACAATCGCTTCAACGAGTTGGGTTCATTGCAGAATGACTACGTGAACGTCTACAAGAACTACCAGCAGAAGTACGGTACGGCTCAGGTCGCGGCGCAAGCGAGCAGTGGCACCTCCTCGACGGTTGCCCGCCCGGCGATGCCGGCCACCGCACCCCAGGCCAATCAGGGCAACTGGCTCAATCTGCAGCAGGCGACGGCCGAGTATGCCAAGGCCTACCGTGAGTATCTGGCGGCGATGGACAACCCCAACACGCCCCCTGAAATCCTGCAGGTGATGGTCAACAAGTTGAATCAGGCGCAGCGTCAGGTCGAAGCGGCACGGGCCGCCCAGTCCACCCGTCGCTGACCGAACGAGGAAACACCCCCCGCCAATGGCAGGGGCATACGGCCGTATGTCCCTGCGCGGCGGGGGGTGCCTTGTCAATACACGAGGTTACCCATGAAGATCGCTGTCGATCTCGATAACACGCTCGCTGCCACGGAAGCCGTCATTCGCACCGCGATCGGCGAGGCGTTGGGCTTGTGGTTCCCGGCCGACTCGATCGTCGATTACGACATACAGCGTAACTACAATCTCACCGATGCGCAGATGGAAACCGTTCTCGCGCACATCCGCCAGGAAGGCCGGTGGCGCGCGATTCCGCCATTGCCCGGGTGCACGCAGTTCATGCGCAGCCTCAAGGCTGCCCACGAGGTCACCGTGCTGACGGCGCGCCCGGCAACGATGCAGGAACTCACGTCGGGGTGGTTGGCGGACCAGCAGATCGAGCCCCACGCTCTACGCTTCGTCGACAAAGACGGCGCCGACGAAACGTGCCGGCCCGAGACTGAATACGATGTATTTATCGAAGACCACCCGACCTTTTCGGTGCGGATGGCGGCGGCCGGCCGCCTGGTGTTCTTGCGCGATCAGCCGTGGAACCGCGCGTCGAATCACGCGAACCTGCAACGATTCAGTGATTATGCGACGGTCCTGCGGGCGTTGACCTGATCATTTGCCCGCCAGGCGCTCCATTTCGTCGACGACGCGCTCGAGTTCCTCGGCGATGCTGCCGGGGTGGCGCGCGTCGGCGTGTGTCTTGAACATCTTCACGAGTTCGCGATAATACCAGAGCGTGCCTTCCTGGCCGGCGTTGAAACGCGTGAAGACATCGCGGCCGACGCGGCGCAGGTCGGCGACGATCGATCGGGCATTGTGGAGTTTGTCGGCGGCCGAAATGCGCCGAACATCGGGCGATGCGTGGGCCAGGTGTTCGATGTAGCGCTGTTTGCGCTCGCGCCACGGCGGTTTGGGCGTCACCTCGGCGTCGGTGCAGCCATCGACAAGACGAACGACATTCGATCCGAACCGTTCGCGGATCTTCTCGCGCGTCGCCGCCCCACCCTGATCTTCGATGGCGTCGTGCAACATCGCGGCGATGGCGTCGTCTTCACCGCCGCCATCTTCGAGCACGAGCGAGGTCACGGCCAACAGGTGCGAGACATAGGGGATGCCGGAACCTTTGCGGATCTGCCGTTGGTGTAGTTCGGTGGCAAAGTTGAGCGCTTTGATGAAGCGATCGGTGAGCAGGGGTTCCATGGTCGGGTCACTCCTTTATCGCGGTCGTCTCCCGTTGGCATCGAGAACCGCCGACGTCGGCACGGCGGCATGAATACGCACAGGATATGTATAACGTATGCCGTTGTGCCTGCCGGTCATGATGGCAGGGTTCATCGGCGGGGGGCGCCGGTTCCGGTGCGGGGTTGTGGCTGCGTCGGTTTCACGGGGGGCAGCTTGTCTGAGAGCGGGATGGCCGGCGCTCCGGCGGGAGCGGTGGCCGCGGGGCGTGGGGCGAGGGCTTGCAGATAGACGATGGCCTTGCGAGCGAGCCGTTTGTCCTGCTCGTTGGGGGTCTTGCGGTAGAACGTGCGCAACGGCTCGAGATAGGCCGGGTTCTGTTGAAACGCCATGGCATTGATCGCTTCGTGGCGGACTTCGTCGTGGGCGTCGTCGAGCATCGAGAGCAGCAGGGTGACGATCGGTTCGCCGCGCATGCGGGCCAACACGTAAACGGCCGCGCATTTGAGGCGGGCGTCGGCCTGCTTCGGCATCGCCAGCAGCGCTTGCAGGATGTGGCGGGGTCCGAAGGTGGCGAGTGCCTTCTTTGCCGCTTCGTAGACCACCTGGTTGTCGCTGCGGACGAAGGGGCACAATTGCAGGATCGCCGCCGGATCGCCGTTCATTTCGAGGCCCTGGATGGCGCCGAGGATGACCCGGGCATCGTCATGATAGAGAAGCCCGATCAGCACGTCGGTCACGCCGGGGTCGCGGTAGTGGCCCAGTTCGCGGGCGAGGTAGGCCAGGCGCACCGGATCGGGACGACTGCGAATGTAGCCGATCAGGTGCGGCAGATGCTCGATGCGGCGCCGTTGCATGAGTTCGCGCATCTCGCCGTCGGTAATGGTCAGCAACGCCAATTTGTGCAGCAGGTCGTCGCGCAGAGCGCTGTCTGACAGATCGATCGAGACGCCGGCGGCAACCTTGGGATCGAGCGCGGGGAACTCGGCCCGGCGCGAAGCCCCCCGTGGCGGCGCCTCACCGAGAAGCTCCTCGAGTGTCGGACCCTCAAAGGTCGGCAACGGCTGGCGCTTGGCGATCTCGACCAGTTCGAGCCAACGTCGCTCGGCCTCGGCGGGTGACAGTGACGGCACGGCGGGATGCGCCAGGCCGGCCGGAGCCGGCCGCCCCTCCGGCGCGAGAGAACCGGAACCCGGCGGGAAGGAGATGACGGAC
>CAZADH010000178.1:5046-7596 GCA_964483805.1 uncultured bacterium
CAACGGGAGCGTGACCGGCATCGGCGGTGCCGTGCCCCTCGGCACCGCCGGCAATCTTGCCCTTGAGGCTCAATACGCGCTCCCCTTTGCCGCGCGTGGGTCCGCCGCCGTCGGGCGGCATGGCCGGGGTCGCCCCGGGGTTGGGCGGGTCGGCGACCGGGGCGGTGGCCGTCGGGGTTGGCGGTGCGGCGGCCGCTGGCGCAACCGCCGGCGCGGGAGCGACCGGTGCCACCGGAGGGTTTGCCGGGGCCGGTGGCGTCGCCGACGTCGCGGGAGGCGGGGTCATCGCGGTCGTTGGCGGGGCAGATGTTGCCGCGGCAGGTATAGGAGCGGCCGATTTCGCGGCTTCACCGGCGGCGTGTGCAGCCGGTGCCGCGGTCGCAGCTTTGGTTGCCGCTGGGGTGGCCGTTGGGGGCGGTGGCACGGTTGGCGCGGCTTTTGCCGGTGCTGCGGCGGCCGGGACCGGTCCCGTTGTCGGCGGTGTGGAAGCTGGTGCGTCCGCCGTTGCCGCCGACGTGTCGGTTGGCGTCGGGGTGAGGTCGATGACGACTTCGACCGGTTCGGCCTGTTTCTTCTTGCGGTCTTTCAGTTTCTTGCCGACGACCCCACCGACGAGGAGGACGACGACGAGCAATACATACCAATACGCATTGGCGAGGGTCAGGTAGTAGAACGTGGTCAGACCGGCGGGGGCGTTCTTGGCGGCGCGGCCCTTGCTCAATTCCGCCAATGCCTTGCCGATGTCGGGTTTCTTGCCGTTGAGGAAGCCGATGGCCTTGCCCCAACAGGCCCAGGGATTCTTGGCGTCGGCACCGGCCAGTTGCTGGGCGTGTTTCTTGACCACGTCGGGGGCCATCTTGGGCCCAAGGAGCTGGGCCTTCAGCTTGTACTCGTGATACTGGGGATTGCCGCTGAGCAACGCATCGGCGTCGTCGTTGAGCAGAGCGTCGAGCGCTTCCCACTCGTCTTTCTTGGCGAGGCCGGCGGCTTTGCCGAGAAGCTCATTGATCTTCTCTTCCTTTTTTGGATCGACCGGAGGTTCCGCCGAACCCTCGTCGGCGGGCGGTTCGCCGGGTGGCAAGGCCGAACCGGTTTCAGCCGGAGCCTCGCCGCTGCCGCCTTCCATCGAACCGGCGCCACTGCCGGCGTCAGGGGGTGGCGGTTCGTCGGTATCGCCACTCTGGGCCCAACCCACGCCCACCCGTGCGGCCTCGTGACCGGACGCATCAAGCAAGATCGAGGCGGGAAAGGAGTAGACAATACATAGTATTGCTAATTTGACGGCAAGTCTGCGCACGCGGGCCGACCAGGACGTCGGCCCGACCCGCGGAGTGCCCAGCCACCCGGAGGCCTGAAGAAGGTCGGCAAGGTGCCGACGGCGCCGGGGTTCAGTCACGGCGGTCCGGATCACGACGGCTGGTGCCGTGCACGGCACGGTCGATGGTTTGCAGATCGCGGTCGAGTCGTTGCTCGCTGTTGGTGATGCGCTGCGGCAGGCCGTCGAGGTCGCCGGTCGTGCGCCACCGTTCGAGGTCTTGGGGTTCCAGTGCCCGTTTGGCCGACTTCACCTGTTCACTGGGAATGCGACTGGGTGTCGGCGTTGCCGATGGCGTTGACCCGCACCCCACGGCAGCGAGTACCAACCCACTGCAGACGGCGACAGCAATGGGGCGCAAGAGCGCACCAACCAGCGTCGTCGATGCCGCCAATGCCGAGGCGGCCCGAAACGCAGTTTCGGGCAGTGCAAACGACCCGCGTTGGCGTGTTGCGTTCATGTCCAGAATTCTAGCGCGCCGCGACCCGGTTGGGAAGCAGAAAGGTGCGGTGCTGCCTGCGGGCGCGGTGACGTGCCACTCCCGGTTATGGCGGGGTCGACGGCGTGCCCTCCCCCGCCCCTTTGGGCGGGATGATGCGCAGGTCGGGTTTGCCGAGCAGGACCCGCGTTTGCGGGGGCACCGAGGTGGTCAACCAGGTGTTGCCGCCGATGACGGCGCCCTTGCCGATCACCGTGTCACCGCCGAGGATCGTGGCGCCGGCGTAGATGACCACGTCGTCTTCGATGCTTGGGTGGCGCTTGGCGCGCCGGATGACGTTGCCCTGCGCGTCGCGCGGGAAATTGAGGGCACCGAGGGTCACGCCCTGGTAGAGGGTGACGTTGGTGCCGATCGTGGTGGTTTCGCCGATGACCACGCCGGTGCCGTGGTCGATGAAGAAGCCGGGGCCGATGGTGGCTGCCGGATGAATGTCGATACCGGTGCGGCTGTGCGCCCACTCGCTCATGATGCGGGGAATGAGGGTGAGGCCCTGATGGTGCAATACATGGGCAAGACGATGTATGGCGATGGCCTCGATGCACGGGTAACTGAAGATGATCTCGTCGAACGAGGTGGCGGCCGGGTCGTTGCGCATGGCCGCACGCACGTCGTCATCGAGCACCTTGCGGATCGCCGGCAACGCTTCGAGCAACGCCAGCGGCACGTCGCGGGCATAGCGCCGACAGTGCTCGCAATCGGGATTGGGCCGTTTGCACGCGTGCTGTGCTTCTCGCAG
>CAZADH010000178.1:7606-12727 GCA_964483805.1 uncultured bacterium
TCGGCGGCGACCAGCGACAGCCGCAACTCGAGATTGTCAAAGCCGATGCTGCCGCTGCCGTGGTACCCGGGAAACAGCAGTTCGAGCATTTTGCCGATCAATGCATGAATCGCTTCCTTCGACGGGAGCGGGCTCGCGTCGAAGTGCTGGGGCGTGTCGCTGGTGCCGTCGTGTTTCGGCAGCAGTTCCTGGATGATCTGCCGCAGTCGCTCTTTGATATCGGAGTTGGTCATGCACACCCTCCCACGAATGTCATGTGAGGCGTTGGACGTCGCCAGCATAGACGGTCGCCGGATGCGGGTCAACTGCGACCGCGCCCGTCTGCCATCGCGTATCCCGGTGCGGGCTGCACCGAACCCTTGTCGGCGCACCAAGTGGTCTTCGCCGGCAAAAGGTCGACATTCGTCGGCGTGTCTGTTATTAACTGAGTG
Organism: uncultured bacterium; assembly: GCA_964483805.1. Lineage (GTDB taxonomy): Bacteria > Muiribacteriota > Ozemobacteria > Ozemobacterales > Ozemobacteraceae > CAZADH01. The sequence goes on from CAZADH010000178.1 coordinate 8,038, forward strand.
GAGTGAGTGTTCGGTGTTTGTCAGATGGAGGTCCAATCGATGTCAGCCACCACGTCTTCCCGGCCCAACCGCACAATTCGTGTCACGCCCCTGATCGACCCCGTGCGCGGGTGTCTCTACGCCATCGATCTGTTCGAAAAAGACCTGTATCAGAAACATCTGAAAGAGGTCCGGCAAGGGGAAGAGATCCCGGTGACCGCTTTCCTGCGGCGTGCGGCCGGCTCGCAACCTGCATCCGACCGCTGAACACGGGGTGACCATGGACACCGGCATGCGCGCCGCCAGCATCAACGCGATCAAGCGTTGCTTCGTGGCGGGTTACCCGCTGATCCTCATCGAGACCTACGAAGAGGAGCAGGTGACGGCGGTCCTGGCCAACATGGCGACGACGGCCTTCCACCAGGCCGCCCTGCCGACCTGGGATCTCCAACAAGGTTTGATTGTGGGGGCCACAGCGTTGCCCAACACGCTCGAGCCGGCGGCTGCCCTCGATTATCTGGCCGAAGACGGCACACCGGGGTTGTTCGTGTTCAAAGACCTGACGCCGCTGTTGGCCGAGCATCCGGAATTGGTGCGGCGGTTGCGCAACATCTGTCAGACCTGGCGCGGCCGCAATCGGTTCCTGATCATGCTGCATCACGAGGCCGTCGGGTTGCCCGAAGAGATCAAAAAAGAGTTGCAGGTGGTGCGCTTCAATCTGCCCGATCCGCCGGCCATTCGTGAGATCGTCGAGCGCTACTTCGAAAATCTGCGCCGGCGCAACATCACGGTCGAACTGTCGCCAGAGCAGCAGACGCGCGCGGTCATCTCGCTGCAGGGTCTGACCAGTCACGAGATCTTTCATGCTCTCAACAAGTTCTGCACGGGCCAGGCCAAGATCGACGGTTCGATTCTCGATGGGTTGCATCGCGAGAAAGAGCAGCTCACGCGCAAAGAGGGTATTCTCGAGTACGTGCCGCCCACCTATGCGCTCGACGATGTCGGCGGCCTGGGCACCCTGAAGGCGTGGTTGAAGAAGCGGCACAAGCTGTTCTCACCGGAGGCTCGCGCGGCGGGGTTGAATGCGCCGAAGGGCATCCTGATGATGGGCATCTCCGGTTGCGGCAAGTCGCTGGCCGTGAAAGCGATCAGCACGTTATGGGATCTCCCGCTGTTTCGCCTCGACATGAACCAGGTCTATTCCGGGACGTTCGGCTCCCCCGAGTCGACGTTCCACCGAGCAATACATATTATGGAAGCCGTGGCCCCGGCCGTCCTCTGGATCGACGAGATCGAAGCCGGTATTTCGGGGCAGAACCTGAAAGAAGGCGGCGTCAGCTCGCGCATCTTCGGCGCTTTCCTGACCTGGATGCAGGAAAAGTCGGCGTCGGTCTTCGTCGCGGCAACCGCCAACCGCATCGATCTGCTTCCGGCCGAGATCATCCGCAAAGGCCGATTCGATCAGGTGTTCTTCGTCGATCTGCCGAACGACGACGAGCGTGAAGAAATTCTGCGCGTGCATCTGCAGCGGCGTGGCAACGACCCGACGCAGTTCGACCTGGGGCTGCTTTCGGTGGCCACCGAGTTCTGGAACGGTGCCGAGCTGGAACACTGCGTCGAGGCAGCCATGATCGAGGCGTTTTCGCAAGACCGCAAAATGTCGCAAGACGACCTCTACGGCATCATCCGCTCGACCGTGCCGCTGTCGCGCACGATGGCCGAGCAGATCAAATACATCAAGAACTGGGCCGCCGAGCGCGCGGTCTCGGCTTCCGAAAAGTCGGCCTGAGCGCCCGCTGCCGGTCGGTGCGCCGGCTCGATCGATGCCGGGCACTTCGCCTCCGCTTACCTACGGTGTCCGTGACCCCTCGGTGAGTCGCGCGAGTTGCGCCAGCAGCTCGACGCGCGGGAACGGTTTGGCGAGAATGTGGGTCCGACCGCTCTGACACAACTCGGAAACCGTGGTGTCGAAGGTGTGTCCGGAAACCAGCAGGATTGGCACCCGAGGATCGATGTGGCGGAAGCGGCGGAACAACTCGACCCCGCCGACATGCGGCATGATCAGATCGAGGATCACGGCATCGACGGTCCGCCAGTGCTTCTCGTACCACGCCATCGCTGCGTCGCCGTCCTGCCAACTCGTGACGGTCCAGCCGGCGCCGCCCAGCATGTTCTCGATCATGGTACACAGCAGAGGTTCGTCGTCGACGACCATCACATGGCCTTTTCTGACCAGGGTTTCCGGGGTGGTCCCGGTCGACGTCGATGGGGCCCGTTCATGACCGACAGGCAGGAGAATCGAGAATGTCGTCCCGGTCCCTGGCCGACTCTCGACCTCGATGGCCCCGCGGTGGCTCGACACCGTGCCGAACACCGAAGCGAGGCCCATGCCGGACCCCTTGCCGGGTTCTTTCGTGGTGAAGAACGGTTCGAAGAGGTGGGCCATGACGTCGGGGGTCATCCCCGTGCCGGTGTCGGTGATGCGCACGCGCAGGTGGTCACCGGGTTCGAGAATAAACGGGCCCACCTGACAGTCCCGTTCCGGCAGGTCGATGTTGTCGGTGGTGACCGTGAGCCGGCCGCCGCCGGGCATGGCGTCGCGGGCATTGAGGGCGAGATTGATCACGGCGTTCTGCAGTTGGCCGTTGTCGCCGATGACCACGGGCCGTGCGGCGTCCAGGTGCAAGAGGAGTTCCACTTCTTTGCCCAGCGTGCGCTCGAGCAGAACGGAGGCCTCTTGCAATACAATGTGCATATCGACGGGGGCGAACTGCAGCTCACTTTTGCGGGCGAAGGCGAGTAGTTTGCGGGTGAGGTCGGCCGAGCGCTGGGCGGCAACGACGATTTGCCGGGCGCGGTGACGGGTCTCGTCTTTGATCGCCGAAATCTCGATCAGTTGTGCGAAGCCGAGAATGACGCCAAGCATGTTGTTGAAGTCGTGGGCCACGCCCCCGGCCAGTTGGCCGATCGCCTGCAACTTCTCGGCCTGACGCAGGCGGGTCTCCATCTCGTGGCGTTCGGTGACGTCACTGATCGAGCCGATACAGAACCGGCGGCCATCGCGGTCGTCGGTGCGCACCTGCCGGGTGATGGAGGCGGTGCGGGTCCTCCTTGGCGTGTCTTCGACCAGGCGAACCTCGAAAGTTGCCGGCCCCGTCGCAATTTCGGTAGCCTGGAAAGCGGCGACGAAGCGCGAGCGATCGTCGGGGTGAACGAACGCGCCGAGGGTTTCCGGGTGCCCGTCGAATCCGGTGATGCCAAACAGGCGGCAAATGCCGGGTGACCAGCGGACGGCACCGGTGGCGAGATCCTGTTCCCATGAGGCTATGCCGGCCACCGACTCGGCCTGCGACAGCAGGTTCGTCGTCGCCGCGAGATCGGCGGTGCGTTGCGCGATGACCGTCTCTTGTCGCTTCAGCAGCAGGGCGTTGTGGAAGACCAGACCCAGCGCTTGCGCCAGCGGTTTGAGGCTGCCCAACAGCAATTGCATGCGTTGCAGCTCGGGGAGGCCGAGGGCAAGAAGGACGCCCAGCCAGGTGTCGCCGCGACGGAGGGGAATGGCCAGGCCAATGACGAAGCCAAGGTCACCCAGTTCGACTGGTGGTGGTGTCGGACTGTCGGCGGCACCCCAGATCGTGATGTCACGCAGTGAACGGCAACTGTTGAACAAGGCCTGTGCGGTGGGAGACTCGGCAAGATCGCGGCGTCGCCCTGGATTGACATGCAATAGGGTGTATGCCATTTCGTCGGCTTCGCTTACGCAGGCCAGTACCACGAAACGGGCCCCCGTGAACTCCCGCAGCGTATCGGTAAGTTGGTGGGAAAGTGTGGGCAGGTCGTCGGAGAATGACAACACCTGGGTGAGGACGTCGACAGTGAGCATGGACACGGTCGGGTCCCTTGTGACTGCGGTCGGGTCGGTTGCACCGCCCGAAACTGGCGTTTCGGGCCGCCCTCGTGGCGGCAACCGCCCACTACGCACATCGTGTGCGGTCGGGTCGGTTGCACCGCCCGAAAGAGGCGGATCAGGACGTTTGTCGGTCATCGTCGGTTGCCCCGTTTCACGACATGGTCAATACCGGCCTGCAATTGGGTGGCGAGAGGATCGAGGGAGATGGCCCTTCGTTCCCAGGGGACGCCGAAGTGGCGGGCACAATCGTCGAGATCTCGCTCGGGGATCGCTTCGGTTCCTGGGTCGAGGTAGATAAAACGCTGGTGCTGCTCGCGGAAGATCGCGATGAAGGTCTGCGGGTCGGTGCCCGGGATGTGGGTCATGATGTTGTGCCAGTTGCGGGCCCAATCGGCAAAGAGAAAAAACGCGCCCGCCCTGACGAGTCGGCGCCATTCGTCATGGCCGAGGACGATCTGCGCACAGTTGGTGCCCGGCGTCCGCCATCCCCAAGCAAAATCAACCAACTGGGTCATGTGTGGGCAACAATCGCCATACAAGAGCAATACGTTGTGTTGGTGTTCCCGTTGTCGGTTGAGCTGAGTGGTCAGCAGTTCCTCGAGCCGGAGGGGGTACAGGTGGAGGTGCGGGGGTAGATACTCGGTGGGCAGGGAGAACCGCCCCTGTTGCCGCAATTCGTCGAGAAACGAACGAAACACCCCGCAGGCGATACAGGTGGTGCCGGCCAAGGCCTCCAGTCGCACAGGCTCAGGCATCAAACCACGCGGCGACCGTCTCGCGGGGAGTGGTCCAGGGGAGGTC
>CAZADH010000179.1:0-12701 GCA_964483805.1 uncultured bacterium
AAATACCGTGTAATTACAGTTTTTACCAACGAAGCAGCGACATTTCACGGTCGGCCGCTGTGGGAGGCAGTTCTGCAGTTCGTCGGCGATCTCAAGATCGCGGCGCGCTGCACCGTTGTGCGTGGTCTCGCCGGGTGCTGCGAAAATGGCGACATCGCGCTGCCGACCATCGAGGTGCTGACCTACAACATGCCGGTGCGCATCGATATCGTGTTGCCCGCTTCCGAGATGCACTTTGTATTGCCCGAGATCGAAGGCATGGTCGACGACGGCATCGTCGGCGTGGCCAATCTCGCGGTCAAGACGCACAAGACGCAGGCCCGGTTGATTCCACGGCAGTTGCGGGTTCGCGATGTCATGACCGCGCAACCCCTGGTCGTGAAGCCGGCGACTCCGATCGCCGAGGCGGCGCGGATGATGCTGACGAAGTCACTCGGTGGTCTGCCGGTGGTCAACGAGTCGGGGCGTGTCGTCGGGGTGTTGACGCAGGGTGACCTGCTGGCCCGTGCCGACTTTCCGTTTCGTCTCGAGTTGTTGGGCGAGTTCGAGTCCGGGGCGATCGGTGGGTACCTCAAAGCCTTTGCCGGACGGGCTGTCGACGAGATCATGTCGCGCCCGGCGATCACGGTTGGGGGCGAGCGTTATCTGAACGAGGTCGTCACGATGATGCTCGACAAAGACCTCACCCGGGTGCCGGTGGTCGACCAGGGCGAGCGGCTCATCGGGATGCTTACCCGCAGCGATCTGTTCCGGGCGATTGCCCGTGAAACCCCCGACTGGAAGCAATTGCGCGCGGGGCAGGTCGATGTCGCCAACGCCCGGTTGGTGCGCGACGTCATGGACCGCGACTGCGCCTGTGTCGATCGGGCCGGCGGCGTAACCGAGGTGATGAAGCAGATGACGCAAGGGCGGCGGTCGGTGCTGGCCGTTACCGGTGTGGCGGGGCAGTTCGTCGGCCTGATCACCGACACCGACCTGTTCGAGGTGTTCGGCGACGAGAAACCCGGATTGTGGGACCTGTTCGTCGCCAGGTTGCCGTTGCTGCAGGTTGGGCGCCGACACCGGCAGATGCTCGCGCGGGCGAGGCGAGCAACGGCGATCGACTTCGTGCGTACCGTTCCCGTTGCCGTCTCCGAAGAAACCGAGATCATCGAGGCGATCCGGATCATGCGCCGGAATAAGCTGACATACCTGCCTGTCGTCGATGGCGCCGGGTGTTTTCGCGGCCTCGTCGGTCGTGACGCCCTGTTGCGGGCAGGTTTGGCCAGAACACAGTAGGTCCGGGGGGGCGTCGTGCGCGAGGCGCCGCGGCGATACATACAGTTGTTGTAGATCAAACGGAGGTTTGCCCGCGCCTTCAGATTAATGCTATGCATCGGGCAAGAGTGACGAGGAGGGCACCGTGAACGACGATCGAAAGACGCGAGAGCAATTGATCGACGAACTCAACGAGTTGCGGCGGCGGGTGGGCGAGAGCCCTGTCTGGCATCGTGACGCCGACGGTGGCTGGGAGACCCTCTGTGATGCCATTGGCAGCGCCATCTGGCTGCTCGATGACCAGTTTCGCATTTGCCGCACGAACCGCACCGCCGAGACGATGTTCCAGATCCCCAAAGACAAACTGATCGGCCGGCATTGCTGGGAGATCGTTCATCAGAGCCACCAACCGATTCCCCGGTGTCCGGTGCTGCGGGCAATGCGCTCGAAGAAGCGTGAGCAGCTCGATGTGCCAATCGGCGAACGTTGGTTCGAGGTAACGGTCGACGTGGCCACCGATGCGAGCGGCACGGTGATCGGCTACCTGCACGTGGTTGCCGATATCACGGCGCGCAAGCGGGCCGAGGAACAACTGCAGATGCGGGAACGCCAGTTGCGCGCGCTGCTCGAATCCTCGACCGAGAGCATGTTCCTGATCGACACCGAGGGTCGGGTCATCGAGGCCAATCAATGCACGGCGGCACGGTTAAACGTCGAGCGGTCGGCACTGAATAAACATACAATGTATGACTTGTTGCCGGCAGAGGTCGCGCAGCAGAGGGCTCGACACGTCGAGCGCTTGATCGAGACGAAGGAAGCGGTTCAGTTTGTCGACGAGCGCCGCGGCCGCACCATGCTCAACTCGCTGCACCCGGTGATCGACAACGATGGGCGCGTCACCCACGTTGCCGTGTTCGGGCGCGACATCACCGAAGAGAGGGCGGCGCGCCAGGCGATCGAGGAGAACCGGCGACAGTTGGAAGAAATGAACGCCATGTTGCAACTGGTCATCGACACCATCCCGGTGCGCCTGTTCTGGAAGGATCAGCAGTCGGTCTATCTTGGCTGCAACGCCGTGTTCGCGCGCGACGCAGGACGGGAGCGGCCGGCACAGGTCGTCGGCGAGAGCGACGGCACGATGCCCTGGCGGGATCAGGCCGAGGCCTACGTGGCCGACGACCAGGCGGTCATGACGTCGGGGACCGCCAAAGTCAATTTCGAAGAACCGCAAAATACGCCGACCGGTCAACGCATCTGGCTGCGGACGACCAAGGTGCCGTTGCGCGACGCCGCCGGCAACGTCACCGGGGTGTTGGGCACCTACGAAGACATCACCGAGCACAAGGTGCTCGAACAGCGCATTCGCGAGAGCGAAGAGCGCTATCGTAGCCTGTTTGCGAACAGTCAGGCGACGATGCTGGTCATCGATCCCACGAACGGCAAGATCGTCGATGCCAACGCCGCGGCGGCGAGATACTACGGCTACTCGATCGAAGAGTTAACGACGATGAGTATTGCTCAGATCAATACATTGTGTGCTGACGAGATTTTTGCCGAGATGGCTCGGGCGAAAGCCGAACAACGCAACCACTTCTTCTTTTTTCATCGCCTGGCCAGCGGTGAGATCAGGGCGGTCGAGAGCTACAGTGGGCCGATTCGCCTGGGCGGTCGCGATCTGCTCTACTCCATCGTGCACGACATCAGCGCGCGCAGAAAAGCCGAAGAAGAAAGGGAGCACCTCATTCTCGAGTTGCGTGAAGCTCTCGCCCGTATCAAGACGCTGTCGGGCATGTTGCCGATCTGTGCCTCGTGCAAGAAGATCCGCAACGACGACGGCTACTGGGAACAGATCGAGGTCTACATCAAAGAGCGCTCCGAGGCCGAGTTCAGCCACGGCATCTGCCCGGAGTGCATCAAGAAACTGTATCCCGAACTCGCTGGGCGGATGAAGGAGAAAAAGGGCGGCTGACGAACGGCATACGGCGGGGCGCGACCGCCGGGCGCAGGCAAGGTTTCACATCGGCATGGCGCCCCCGGCCTTGATGTGCAGGCTTCGCCGTTGCTCGTAGGATGCGTGGTTCCTCTTGTCGGGTTCGCTGTCGTCAATCGGGCCAGTGGACGATCGGGGACAGTTGTTCGAACGTGGGCTTCGCGAACAGATATCCCTGGAATAGCCAGATGCCTTCGTCTCGGAGCCATCTGTACTCCTCGACGGTTTCGACGCCTTCGGCGAGAACGTCGATGCCCAGGTCGGTCGCGGTGGTCATGATGCCCTTGATGATCGCTTGCCGTGGTCCGTTGTTATCAACGCCGCGCAGAAGATTCATATCGAGTTTGAGCAGGTTCGGCTGAAACTCGGCGAGCATGTTGAGCCCGGCATAACCGGCGCCGAAATCGTCGATCGCAAACCGCAACTTCGTGCCCCGGTACTTTCTGATCGTTGCGGCGAAGGCGTCGAAGTCGTCCACCACTTCGCTTTCGAGAACCTCGAGGACGAGCTGTTCCGGCAATATGCCGTATTTCTCCGCGGTCTCGAGAACCTCGGGAATCGTCGATGGACGGTTCATCACGCTCGACGGAACCATGTTGAGGTTCAGGCGCGTGGGCAACCCCAGGTGCCCGGCCATCTGTAGGGCGAACAACCTGCTGCGGGAGTCGAGATCGGCCATCTGCCCGGGAGCAACACGGTCGAGCACGTGTCTGGCCGGTTCCTGGTTCGTCCCGCGCACAAGCGCTTCATACGAAAAGATCGTGTGGTGACGCGTGTCGACAATCGGTTGAAAAGCGCACGAGAATTCGCGTTTCTCCGGCGCCGGGATCCCCGCCCGCGGCGAAAAAGGGTGGGTTTCGATCGGCTGCGGCCGAAGGCTGCTCGAGCCGTCGGGAAGAAAATTGTCGCTCACCCGACTGCGCCAGCGACCTTGCTTGAAGGCCTGAAGGAGTTTGCGCGCGCGGCCCTCGGCAACGGCTGCCAGCGGTTGCGCTGCGGTCGCCATCTCGGGGGCGTCGGTGACTTCTCCGGTCTCGGTCGCCGAGATGTCGGCGTATCCCATCGACCAGTCGCTGAACGATCGCTCGGCAATCGGTTCGCGAATGATGACGGTGACCCGCTGATGGCGCGGATCCTTTGCGAGCGTGGCCATCAGTTCGTCGAGGCTTGATTCCTCCCCTTCGAGGACCTGAAAAAAGCTGCCGCCGGAATACAGCAGCATGCCGGTGATGCCCTTGCGGACATTGTTGCGGCGCGATGTCTCGAGAATCTGCGTGAGATCGGCCCGGCTGAAGAAGTGACTGGCTGCACTGCAGTAGATCAATTGGATCATCATGGCAGAGGTCCTCCGCGAGTTCTGGCGCTGCGGTGCCGGCATGACAACGTGCCGACGCCGGATCATTCACATCACCGATGGTCGCCTGACCTGAACGGGTAGTCGGTGTAGCCTTTCTCGGTGCCGCCATAGAAGGTGGCGCGGTCGTAGGGAGTCAGCGCAACGCCTTCCTGGATGCGTTCGGCAAGATCAGGATTGGCAATATACATCCTGCCGAAGGCGATGGCGTCGGCCTCGCCATTGGCCACGGCGGCCTTCGCGGTCTGCGGCGAATAGCCGCCCGCCGAAATGAAGGTGCCGCCAAACGCGCGGCGAAACAGCGCCGATGTCGACGGGGCGCCCTCATTGGTGGCGTCACCGCCGCCGGCGCCGGTGGCGCGCGGTTCGATCATGTGAACGTAGGCGATGCCGCGGCGATCGAGCTCTTTCAACACGTAAGTGAAGAGCGCGATCGGGTCGGAGTCACTCATGTCGTTAAACGTGCCGTACGGCGACAGACGCACACCCACGCGGCCTTTGCCCCACACGCCGATGGCCGCGTCGACCACCTCGAGCAAGAGGCGCGCGCGGTTCTCGATCGATCCGCCGTATTTGTCATCGCGCTTGTTGCTGCCGTCTTGCAGGAATTGATCGAGCAGGTATCCGTTCGCACCGTGGATTTCGACGCCGTCAAACCCGGCTCGTTTGGCGCAGGTCGAGGCGTGGCGGTAATCGACGAGAAGCTTGTCGATCTCGGCGTTGGTGAGCGCATGCGGCGTTTCGAATTCTACCTGGGTCCAGGCCGCGGTCAGGGCTTTGCCCGTCGGTTTGATCGCCGATGGGGCCACGGGCGGGCGGCCATCCGGTTGAAATGATGAATGCGAGATGCGACCGACGTGCCAGAGTTGCGCCAAGATCCTGCCGCCCTTGGCGTGGACCGCATCTGTCACGAGTTTCCAGCCGTCGACTTGCTCGGCGCTATAGATGCCGGGGGTGGCCGGATAGCCCTGCCCCTGCGGGTTGATCTGGGTCGCTTCGGAAACGATCAGGCCGGCACCGGCGCGCTGTGCGTAATACGTGGCATTCAGTGCATACGGGATATTGCCCGGCTGCTTGCTGCGCATACGGGTCAGCGGGGCCATGACAATGCGATTGGGTAAAGAAATATCGCCAAGTGTGAGAGCGTCGAAAAGGGTGGTCATGTCACGTCTCCTTCAGCGTAGAACATATAATGTATTACGAACGCCGGTGGGTAGTCGCCGACAACGTGGGCTGGCCCGGTCACGTCACGGTCGCGGCGCGTCTCTCACGGGACCAGTTCAAACACTTCTTGAAATCGCCTGACCAGATAGTAGCGGTCGACTTTGACTCGTACGAGTGCGGAGCTCGGTGAGCCGACGAAGTCGTTCAGGTGGGGGTGCCGCGTCTGAAACCGCTCTTTGAGTCGGCCTTCTTCGGCGGGCTCGACGACGTCGATGGCGCCGAGAACGGTGACCGCCGCTGCCCGCTGAAAATCGGTCACCGAGTGCGACCGGTTGTCGATCAGCAGCGAAACGCGCGGGTTGCCCTGAAGATTGCGATACTTACGGGTGGCGCGCGCGGTGGCAAACAGCAGGCACTTCAGGTCTTCAGTTGCATCGAAGGCCACCAGACCGGTATACGGATGCCCCTCGCTGTCGGTGCCAAGGACCGCGAGATCCTGCGTGCGGAGCAGTTCTCGCAGGGTGTGCCAGGCATCTTCATGCGACATCGCGACCTCCATTGAAAACCAGGGATGCGTCAACGATACGGAAGAAGATTGGCAACGTCAATGCGGTGGCAAAACCTGCATGGCGTCAAGGATGCCGCCTTGCGAAGACGGTGAAGTGACGGTCTGGCGCTGCGGCAGGCGTGCCGCGGCTGCCGAGTTTGTGCAACGGGTTCACTGTGTCGTAAAATGTGGCAGGCACATGACTAACATTCGCGGCGCCAATCGACGGCAGAACATTTTCGTCCACCGGTCTGTGGGAACGGTGGGAATCGTTGGTTGTCGCGCGCCGAGGTCCCGTGGCCGGTTGCGCCGGCTGTTGCCGTTGTTGGTTCTGGGGCTGATCTGGAGTCTGGTGCAGGTGTCCCGCTGTCGCGGTGCCGACCCGCCGATCCAGGTTGGGTTTTCCTCGACCACGCTGTCCGAGGTCGATTTGAACGACGCCGTGGTGGCGATCAAGGTCTGGTTCGAACAGATTCTCAAAACTGAAGGACTCGATTACGCCTTTGAAACCACGGTCTATCGTGACTTTGCCGATCTGTCAGCCGCCGTCCGACAACGTAAAGTTGATGTATTGACGGTCTCGACGATTGAGGCCGTAAAGCTTGCTGCCGACGGTGAGTTCGAAAACCCGCTGTCTTCTGAGATCGGCGGTCGCCTCGAGTGCCCGATGCTGCTTTTGGTCCACAAAGAGGCGGGCATCACCGGCCTCGATGGGTTGCGCGGCAAAAAGCTGATCATCGACACGCGTCAAACCGGCGAATTGCCGAAGGTCTGGCTCGAAGTCGAGTTGGCCCGCAAACAACTTCCTGCCGCCCAGGCATTCTTCGAATCGGTGCGGACTGTCAACGAAAAGCCGTCCCAGGCGGTGTTGCCGGTGTTCTTTCGCCAGGCCGATGCCTGCATCGTTCGCCAGGAATCGTTCGATTCCATGCATGAACTCAATCCCCAGATCGGCAAGACCCTGGTCGCCATCGCGAAATCAGAGCCGATGATTCGCGGCTTGACGCTTTTCCGCAAGGGTTTTTCGCCCGAGAGACAGAGCAAGATCATCCCGTCGGCCCAGCGGTTGCCCAATTCGGTAAAAGGGCGGCAGACGCTGATGCTGTTCAAGGTCGACAACATAAAGACCATTCCCATGCAAAAGCTCGATCCGATTCGCCGGCTGTACGAAGAGTTTCTGAAGACGAAGTCGCCCGCCCGCTGACTTCGTCATTTCGGCAGTCGTTCCGTGTTTTTCACCTTCGCAGTGCGTGGCGTTTTCGAGCGCATGGTCGGCATGACGCCTCAATGACGCCGCGAACAGTGATCGCCGCGGCCCGTTGATGAACGGCCTTCGCTGCGTCAGTATCGATAGAGTTCTTTGAGGTTCGTGTGGTAGAAGCGGTCCTCGCGGTCGGCCACGCCGACATAGGGAACCGGCGGATACATCTGGGCTGCGTCGGCCCCGAGCTTCTGCCCTGCGGTGAGTTTCGTCGTTGTTCCCTTCGTGTGAGCAACCTCGACGATGCCCTCTTTCAACGCCACCTCGTCGGTATTGCCGTCGGTCGAGATCTTTCCTGCCGTTCCTTCGATCGCGGTCACGGTGTGGGCGGCTTCGATTTTGTAGCGGTCGATCCCTTTGCGATTCGTCGGCACAATGAACGACAGGATGCCGGTCCACAGACGCAGCGCCACGGTTTTCACGCCCTTCGGTTCATAGGCGGTCAGTGACACCTTGGTGTTCTGCTTTCTCACATCGTCGTAGAACAGATTGATGCGCGTGCCGTCGTCGAACTTGATCGTCGCGTAGGCATCGGCGAAAACCTCGATCGTATCAGTGACTTTCAGTGCCTGGTTTGCGACCGCGGCGACGCCGTTGACCTCGACCTTCTTGCCGAACTCGAGCAGTCGGGCTCCGCCGGGGGAGGTTGGGCCGCAGCCGCAGCCGGCCGACAAGCCAATGCAACATAGTGCCACGCAGGTAATGCAGGCCACGTGGAACGTGACCAGTGCGCTTCGCCCCGTATTGCGCGCGAACGGGTTTGTGACGGGATTGTTTGGCGGACAGGTCGTGACGATCATATCCGCTCCGATCCAGACAGGGACCCCTCGAGGTTCGGGCGGCATACTCATCTTGGACGGAGCCCTTGTCTACGAAACCGTTGGCAGGTCTGCGCTGCCCGAGCGGCAATACGCGGTCTGACGCGAGCAAGAGTGCTGATGTAGTTGTTCAAGTGACCCAAGATCGTTGGGTCTTTCAATGTGGCGATGTCTGTGCCCAAATCACCTGTGGACGACAGTAGCTCTCCGGCGGGAAAGTGGGCATATGGACCCGTCGAGAGGCCGGAAGTTGGTGATTCCCCGTCGAACCAGTTCGTCAATCGCCCCTCGCCATCAAGGTGAATGATCGCGCAGTAGAGGCCTTGCGCCAACTCCTTCATCAGTATGCGCTGAGCTTCACTCAGAGAATCAGCCAGCGTGAAGCGCCACGCCCCATCCCGATACAGATACCTATTGTCGCAGACCCACGGATGTTTCCAAGAACAGAGAAGTGTCAGGACCTTCATTTGAACCGAAGAGAAGTTGCCTTTTCCAGTAGTCTCCAGTACTGCCGCAAGATCTGAGTATGCCGGAAACTCGGCGTCCGCTGTCTGCCTGAGGGCGGAAGCGAGGTTCGGAGTGCCTGCAAGCAGGTGATCTTTGACGATGTCCAGTTGCCCCCGCACTGCGAAGTCAAGGATCTGAAGTCGTTCAATGACACGGGCAGGGTCGGGCCACGGGTATGATGAGTAGATCGCCGCGAACTCGTCAGCAAGGCCCGCAATGTTCTCGTATCTTGGAAAAGAAACCATCGGGACAAGGCATGCACTCGTTAAGGCAACCGAGCGGCCGGATGTTGGCATGGAGATCAGGGCAGATTGGTGAGCGGCGACGGAAACGCCTTTGACTCTCTTGCGGGACTGTTCGAATGGGTCGGCCGCAGTCGCGGTGTCACCGGCTGCGGTTACCACGATCTGGCCCACGCCGATGTTGGCCTGGTCCATGGCGCCGTCGGGGTAACGGCCCTCAGAGAACGACTGGAACGGGATGCCGTCGCAGGTCACGGTCAGCTTGACGCGATAGCGACGTTCACCGACGACATCGACTATCGCGCCTTCGAACCACACGCGTGCCGCAGATCCGTCCCCGCCTTTCGTGAAATCGGGGTGGGTCGCCAGATCTTCGAACGGAAAGACACCCTGGCAAAACACATACGGTGGCTGGACGCATCGCGGCGGCATGTAGAACCGCTCCTCCCAAGGCCGCGCGCGAATCACTGCAGCAATACGGGCGTTGATGCGGTCGGTCCAGGTCGAGGCGATGACGCGCTGCGCGAAGTTGCGACTGGCCTGTGCGCCCTGGCGAAGAATCATCCAGGCCGTTGCGATGAGAATCGCCGAGACGAGAGTCAGGCCCAAGACGAGCATCAACGCTGCGCCGTGTCGGGGTGGCCGCCATCTGACACCGCAAGCGATGCGGTCAACATCGGTCTGCTTACTTTGTATTCGTCGCAGATCCGATGCGGCGGCGACTGCGGGTGAGCCACGGCGCGAAGAGCCGCTTTCGATCAGGGTTGGACTGCTCGTTGATGTAGATTGTATTGACACAGTGCAGCCCGCCGTGTTGGTGCTGGAGTGCTTCCGCGACCCACTGGTTATTGAGTTCGTGATGGTCATTCCTATGGTGTCCCCGTCGGCAGCGCAGGCTGGGCCATGACTTCCTGCATCCATTTGTCGATGACGGCCTGCAGATTCCGGCACGGTTGCATGCGCTCGGAAGTGAATACATCGCGGGTTGCCGGCGAGAGGCCGGCGATTACCTGTGCCCGGATATCTTTGGCCGTCGCGTCGGTCATGCGCATCGCTGCATCGATCGACTTGAGTACTGCGGGGACCTCGGCCTGCGTGCGGGCGGTGTCTTCAATGAACTGACCAACCGTCCAGCCCGATACCGCTGCCGAGGGATCGGTGCGCAACTCGCCATACGCCCGCAACAAAATCGGGTTGACGACATGCGATCCGGCTCCCGGGCCGATCCGCTCGAGTTCGGCGGGGTCGAGGCCTCGCAATGTCGGCACATACGAGCTGATGAACACGCTGTTGCGCTCTCGCAACTCGGAGGCCGGGATATCACGCTGCGCGCGGACGAACCCCATGAATGCCGGAGGGCAGGCATTGGCAAGTGTGGTCGATACGCCGAGCTCTGACAATACACCAGCCATACGTCCGGTGTCAGTGCCGACCAACTCGAGGGCCTGCGCGCACTCGACGCATCCGGCGGCAAAGAACATCAGCGATTGCGGTGTCAGTTGCTGACTGCCGGTGCTCAGCTTCTGCAGTTGTGTGTCAGCGATCTCGGTCGAAGTCTGGGGCACGCTTTCGCGCGTCAGGCGAAGGTAGATTTCGCGGGCAGCCCGCAGATGTTTGGCAAACCGCGCGAACATCGTCTGCAGTTCCCAGATAGCCATGTCCATCGCGCCGAACAGGTTGCGGTAGAGGCAAGCGAGTTTGAGTCGATCGAGGGTTTCGGGGCTGGCGAATTGGTCGTCCCAGCCGGTGGCGCCGTTGTGGGCTTTGTCGACAATGGCGTTGATCAAGGTTGTGGCACTGGTGACCAATGATGCTGGCGCATCAGTCTGCGCCAGCCCGGTCAGTGCCTTGGCCAGATTCCGTCCGGCTTCGAGCTGTTCGGTCAGCGGTGCCAGTCTCGACTCGAAGGTGTTGCGATCGTGGTCGACGATCTTCTGGCGAAGGGCCGTGACCATGTTGCTCAAGTGGATCGACGGCAGCAGACACCGCTTGTGCGCCTCGAACAGGCGCAGCGCGGCGCGTCGATGCAACGTGGCGCGCTCGACGAGTTCGAACTTCGCTTCGTGTGGAGCTCCCAGTGCGGGTTCGAGCGATGCAATGCGGGCTTCGTAGCCGTAGAACGGCAGGTCGCAATCGGGCAGGGCGGGCGTTTCGGTGCCGAGCATCGGCACGTTGGTACACTCGTAGACCGCGCGGTTGACTTCGGTCGTGATGAGAAGGAGCGTGGCCGCAAAGGTGACGCCGTCTTCCGGATACGATGCCACAGGGGTGCTGGGTTGATCGCGGAGCGTCTGTTTCGCGAGATCGACGGCCTTCAGAAGGTCAGTCGGCGCCACCCTTTCGTTGAGCGTGCGCAGCAATGCGGGCTCGAGACTCAACCCCGGGATCAGATACGCCCGTTCGAGCGTGAAAATACTCGTTTCGCGTTGCGCGGCAAGATCGGTGACACGAAAGATCTCGACCCGGGCCAGTTTGAGAATGCTCTTTACCTGGGCCTCGAGCTCGTTGTCGAGCTTGCCGCCGTCAGTCAATCCTTGTGGATACTCGTCGGTCAACGTCAGCCGAAAAGCATACGCGGAAAGAGCCTCGGGGGCAGCCGTGGGATCACCGGCGGCACTCGCCGTCGCAGCGCCGCCCCCACCGGCTGGCGTGGGGTTGCCGGTGGCGCCAACGCCGGCGACCAGCTTGCTGGCACCGCCCGATCGCCATTTCTCGGGCAGGGTGGTGAGCAGTTCGGTCGAAGGGGTTGCGAAGAACCCACGATGGACAAACACGCTGGGGCTCTCTTCGATCACTGCGTGCTCGAGCAGTCTTTGATGATAGAAGAACCGCGGGTCGCACTGCGCATGATCGCGCACCCGATCGAGGACGGCCGCCGCCGCCACCGCTGCGATGGTGCGGTCTTCCGACCGGCGCGCCTGCGACGCGCCGCCGATCATCAGTTGCGCCAGCGTCGCGCCAACAAGTCCCAGCAGGACCATGCTGATGACCACTTCGAGGAGGGTGAAGCCGCGGAGGAAAAGGCGGCCCCCGCGCCATACCCGCTGATCCGATCGATTTGCTCTTGCCACGCCGCGTTCGTACCAGCCCGCCGCCAGATTCGGTCTGCGGTTCAGTACCACCGCCTTCATGGCTGATAGACCAGCGCCGTGTTCTTCAATTCCATGGTCGTTTCGATCGGCAACGCAGCATCGCCCTCCGCCAGCGTCAGGCAAATGCGCACGCAGGTTGGGCTGAGTGCCGTGAATTCGACCGACTTCACGCCACGGATATTTACAGGGTATGCTGGGTAGAACAGTTGTTCAGTCGCCGCAGGCGCGCTCGCAAAGGCCAGTTCGTCTGTTTCGCGCACAGCGCAGCCGCGGTCGCGATCGGGGTCGCCGCGCCAGCCATCGGGTTGCCCATGATGGTATGACACGAGTTGGCCGACACCGCGCGCATTCACGTCGACTCGTTCGAGCACGATCGTGTGGTTGAGGACATCGCGAAACACCAGGGTGTCGGCGGTACGGCCCGGCAACGGACAGAGCACCTCGATGCCTTCTTGAACGCGGTTGTACA